>DMCT01000063.1:5661-34932 GCA_003446665.1 Synergistaceae bacterium
CCTTCCACCTCGGTGAAACTGCCGTCGGAGATGCCGGTTCTTACAGGAATCCGTTGAGGCGTCTTGCCGTCTTGCCCAGAAAGGACCCAAACCGCGGCGCCTCTTGTATTGTTCAGGGCATCGGCCTGATTCCATTTTGCGGTATCGCTTTCGGGGACAAAGCGCAGGGCCATGGAGGGGACCTTGAGAACGTTCCACGCCGTCGCTGCCTGAATACTGACATTTGCCGTCATGCCGGGTTTGAGGAGAAGTTGGGGATTGGAAACGTCTATAACTACGGTGTAGGTAACTACGTTCTCCGTTTTCACAGGTTGCAGGCGAACCTGTCGGACCTTGCCGGTGAAAGTTTCTTCCGGGTAGGCGTCTACGTAAAAAGAAACATGAGCTCCTTCTTTTACATAGCCTATGTCAGCCTCGTCCACGTCGGCCTCCACCTGCATTAAAGACAAGTCCTCGGCGATGGTAAAAAGCGTTGGCGTCTGCAGGCTGGCCGCCACTGTCTGGCCGGCGCTTACATCTTTTGCGATTACTACTCCGTCGACGGGGGAGGCGATCGTCGTATATCGCATGTTTGTGCGCGCTTTCTCAAGAGCGGCTTCGGCCTGTAGGACCGATGCTTTCGAGGAAGTGAGGCGAGCCTGGGCGGTACTTAGAGCCGTCAAGGCGGCGTCAACCTCGCTTTCTGCGACGAAATCGGAAGCATAGAGTGTTTTCTGACGGTTAGCATTTTTAACGGCTTCGACGAGTTCGGCCTGAGCCTCCTCGACGGACGCTTTGGCCGAGGCGAGATCGGCTTCCGCTTTCAGTACCTCGGTGCGAAAAAGGGTGGAATCGATTTTGGCAATGACCTGCCCCTTTTTCACCGGGGAATTGTAATCGACAAATATCTCTTCGATCGTTCCAGACACCTGGGTTCCCACCTCTACGGTGTTCACCGCCTGGAGTGTGCCGGTCGCCGAAACGGTTTGTATGATATCGCCTCTTTCTACGAGTACCGTGGAATACACGACCTCCTGGCTCGGTTCCCTGAGCAAAAGATAAAGGCCCGAGATTATGGCGATCAGGGCGATTCCCCAAAATAGCAAATGCCTCTTTTTCTTCATTGTTCAGAAACCTCCACAGACGCCTGGGCGACTTTTTTGTCTTCTGTGGTCCAGGGAGCAAGGTCGCGTCCCATGGCCGCCTCCAGACTTGCTGAGGCTTGGTGATACTGGTATATGGCATTGTACCGGGTTTTCTGTGCCTGGCTGTAGTTTTCGGCAGCCTGACTGACCTCAAGGGAATTCCCTACGCCTACCCGGTATCTACCGGTTGCAAGTTCAAGGTTTTCTCTGGCTTGGCGAACAAGCAGTTCCGTGAGTTTGAGGTTCTCACGAGCCTCTTCGATGTCGAGCATTGCTGTTTTAACCTCCAGAAGAATGGTTTGCCTGGATAAAGTCAATGCAGAGGTTGTTTTTTCGATGTCTGCCCAGGCTTCCTCGATCCTGGACGACGTCAGCCCACCATCGTAAAGCGGGATGGAAACGGAGACTCCGGTACGCCACTCGTCTTCACCGCCGGAGTTGCCGTGGGACCAGTCATAACCAGCGAAACCGGAAAATTCGGGATTCATGGACTTTGCCTGGTAGCTGAGATTGGCTTTCGCCGCCTGAAGAGCCAGACGGCTGGAGGCAAAGTCCGGCCTGTTTGCCAGGGCCTCTTTCATTGCCTCATCGAGGCTTATGACGATCTCACCAGAAATGCCGGGATCAGCAAGTCCGTAAGACGAAGGAAGGGGTGGGTTGCCCATTTCATTTTCCAAAACCGCTATCGAACGCTCGAGGTTAGCTCTTGAGCGGGTGAGATCAACTAGAGCGTTTCCAAGGTCCACTTCCGCCGCCGTCACGTCCGACCTTGCCACTGTCCCGGCGCCGTAAGCCGCCCGGGCTTTTTCAAGTTGCTGCGTGTAAAGGTCCAGGGTTTCCTCTCCGACTATGACGTTCCATTGGGCCTGTAAAACGCCGAAAAAGGCCTCGGTAACGTTGTAAATCACATCCTGCCTGGTTCTTGCAAGGTCTTTACCGGCAGCTTCGTAATTTAGTTGCGCGGCGTCGACAGCTGTCTTTTTCTTGCCTCCGTCGGAAAGTATCTGGTTTACAGAAACGGATGTGGAGGAGGTGTCACTGTCACGCCTTCTGGAATGGCTTGCGCTGCCTGAAAGCGAAGGCCTGAGTCCCGAAGCTTGCTGTTGGGTTCTTGCCGCCGCCGCCCTGACTTCTGACTCGGCGGAGGCGATGGACGGATGGTTTTCCAAGGCAAGAGTAATACATTTATCCAGGGATAGTATCTCGTCCGAAGCTTCGATCGGAAGATCCGGGAATAAAATAAAAAACATCAAAAGCAAGGTCGACAGAAATTTTTTCATGCCTTTCCTCCCGGGATGCGAATATCGTCTTTGATGCAAGCATTGTATTATGCGCAGCGTAAAAAGTGCGATGACTTCTGTAAAGTTTTGTAAAGACTTTTGTGGCAATCTTTTACCATTCTTAATGGCAGAGACAGCTCCATTGGGCTACAGTGGGTATATCAAGGGAGGTCCTCCTGGTATGGAAAGGATCCTGATAATTGAAGATGACAGGGAACTTTGCGATCTGTTGCATGAATACCTCGAAGCCGAGGGATTCTGCCTTGATTCCGCTCACGACGGCCGGAAAGGGCTGGAGGCCGCCAGGAACGATGCCTATGCCCTTGTGATTCTTGATGTAATGCTGCCCGGGATGAGTGGTCTCGATGTTCTAAGGGAACTGCGGAAAGAGTCCAATATGCCTGTTCTGATGTTGACCGCGAGGGGCGACGACGTGGACCGCATAGTAGGTCTGGAGCTTGGTGCCGATGATTATCTGCCAAAGCCCTTCAACCCGAGGGAGCTTTTGGCGAGGATTCGTGCTGTGCTGCGGAGGGGCGCAAGAGAAGACGGTGCTTCGGGACTGCCGCTTTTTGCCGTAGGGGGGCTGGAACTTGATCCAGCTTCCAGAACAGTTCGTCTTTACGGCAAGAACATTTTCCTCACCACCGTCGAATTTTCCATACTGGAGATTCTCCTTCGATCGGCAGGCCGGCTCGTGGCAAGGGAGGAACTCGTTCCAGGAGCCTTGAAAAGAGTTTATTCCCCCTTCGACCGGAGCATCGACGTGCATATCAGCAATCTCCGAAAGAAAATCGGCCCTTACCCCGACGGCAGTGAAAGGATCAAGACGCTGAGGGGAGAAGGTTACCTTTTTGCCTATCCTCCGGAGGGAGAAAAATGAAGGCCGGCAAGAGTCTGTTTGCAACCATCTTCCTTTGGTTTCTGGGCGGAATGCTGGCGATGGTGCTCGTCGGCATAGGCCTTACGATTTTCATGACTCGCCAGGGGATAATCCTGACGGGTAGGGAAGACATCATAGCGGACGCTCTTTCCAACCACGGGATACGCAGTGTAGAGATTTACGAAGAAAAAGGGAGCGAAGCCCTAAGGGAGCACCTTGACGAAATACGACGACAGAGCCGTCTTTCGATTCATGTCTTCGACGCCGAGGGCAAATCCCTCGCCCCCGGACCTATGGATGAAAGAGTCCTCGAAATTGTAGAATATTCGAAACTAAGCGGGGAAACCACAATACACAAAAGGAAAATACTGTTTATGATCCAGGAAAGGGTTTCTGAAGGAGGTAGTCCCTATACCCTGGTCGCAGTGTTGCCGAAACGCCCTCTTTTCCCCGACCTCACGAGAAACAAGCCAGCCCTTTTCATACACCTGACGGGACTTTTTTTCACTATCGTCCTGATATCATGGTTTTTGGCCCGGCACTTGGCGCGCCCCATTGGTGAACTCAACAAGGCTGCAATGGCTATCGCCGAAGGGGATTTTTCCGTAAGAGTGGGGGACAGGCTAAAAAAACGCAGTGACGAGATAGGTCAATTGGGAAGGAGTTTCGACGTCATGGCTCGTCACATCAACGAGTTGCTGGACGCGCAAAATCGATTGATCAGGGACATCTCCCACGAGTTGAGATCGCCCTTGGCTCGTCTTGTGGTCGCCCTCGAACTGGCGAGAAAACGTTCGAAAGAAGAAGCAAAACTTGCCCTGGATAGGATAGAAGTCGAGGCCGAACGCCTGGGAGAACTTACAGGACAGCTTCTTTCCATAGCCAGACTGGATGCCGACATGGGGCGGGTGCGAATGACCCTTTCAGACTTGCGCGCATTTCTGCAGGGCATAGTGGAGGATGCGGGTTTTGAAGCCTCTCACGAGGGAAAGAAAGTGCGCTTACAATCGGAGACTGAAGCATGTTTCATTGCCTTCAACGAAGAAATGCTTCGAAGCGCCCTGGAAAATGTCATAAGAAACGCGGTGCGCCATACGCCTTTAGGTGAGCCTGTCGAAGTCAGGCTTCGTGAAACAGGAGATAATGTGGTCATTTCCGTTCGGGATTACGGGCCGGGGGTCCCTGAAGAAAGCCTGCCCGACATTTTCAGGCCTTTCTATCGTATCGACGAGGCACGAGACAGAGGTAGCGGCGGCGTCGGGCTTGGCCTGGCCATAGCGCAACGGGCGGTCGTTCTTCATGGAGGTAAAATAACGGCTGCAAATGCAGTAGATGGAGGCCTTGAGGTGTCGATCTTCCTGCCCTTGCGTCGTCAGGTATGATAGCTCTGTCTAAGTGAATAGCAATGCGTTAAATGCGCGAAAGATGAAGGCCGGTTAAAAAGCGTAGCTGTCGAGAGGTCAATATACCTTGAGAAAAGAGGTGGATCAAGATGCAGGACTATTACACTCCGGAAATACCCTGGATCAGTGAGCTTTTGAGGGAAAACGGATACGGAGAATTCAAGTGGATTCGGCCCAAAACGCTGCCTGTGGCTCACTGGGTTAGAATGAAGTGTCTTTTTGGATGTGACGAAAACAGGAAAAACGCTTCCTGTCCTCCTTATGTGCCCTCAGTGGCGGAGTGCAGGAATTTCTTTGACGAATACGAAAAGTCCGTGTTCGTTCACGTGCCCAGCACAGCTCCAAAGGAAAAACACAGGGAGTGGGCTAAAGTGCACCAGAGGAAATTTCTGGAAATAGAAAAAAAGGTTTTTTTGGGCGGAATGGTGCGCGTTTTTGCCTTGCCCCTGGATCCTTGCAACCTCTGTGACGATTGCGCAGGAAACCCGAAAGACTGCCGGAATCCTCATGAGCGGCGTCCCACCATGGAAGCCATGGCCGTCGACGTCTACACCGCCGCTCTAAAGCTGGGATATCCTATAACGGTCAAAAGAAAGCCCGACGAGCCGACCGACAGATACGCCCTGCTTTTGGTCGAATAATGTATGTGAAAGGACAGCCCTCGTCGGAAGGAAATTGTGGTTTTTTTGACCCAAGGACAGGGTTGCTTGTGATATTTTTACAAAACAGATCCGGTCAATAATCAATATAATAATATTTGAGTGGTATTTCAGGTCTGTTTTCGGCCAAAGGAAATACTATTCTCGTATTTTGGAGAAAATACCAGGAAGAAGGGTGAATGTCTTAAATGGAACGGATTGTCGCAGCGGGATGCCAGTTTGCCGTCAAACCCATGGACGTTGAGAGCAACATAACCAAATCGCTTGTTTTTCTTGAACGGGCTGTCATCGAACACGGTGCCGATTTGGTCGTTTTCCCGGAAACCATAACGACAGGATTTCTTCCCTTCCAGAACGTTAAAGCCGAAGAAGCCCTCGAAAAGCTCTGGAATGCCGTAGACATTATTCCTGGAAGCTGCACCGAAAGGGTACAGGAGGCAGCTTCCAAACTTGGCGTGCACGTGGTGTGGACAACGTACAGCCGGGGAGAACGGGAAGGTGTCATATATAATTCAGCGGCCGTAATCGATGACAAAGGAGAAATCAGGGGAGAAGTCTACCACAAGACACATCCTTTTCCGGAAGAACGAATAGAGGGCGGTGGTTGGACGACGGCCGGGAAAAAGCCCGTAGTGGTGGAAACCCGCCTCGCCAGAATAGGTTTGACCATTTGCTACGATGGCGATTTCCCGGAACTCGCGAGGGTAGAGGCGCTCAAGGGGGCGGAGATAATTTGCAGACCTTCCGCTTTTTTGAGGTCCTTCGACGTGTGGGAATTTACAAACAAGGCCAGGGCTTACGACAACCATGTCTACTACGTGGCTGTCAACGCCGTAGGAAACGGTCCGGTTGGTTATTTCGGCAATTCCATGATTATCGATCCCACCGGATGGAAGCTTGCCCAGGCCAGGGGATGCGACGAGATTTTCTCCGCGCAGCTCAACCCGGATCCCATAAAGTTCATGAGTTGCGGTACAAGAAGTCCCATGACCTTCGATCACCTCGAGGACCGAAACGTACAGGCCTATGACGGTATCCTTCAGGAGGGAAGGTCGAGTTTCGAGCCTGCCCGTAGAATCAGGTATCGACGTTGAAGGATGCCTAGCTTTCTCTGGAAATATCCACGTAATATCCCAGGATCAGGGCTTGCCTGTTGAGTTGGTCATCCAGACTGATTCCGAGTGTCCTTTCGAGCTCCTCGATATAGTTGCGGATGGTATTGTAGTGCAGGTGCAGGACTTCGGCGGCTTTCCTGGCGTTGAAGTCCTGTTGAATCAGTGTTTTTGCCACTTCTGCCAGGCTGAAAATACGGCGCGTGCCCTTATCTGTTTTTAGTGGAAGCCAGTAGCGTTCCCACAGATCCTTGGCTTCCGGCAATTTTACGACCTGTGAGAACAGTGTCTGGACGAGAAGGTTGTTAAAGGCGTAAAACCCGGCCTCGGGTCGGAATTCGCGAAGCCAGAAATACGACTTTTTCGCCTCGCTGTAAGACCTGGCTATCCCTTGGATATCCTTGGCGGGGCTCCCCATGGAGATCCACAGATCGTTTTCCCGGGCCAGTTCGTCGATGTGAAGCCTGTTTTCTTCAATGCGAGAGGAAGAATCTATGCAAACCCAATTGAAACCGATCCGGTAGGCATACATGGACGTGTAAATTGGAGTCGGCAGGTAACTGTGCTCCTGGTCCCTTGGTGCCACAACGAGAACGGCCGGATCGTCGGGTAGTAATATGTCCAGTGAATTGGCTTTTTGAAGCGCCAGATCGGCGTCGTTATACATTCCCAGGCAAAGGTTCTCCAGAAAGCGTTCCTTTTGGGCCTGGATTTTACTGCTGATCAGACGTTCTTCGATTATCGACGCCCTGATAAGACTGATAGCCCTGAGGACCATGCGTTGATGCTGAAGTGGTATGTACTGCTCCGATTCCGTCATGCGAAGGTAAAGTTCTATTATTGAATCGGTTTTAAGGCGATAAGCGGCGTAAGTTTCCATGTTGTTACCTATTTGCCTGTGTTCTATGCTCACCTGCACATTACCTTCTCGGGGAAGTGTTATATCTTTTACGACGGGACTTTGAAAAAACTTGCCCGCGTCCTCGAAATCGAGAGATTCGCCGTGGGGTAAGAAAACATTGTTTATCTGAATCTGGGGCGCGATGACTATTATTTCCCTTCCCAATGTTTTGGCCAGACCCAGCAAGGACCGTCTCACGTCCCAGACTTCGTCCCACATGGTTAGAAAGCCTTCATGAATATCTCCCTGCAGGGATTTCCTTTCAAGATAAAGAATGTCGTGAATTAACTCTATGATGTCGACCCACTTATACTTCATGGGAATGTCTATAAGGGGTAACCCTAAATCGTTAGCGGCTTCGATGGCCTCCGGAGGATATTCCGAAAGGTACCTCCCGAGCTTCAGCCCGATAGCGGCGACATTTTTCTCCCAGGCCTGTTTGATAAACGAAGCAAGGCCTGAAGGGTCGTTTTTGAAGATAAACCCGCTTCCGATCAGGAATTCTCCACCGCGTGCCCAGTAGAACATATCCGGGCAGTCGATCACCGAAACGCCACCGAGTCTTTCAGACAGGCCCTTCGAACCAGCTACAAGTCTGAAGTCAGGAAACATCTTTTTTTTCAAAAGGTCGGCAACCAGCATTTTCGTCCCTCCGCTTTGGTCGCTGTATGACAATTGCTGATTTGTGGATAAAAAATGTTATGGAATCACAGTTCTTTTATGCGCTGGATGTGAAACTGTAATACCGTCCGGAGCAAGCATACCTGATATCTTGAAATGAGAAAAGTATATGCCCTGATAAGGGTTTATGTCATCAATTAGTCATTTCCGGTGAGGAAAGCGAGCGAAAAGGGTTTGAAAATCCATTTAAGGCTTGAAGGAAGTCTCTACTGGTACGAGCGGGAAAAACGTAAAGAACTTCTGATAGAAGTTCCAGATGGTTCGACCTACAGGGATGTCATCGAACAGGCAGGATTGCCCTTGAGTGAAATAGCGTATCTTTCAGTAGAAAACCAAACCAGAAACCTGGAAGACAAGGCCAAAGACGGAGAAACGGTACTGATCATGCCGGTGATCGGCGGAGGTTAAACAGTATCGTTTTTTTGCGCTGTGTGTAATGAGAAATTTTGAACGTGAGGAGGGAAAAGGAAGATGGATTTTATCCAGATTGCCATTTTACCGATAGCGTTGATCCTTTTCGGCTATCTGGCATTTCAAAAATGGAGTGCTTTGATCTTAGGTCCGCTTTTGTCCATTCTCGTCGCTCTTGTAGCGGGTCTTCCGCTTTTCGAGACGATGCTCGGTCCTTATATGGAGACGGCGGCTGGTTATGTGAAAAACTATTTTCTTATCTTCTTTGTTGGAGCCGTATTCGGGTCCGTGATGGAGGAAACAGGGGCGGCCAAGGCGTTGGCGCACTGGATGGCGGGGCTTACGAAAGGGAAGTTCGTAGCGCCCCTTATCATGACCATAACAGGACTTTTGACATATGGTGGCATCAGCGGGTTTGTCGTTTTCTTTGCCATGTACCCTATCGCACTGCACCTTTTCCGAGAGGCGAACCTGAGCCGGAGGCTAATACCCGCAGCTATTTCGGCAGGATGCTGGACATGGTCGATGAACGGACCCGGTACACCTGCCATCCAGAATATCATACCGATGCGAGTTCTAGGGACGAGTTCCATTGCCGATCCTATAGGTGGCGCCGTTGCTGCGATAATACAATTTGCGCTGATTTTTGCTTACCTTGAATGGCAAGGTAAGGCCTATCAAAAGAAAGGTCATTATTTTGTCGAAGATGAACACGTAAAGAAATTTACCCAAGCACTTGGCGAAGATGCTCAGTTACCGAATCCTTATCTTGCAGCTATCCCTCCGATTCTGATCCTTGTTCTTTTCAACGTAGTCCAGATGCCTGTTGAGGGAGCAGTGCTTGCGGGCATACTCACAGCTATCGTGCTTTTCAGAAACTACGGCGGAGATTATCAGGAATGGGTCGGGATTCTCAACAGGGGGGCCATGAACTCCGCGCCGGCCATACTCAATACAGCCATCGTGGTTGGCTTTGCAGGAGTGGTTCGGGGTACCGTTGGTTTCGAACAGATTATCAGTATGCTCAAAGATCTCCAGATGTCGCCTCTACTTTTTGTGGCTATCACCTCTGCTGTTGCTGCAGGAGCAGCAGGTTCCGCATCCGGGGGTCTTGGCGTGGCTTATGCGGCATTGGGAACTACTTACGCATCTTTGGGTGTTCCTATGGGGTGGGTTCACCGGGTCTCGGTCATTGCTGCGGGAACGCTAGATACTCTGCCGCACCAGGGTGCCCAGATCACTCTTCTTTCCATCTGTCATCAAACGCACAGGGAAGCTTACTGGCCGATTTTCGTGACCCAGATTGTCATACCTGTCATTGCCGTATTTGCTCTAATAGCTCTTCATGGCATAGGATTACCGTAAGATAGTCTATTTTTATAGCGACCGGATATTTAACTATGGTGGAAACGAGTAAGGGAAACGGGGAAACAGGAAACGGGGAAACAGGAAACAGAAGAATTAACCTTAAGGAGGTACGCAAAAATGAAGGGTACTGCTTTTTTAATGCCCAAGGTGCTTTTGCAGGGACCTGGTTCGCTGGAAATGTTGGGTAAGGAAATACAGCGGATTGGTTGTAAAAAAGCCCTTCTGGTCACGGACAAGATAATGGAGAAGTCGGGGTACGTTGGCAAATTGACGGCAATTCTCGATAATGCGACTGTTGGCTACGTGATTTTCGACGGCGTGGCCGGAGAACCAGAAGACAGGTTCATATATGAAGGACTTGAAGTCTATAAAAAAGAAAACTGCGATTTCCTTATTGCCCTTGGAGGAGGAAGTCCTATCGATACGGCCAAGGCTGTGGGTATTCTCGCAACTAATGGTGGGAAAATCACGGAGTACATGGGTGCCGACAAGGTTTCGAAGCCAACCCCTCCCGTGGTAGCTATTGCCACAACTGCCGGTACTGGTTCGGAGGTCACGAGGTTCACAATAATTACGGACACAGAAAATGATGTAAAAATGCTCATCGGATCTCCCTTTGTAATGCCCGACATAGCTGTAGCGGACCCGATCCTCACCCTTACGGTGCCCCCAAAGGTTACCGCTGCCACGGGGCTTGATGCTTTCTGTCACGCCATTGAAGCTTATGTTTCAAAGAAGGCTACTCCCATGACTGACAAGGTGTCGCTGGCGGCCATCGAGTTGATCTCCCAGAACCTCAGAAAGGCCTGGTGCAATGGCGATGACCTGGAGGCGAGGTCCAATATGATGTTGGCTTCGACCCTTGCAGGTATGTCATTCAACAACTCCTCGGTAACGCTGATACATGGCATGTCCCGGCCTATAGGAGCCAATTTCCATCTGGCCCATGGTATTTCCAACGCAGTTTTGCTTCCGACCTGGGCTGAGTTTACTTACCTGGCGGTTCCCGAGAAATTTGCGAAAGTGGCGGAAGCGATGGGAGAGAATGTAGAAGGGCTTCCAGTACTTGACGCGGCTCTGGTAGCAGTAGACGCCATCAGGAGGCTTTGTGAGGATGTCGAAGTGCCCTCGATTAGCGAAATGGGCGTAAAAAAGGAAGATTTCGAAAAGGTTCTCGAAAAAATGGCTCACGATGCCGTTGTGAGCGGGAGTCCCGCGAACAACCCGCGCAGCGTTGATGAGAAACAGATCGTAGAACTTTACAGGAAAGCTTTTTAGTTCTATTTGAATACTTTAGGGGTGTTACAACGGAAGGGATGGTATCGTTTTCGCCCCTTCCGTTTTTAACATCAAGCAAGCAACAAGGGGGAAACAGGAAATGGAAGAACGGAGCGAAAAATTTGAGATGAAAATTATGGAAATTGATCTGACCTCAAAGGGTACCAAAACCTGGACGGTTCCGCAAAAGCTTTGGGAAAGACATCTGGGAGGCTCTGGGCTCGCTGCCATGTACTTTTACGAACGGGGTTTATACGATGTGGACCCCCTCGGGCCAGACAATGCGCTTTTTTTCCTGAACGGCTTGCTCACCGGCACTAACGTTCCCTGCGCCTGCAAGACTTCGGTGTGTACCAAGTCCCCATTAACCGGTATCTGGGGAGAATCCACCGTCGGCGGATATTGGGGGGCACAGCTTAAAAAAGCGTCCTGGCATGGTGTCTTTCTGGAAGGAGTGGCGGATCGACCTGTTTATGTCGTAATCGATGACGAAAATGTCGAAATTCGTGATGCCGGACATCTTTGGGGCCTCGACGTGTATGTGACTTCCGAAGCAATCAAAAAGACCCACGGGCAAGATTTTGAAGTGGCCTGCATAGGCCCCGCAGGCGAAAAGGCCGTCCTCATTGCGGGCATCATGGTTGGCGGCGAAGCGACTCGGGCCGCGGGCCGCGTAGGAGTCGGTGCAGTGATGGGCTCGAAAAAGGTAAAAGCGATCGCTGTTAGAGGCACCCGAAAGGTGCCTGTCGCAGACAAAAGCAAGCTGGCCGCGATCAACAAGGATAGTGTACCGAAAATTATGGTCGGGGCGAAGGGCCTCACCGATTTTGGAACCGCCGGTGGAGTAGAGACCGTTGAAGCAAACGGGGACCTCTCGATTCGGAATTGGTCTTTGGGTTCCTGGAAGGAAGGAGCCTCAAAGACTAACGGCCAGAAAATCGCGGAAACCTGCTTTGTTTCGCATTATGGGTGCCATGCATGCCCCATCCGCTGCGGAAAGGATGTAAAAGTCGAATTCGGTCCCTATGCGGGCGGAATCTCTCATGGGCCGGAATATGAAACGTGCGACGGTTTTGGCGCCAATCTCCTCAATGACGACTTGAAGGTTCTCGTAGCCGCCAATGACATGTGCAATCGTTTTGGTCTTGACACAATTTCGACCTCCGGTGTCATTGGTTGGGCAATGGAAACCTATGAGCACGGACTTATCACCAAAGAGGACACGGGTGGAATAGATCTGACGTGGGGCAATGGCGAGGCGATTCTGGAGCTGGTAGACCAGATCGGTCACGCGAAGGGGTTTGGGGCCTTTCTCGGCCAGGGGGTCAGGCGCTGCGCGGCTGAAATAGGCGGGCTTGCCGAGGAGTTCGCCGTCGAGACGAAAGGTCTGGAGTTTGCCTACCACGACCCCAGGGCCTTTACCTCTATGGCCGTCAATTACGCCACCGCAAACAGGGGTGCCTGCCATCTGGAAGCCCTTTCGTATTTTGCGGAGATGGGCATACCACCACTTGGTCTTTTCGGGTTCGATAAGGAAACGACAAGAACCGGCTGGGAGCACAAGGCCGAAATTTGCTACATAACCCAGAATTTCATGGAGACTTTCAATAACCTTGGCCTTTGCAAGTTTCTCACCAGGGGGAAGGAAGCTGCGGGTCCCGAGGTAATCGCCGCCTGGGTGGAAGCTGTTACGGGTATTCCCTTTACGAAAGAAGACCTTATGAAAGCGGGAGAGCGCAACTTCAACCTGAAGCGGCTTTTCAATTACAAACTGGGCGTGACACGCAAAGACGACAGGCTGCCGCCCCGTCTTGCGGCTCACGATAAAAAAACAGGCGCCGCCGCCGGCAGCATACCCTACCTTTCCAGAATGTTGGTCGAGTATTACGGCCACAGGGGCTGGACACAGGAAGGTGTTCCAACAAGGGAGCGGATTGCCGCACTCGGATTGGATAACATCGAGGGCCAGCCGGGAGTTTGACTGAATTCTCGAGAATTCGCGGAGTAATTGCGGAATCGGAGTCGATCAAGGCTGGTTGTGTGCCGGTATACTATGGTAAAGTAAGGGAAATCGGAAGGGAAGGCTTTAGGGCGTTTCTTCCGGGAGAAAGGGGTGGGTCGATTGTCACCTATGAAAACTAAGTATGTCTGTTCCGTGTGCGGCTATGTTTACGACCCTCAAAAAGGGGATCCAGAACAGGGGATAGAACCAGGGACTACGCCTTTCGAGGATTTGCCAGAAGAATGGATGTGCCCCGAGTGTGGAGTCGGCAAAGATTTGTTCAAACCCCTGAGATTTGGAACGGAAATAAGAGATTGACACGACCTTTGGTTCATGAAGATAAAATGTTTTTTGAAATAGCCGACTGCTAAAAATAAGCGTGACCCTAGCGGAGCCGGGAACCTGACCGGCTCCGCTCAATATAATGCTTGGGTCAAAGATCTGTTCGAAAGTTTATGTGATTTGGCCTCTTTAAAGAGCAGGAATTATCGATCGAAAGGAGTACTGGTGAAAATGTCGGAAACACTATGGGAACGAGTGCTTTCTTGTCTGGATGTAAACGGTCTTGTAGATATGACAAGAGAACTTGTTCGGATTCGCAGTGTATTTGATCCGGAAACCGAAGGTGCTAACGAGGAGAAAGTGGCACGTTTTTTGGCTTCCAGGCTCGAGGAGTGGGGTTTTTCGGTAGTAATGGAGGAAGTTTCTCCCGGAAGGCCCAACGTGATAGCGACGATAGCGGGTAATGAACCCGGGAAAACAATACTTTTCGAAGGGCATACCGACGTGGTAACCGAGGGGGACCCCGATGAATGGGAAGTCGATCCCTTCGGCGGAGAGCTGAAAGAAGGCAGGATCTACGGACGTGGTGCCTGCGACACGAAAGGGAATCTCGCCGCAATGATATTCGCGGCAAAAGCGTTGAAGGATTCCCGAGTCCCTTTCAAAGGGCGCGTTATGCTTTGTATCCCTGTCGATGAAGAGGGGATGATGGAAGGGATCAAGCATTTCATAAGAAGAGGGTGGGCCGATTCGGTAGATGCTGCCGTCATCTGCGAACCTCAGGAAAACAGGATATGCATAAGCCAGAAAGGGGCACTTCGCGCAATCCTGGAAACGGAAGGCAAGATGGCCCACGGGGCCATGCCCTTTTCGGGTGTCAACCCCAATTGGGCCATGGCTGAGTTTATCTGCGCCCTCAGGGAAGTGGCGGAAAAGGAGGTAAGGATCCATGGAGAGGATGAATACCTCGGTTTGCCCAGCATAACACCTACCATGGTTCATTCGCCCTCGTCCGGACGGGGACAGCTCAACGTCATCCCACGGCAGTCCCTGGTGGGACTGGATATCCGGACCATTCCAGCGCAGGATCACCAGGCGCTTAAAGAAGCCCTGCTTTCCTTGAAAGAAGAAATTGCGCGTAAGGATGGGAAAGTAAAAATGTCGCTAGAGTTTATCGAGGAAAGGCCATGCACTAAAACGGAAAAAAACGAGCAGATTGTTCATGCGGCTTCGACCGCCTATCAGGTGGTTACCGGAAAGCATCCCGTGTATGATGGCGTGCCCGGTGCTACGGATGGTACGTTTCTATATGCCTGGAAAGGTATTCCCCTTGTTACCACGGGTGCCGGGAAAAGAGATGTACCGCATCAGGCAAACGAATACGTGGACATTGACGAACTTGTCGAAGCAGCCCGCATCTTTGCGACAACGGCGGTGGTCTATCTTTCGGAGGAGGCGGAATGGAGCTGTAGCGGCTAAAAACGAAGGCAGCTTCGATAAAAGTTTTGGATTTTTCCGCGGCTTGTGTCTTTAATATTTGTATTGGAGCCAGTGTAAAAACATGGAGGTGAAGAGGGAAATGGACCGTTTTGCTCAGGCGTCAAAGGAAGCATTATGGGGAGTAGGGCTTTTTATCGCTTACTTTATTTGGTGGTACGGCTTCGGATATGGCCTCGGATCGGGTGATCCGGACGAATACACCTTCGTAATGGGGCTTCCCGCATGGTTTTTCTGGAGCTGTGTAGCCGGGTTTGTAGCCTTTCTTTTGGTTACCTGGGTCGTGGTGCATTTTTTCTTCAAGGATATTCCGCTCGATGATGACGGGGATTCCAAATCCGGAGGTGAAGCAGCATGACCAACTGGGCCGTTGCAATACCGGTTTTCGTATACCTTGCCCTTGTCTTTGGCATAGGTTTCATCGCCGGTGGTCTTCGAAGCAGAAAGGGACCTGACTTCATGGAGGAGTACTTTATAGGGAGTCGTTCCTTCGGTTGGTTTGTTCTTGCCATGACTCTCGTCGCGACCTATGTAAGCGCCAGCAGTTATGTCGGCGGGCCCGGAGCGGCCTATAAATTTGGCCTCGGTTGGGTTTTCCTTGCGATGATCCAATTGCCCACTGCTTTTTTGACGCTGGCCGTTTTGGGAAAGAAATTCGCCATAGTGGGACGGCGGATAAATGCCGTGACACTGAACGACTTCCTTCGTCATCGGTACGAAAACAAACTGGTGGTCCTTCTCGGGGCGGTTTCTGTTCTCGCCTTTTTCGTCGCGGCCATGAGTGCCCAGTTCATAGGAGGCGCCCGTCTTTTTGAGGTTATAACCGGAGTTTCCTATCGGTGGGGCCTTGTCATTTTTGCCCTTACGGTAGTGATATACACAACGGTAGGCGGGTTCAGAGCCGTGGCCCTTACCGATGCCATACAAGGAATAGTGATGTTCATCGGCGGTGTTTTCATTCTCTTTGGCATACTGAACACCGGGGGCGGGATGCACAACATCATAATGAAACTCAAGGAAATTGACCCAGGACTTATAACGCCTTTCGGTTCCGGCAACTTTGTAGCCAAGCCCTTTATACTGTCCTTCTGGGTGCTCGTCGGGTTCGCAGTTGTAGGCCTTCCCCAATCGGCGGTGCGTTGTATGGCCTACAAGGATTCAAAGTCCCTGCACCTGGGCATTATTTGTTCAACCTTCGCGTTGGGTTTTTTGATTCTTGTCATGCATTTTGCCGGGGCCGTCGGCCAGGCTATTGTTCCGGGCCTGGAAGTGGGAGACAGAGTGCTTCCCACGATGGTGCTCAAGATCATGCCTCCGGTTTTTGCAGGACTTTTCCTTGCGGGTCCGGTGGCCGCGATAATGTCCACTATCGACTCCCAGCTTATCCTGGCCTCGGCCGCGGTAGTCAAGGACATCTACCTTAACTACGTAAATCCGAATGCAGAAAGGAAAACCCTTTCCAATATAAGCATCGCCGCTACGGCCATTCTCGGGGCCCTGGTTTTGCTTGTTTCCCTGAATCCTCCCCCATTGCTCATATGGATAAATCTCTTCGCCTTCGGGGGGCTCGAGGCGGCCTTTTTGTGGCCTACAATCCTGGGGTTATACTGGAAACGCGCAAACGCCTCGGGAGTAATCGCTTCGATGGTAGTGGGAATTGGTTCGTTCATCGTTTTCAACCAATTCGGTATCGTTTTCATAAGCCCCAGGGTAAACGCAATAGTACCGGCCATTGTCTTGTCTTTTGTGGCAATGGTGGTTGTCAGTTTCTTGACGCCGGCTCCGAAAAAAGAGGTACTGGACACTTTCTTCAAGGCGTGAATACGTGATAGTAACGACGAGCAAAGCACCTGTTTTTGCACGAATCAGTTCCGGGAGCATGAGCCACCCACAAAAGGAGGTCAGAACCATGGAAATAAGAATCTTGTCGTTTGAGGAGATCGACGCACTCGGCATTTCCGTAACGGAAGTGATGGATGTGGTGGAGAAAGGTTTCAGGCTTAAGGGAGAAGGCAAGGTTGAGCTTCCGGCAAAGATAGGAATTCACCCGAGAAAAGACTGTTTTATTCACGCTATGCCATGCTTTGTGGGGGCTGACGCGGACGTTGCAGGAATCAAGTGGGTTTCGGGCTATCCGCCCAACCAGGCTAAGGGTCTTCCCTATATTAACGGCATTATGTGCCTCAACGAAGCCGAAACCGGTATCGTCAAGTCGATAATGGACGCCAATTGGATAACCGCCTGGAGAACCGGAGCCGCCACGGGTGTGTGCGCAAGGCACATGGCGGACCCCGATGCCGGGACACTTGCTGTTATAGGCCTGGGAGTCCAGGGCAGGACCAATACTGTAGCTGTGGCCAAAGCACTGCCCGGCCTCAGTGTGGTAAAGGCCTATGACGCCTACACGCAGCAGTTGGAAAAATACAAGAGCCTTATAGAAAAAGACCTGCCTGGTATAAATGTCCTTCCATGCCGCAGTGTGCAGGAAGCAGTCGATGGTGCTGACGTGGTTGTCACATGTACGCCGATAGTGGCAGATCCCGAGCGGTTTGTGAAGTCAGATTGGCTTAAAAAGGATTGCCTGGCCATCGCCGTGGATTATGATTCCGCCTTTGATGCCGAAGTCATGTCAAAGGCTGAAGCCTTTGTCTGCGACGACAAAAACCAGTACCTTTGGACTCAGGAACAGGGAGCCTATTTCCAGAAGGGCTATCCCGGAAAAGAAGACATACTGGGGGACATGGGAGACCTTTGTGCCGGAAAGGTTTCGTCGCCCCGAAAGGGCCGCAGGGGGGCCGTGCTCATGGGGATCGCCAGCCACGATGTTCTTACGGCCGATCTTGTTTACAGGAAGGCAATTGAAAAAGGTGTAGGTAAGGTAGTGCAGATTTAGGTTCGTCAAAAGGGGCTAAAAAATAACGGGGCCCCTGGGGCCCCGTTATTTTTGCCTTTAGAAAAAGACTCAATAAAGGTGACAGGCGACTCGATGTGCTTTTCCGGCTTCATGGAATGAGGGTTTTACACTGCTGCAGATATCCATAAGCCTGGGACATCTGGGGTGGAAACGGCAGCCAGGCGGAGGTGAGACCAGTTCGGGGACAACACCCGGAATCCCTTCCAGTTTTTTCTTGTCCTCCGAGGGGATGGCCGCCATGAGACCTTTAGTGTATGGGTGCAGAGGGTTGAAGATTACCTCTTCGACGCTTCCTGTCTCTACTATGTCTCCGGCATACATGACACCGACCCTGTCGCATGTTTCTGCAACCACCGACATGTCATGGGTAATCAGAAGCACGCTCGAACGGTGTCTGGCCACCAGTTCCTTAAGTAGTTTCAACACCTGGGCCTGAACGGATACGTCCAGTGCCGTCGTGGGCTCATCGGCTATAAGAAGAGACGGTTTGGGAGCCAGCATCATGGCTATCATCACTCTCTGCGCCATTCCTCCCGAAAGCTGGTGCGGGTAGGAAAGGGCTATCTTCTCCGGTTCTGGTATGTTTACTTCCCGCAGTTTCTCTACAACAATGGCTGTTTTGTCCCCTTTTCCGGGAAACACTTCCGCGATTTGTTCGCCTACTCTCATAACAGGATTCAAGGCCGCCACCGGGTGTTGCATGATCATTGTTATTTCCTTTCCCCGTATTTCGCTGCGGAAGGTATCAGCGGGCAATGAAAGCAGGTCCCTACCCTTGAAGACCACCTGTCCGCTTTCGATCCTTCCGGGGTTGCGAATGAGGTTCAATACCGCCGATGCGGTTACGCTTTTCCCGCAGCCGGTTTCACCTACGAGGCCGAAAAACTCCCCCTTCTCGACGGTAAAGGAAACGCCGTTTATGGCCCGGACTATCCCGCGATAGGTGTAAAAATTGACGTACAGGTCTTTTATTTCAAGCAACGTCTCAGCCATTAGTCTCCCCTTCTAAGGTGTGGATCGGCGATATCACGGATTCCGTCTCCGAGAAGATTGAAACCGAACACGGTTACCAGGATGGCAAGTCCCGGAAAGGTGGGGACCCACCATTGGTTAACCAGAAAAGCGCGTCCGGTGCTTACCATAAGGCCCCATTCCGGTGTCGGAGGCTGCGCTCCCAGGCCTATAAAGCTCATCCCTGCGGCAATTCGGATTACGTTCCCCATGTCGAGGGTAGCGCGGATGATGGCCGTCGACGAGCATAGTGGCAGGATATCGGAGAAAAGTATACGGAGTTTCGTAGTTCCGACGACTTTCTCCGCGTCGATAAAGGTGCGTTCCTTTATGCTCAGCGTCTCTCCCCGTGCCAGCCTGGCGTAAGTCGGCCACATGGTAACAGCGATGGCTATCATGGTGTTAACCAGACTGGGCCCCAGGGCTGCTCCTATAGCCATGGCAAGGACGAGCCTGGGAAAGGCCATGAAAATGTCCGCCGTTCTCATAATTACTTCGTCAATCCATCCGCCGAAATAACCTGCCACAATTCCAAGCAACATGCCCAGCGGCAGGTCTATCAGCAAGACTATTATCATTATTTTCAGGGCAAGCCCGGTGCCGTGGAGAATACGTGAAAATATATCCCGGCCGAGCTCGTCCGTGCCCATCCAGTGTTGTGTTGAGGGGGCCTGAAGACGGTTTCTGAGGTCCATTTGTAAGGGGTCGTAAGGAGCCAGCAAAGGGGCTAAGATGGCTGTAAGCACGAGAGCAAGGACGATGACAAGTCCAGCAATGGTAAGATGACTTCTTTTGCCCGCATGTATGATTTCACGGACCTGTGAAATTTCAGACTCATGTTTTTCCTTCCAACGGGCAAAGGTTCTTTTTTCTGGTTTCATGGCGACTCTCCTAATACCTGACCCTGGGGTCGAGGAAACCGTACAGCAGGTCTACTATGAGATTGCTGAGGGCATAGCATGTGGCTATAAGCGTGACGGACCCGACAACGGCGTTCAGGTCCAGTGACAGGAACGAATTCACCGAGTACCTTCCGAGTCCGGGATAGCCGAAAACCGTTTCCGTAAGTACGGAACCTTCAAGAAGATAGCCGAAAGATATGCCTATCATGGTTATGACCGTTATGGACGCATTTTTGAAGGCATGCCGGAAAATGACTGTGCGCTCTTTAAGTCCCTTTACCCTGGCCGTCCTTATGTATTCCTCGTTCAGGATTTCCAGCATGGATGAACGTGTGACACGGCTGATGTAGGCGGTCTGAATCCATCCCAGAACCAGGCCTGGACCCAGAAGATGATGCATTACATTCCAAAACACGTCGAACTGTCCCGCCAAAAGGCTGTCTACGGTGTACATGCCCGTCACCGTTGGAGGTGGGGCGAGAGTGGCTGAAATTCTTCCCCCAGCCGGAATCAGGCCTAAATGATAATAAAAAAGCAGTATTACAAGTAAACCAAGCCAGAAGGCGGGCATAGAGATCCCGAAAAGAGAAAAGACCCTGCTGAAAGTATCCGGCATTTTGTTGCGTTTTACGGCAGCCACTATGCCCAATGAGACTCCGCAGATTACGGCGATGACCATGGCAAACAGCACCAGTTCCAGCGTTGCCGGGAAATAGGTCTTCAGGTCCGTACCCACCGGGTTTTGAGTCCGTAAAGAGATGCCGAAATCGAAGGTGGCGACTCCCTTGAGGGTACGCAAATATTGCTTGTGCAGCGGCAGGTGGAGGCCCAGTTGACGTTCCGTCCTCTCTATCAGTTCTTGAGGGGCGTTCTCACCCAGTATGGCCCCTACAGGATCGGCGGGTATGACGCGGGATATGAAGAACGTTACCGTAACCACACCTAAAATGACGACCAAAAAAAGTATAAGGCGTTTAATTACGTATTTTCTGAAGCTCAAGGGATTCTCACCTGCCTGGTTTGTGAGGCTCCGGGCTGCGGGCAGCCCGGAGTCTCGCGTTTTTTCGTGCCTAGCCTTCGATCTCCAACAGATTCAGCGGTGTTTCCGTAAGTGGACTGAGCGTAAAATTCTTTACCTTTTCCGAGAGGCCTACATGGCCCGCAAACTGGTAAAGGATTTTGAAAGGGCCTTCCTCGAGCCAGCGCTTCTGGATTTCAACGTACAGCTTCTCTCTTTCTTCCCTGTCCTGGATAAAAGCAGCCTTTTCCACCATGTCAGTCAGTTCGGGATTGGCATAGCCGTTTCTCCACGCCAGCTGCTTTATTTTTGCCTCCGGGCCTGTTGTCCTGCTGTGGGCGAAAGGTTTGGCCATGGCATCGGGGTCACCGTAATCGGCTCCCCAGCGGGCTAGTACCAGTTCTAATCCCTGTTCCCGATATTTGCCGAGAAGAGTGGTGTATGCTATGACTTGCAGGTCAGTCTTGATCCCGATGGCATCAAGATTCGCTTTGACTATGGTCCCTTCCGTGGAAAGGAAATCCGGAACAGTCAACTGGACAGAGAATCCGTTGGGATATCCGGCCTCGACCAGTAGTTCCCTTGCCTTTTTGGGGTCGTAGGGGAAAGGGTTACCGTCGTAATGGGAGAACATTCCCTTGGGTATGAAGCTGTGCAGTTCGAAGACGCCACCGCCTGTAGCCTGAATGACGCCTTCCGTGTCTATCGCATGCTTGATTGCCTGGCGTACCTTCACATTATTCAGCGGTTCCCTGGAGGCGTTCATACCTAGGTAGATCATCCTGAAAAGCGGAGACTTTACCGCGTAAAGGCCCTCAGTTCTCTCGACTTCCGGGATCTGGTCGTATTCTAGGTTCCACGCCATGTGGACAGATCCACCTTTGAGCTGCAGGAGCTGGCTTGAAGATTCAGGTGTGTCGATAAGCACTATCTCCTGGATCTTCGGCTTTTCTCCCCAGTAATGAGGATTGGCCTTGAGTACGATTTTTTCGTTGCGATTCCAGCTTTCAAGCATGTAGGGTCCGCTCCCGGCGGAATTGTTGTCGAGCCAGGCAGAACCCATGTCGCCATCCTTTTCGTTGGCCTTGGCCTGTTTCGAGTTGACCACGCCGGAGATATAGGTCATGCAGGAGAGGACCAGCTGTGGCGAATAGGAGTCGTCCATTTCGACAATAACCTTGTTGTCGTCGGTGGTTATTGAATCCTCGGTAACGCCGAACTGAGTAAGTATCCATGAAGGGGACTTTGCGAGTCTGACGACGCGCTTGAGAGAATAGGCCACGTCTTCGGGCGTGACGGGATCTCCGTTGGAAAAGACTGCGTCATCCCTTATTGTGAAGATGATCTTTTTGTCCTCGATTTTCCATTCCGTTGCGAGGTTCGGTTGGATTTCACTGGCTGAACCGGGTTTGAATTTGACGAGAGAGTCATAAATGTTGTCCAGCAACCAGTGACCTTCCACCTCATAGCACGCGGCAGGATCCAGGGTTACTATGGTCCCCGTGTTCATCGCTCCTATAAACTGCGAGGAAGCGGCCAGCGCTGCCGAAGCGACCAGCAATGCAGACACAGCAAGACACGATACCACTAGTTTCCTCCATCTTCTCATGCTACCGACCTCCCTTTCGTGGAGTAGGGATTTTCATTTCTTCTGCCGATTATTTTGAGCTTCCACCCCCCCTTTTTGTGAGTTTTACGTGATTGTGATTTGCTCGCAGCTTTCCAGAAAATCCCTTGCGAAGTCGGCGCCAAGACCAGGTCCTTCGGGCAATTCGATCTCGCCTGCCGTGTACCTGGCTCCACCGAGGACGGGATCGGACTTCATGCCCAGGTGGCCGTCAAGGTCGGCGTAGAGTATGCCCCGTCTTGCCGAGGCAAAATGCGCGGCGGCCGTAAGGGCGAGACGACTTTCGGTCATGCAGCCTACCATGCAGGGGATGCCGGCAGCGGAAGCTATGGCCTCTATTTTGAGGGCATTTGCGAGACCGCCCGACTTTGCGAGTTTGATGTTAAAAATGTGACAAGCCTGGAAAGCCGCAAGCCGGAAGGCGTCATGGGGGCTAAAGAGTCCTTCGTCTGCAGCGATCGGAACTTTGGTCATCCTGCACAGTTGTTTCAGCCCTTCCATGTTCCACCAGACAAGAGGCTGCTCGCAAAACTGGATATTGCTTCTTTCAAGTTCGCCGAGGACCTGCGAAGCCTCAACCAGATTCCATCCCTGATTTGCGTCAAGCCGTATCGGAATTTCCATTCCCACCCTTTGTCGGATGTGCCTTACCCGCTTTATATCTTCCTCGACGGATCCTCCCAGCTTGACTTTCAAAACCCTGTATCCGTCTTTGACGTGTTCAAGCGCCTTTGAGGCCATAACGTCGGGATCGTCGATGCTTATGGTGTTGTCTGTTTCGATCTTTCTCCGTGCACCTCCAAGTAATGCGTATAGTGGAATTCCTGCGGCCTTTGCTACGAGATCATGAAGCGCTATATCAAAAGCCGCCTTCAGCGCGGTGTTCTTCAGGAGTGCGCCGTCCAAAACCTTCACAGCTCCCTCGATATCCGTTGCTTCCCTCCCCAGAAGCAACGGTGCTATCTCTTTCCCGGCCTCGTACGCGGCTTCCCTGGTTTCTCCCGTTACCGGGGGATTCGGTCTCGCTTCGCCGGTGCCGTAATATTCTTTTCCTGAGTGGATCCTGACGACGATGTTTTTCGCCTTCGTAATTTCAGCCAGAGAGGTACGGAATGGTTCCAAAAGTTCGAAGTCGGCTTTGTAAATTGTGATTTTGGTAATTTCAAGAGTCATGGCGTTACCTCCCCTTGTATTTGAGCGGGTTTTTCGTTGTCGTAAAGATGGCACGCGACGAAACGGCCTTTCCCTGCTTCCCTGAGAAGTGGTGCCGAAGTCTCGCAAATCGCCCCTACCTTCTTGAAGCATCGTGTGTGGAAGGGGCACCCCGTCGGTGGGTCTATAGGACTCGGTATCTCGCCTTTGAGGATGATTTTTTCGCCACGTTTCGTGGGATCGAGTTTGGGGGTGACCGAAATGAGGGCCTCAGTGTAAGGGTGAAGCGGTGAGGAAAACAGGTCTTCCGTATCACCCGTTTCCATAATCCTTCCAAGGTACAGGATGGCGAGCTTTTCCGTAAAAAGCCGCACGACGGCCAGGTCATGAGTTATAAAAAGATAGGTCAGGTCTAGTCTTTCCCTTAATGATTCAAGGAGTTTCAGAACTTCAGCCTGGACCGATACGTCGAGCGAAGATGTCGGTTCGTCAAGTACCACCAGTTCGGGGTCAAGTATCAGCGCCCTTGCTATGGCCACGCGCTGCCTTTGCCCTCCGGACAGTTCGTGGGGATAGCGGTACAGGTGCTGTTCGCTCATTCCTACCAGAGACAGGAAGGAAACGACCTTTTCTACAGCCTCTTCCTCCGAGCCTACCAGACCATGGGTACGGAGGCCTCTTCCGATAACGTTTTTGATCTTTTTCCGTGGATGCAGCGAAGAGTAAGGATCCTGGAAAACAAGCTGGAGTTTTCGTCTCAGTCTCTTGTCCCTGGAAAGGTCGGCCCCGGAAATATCCTGTCCATCGTAATTTATGGTTCCACCGCTGGGTTCCAGAAGCCTGACGATCATCCTGCCCAGTGTAGTCTTGCCGCTTCCCGATTCACCGACAATGCCAAAGATACAGCCTTTTTCGACGGAAAGGGAAACTCCGTCGACTGCCTTGACGGTTTTCCCCTCTTCAAGGGGAAATTCCTTTTTCAGGTTTTGAATTTCAAGAAGGGGTTTTGTTTGCGTAATCATGAAGTATGAACCTGTCCCTTCAAAATGCGATATGGGATAAAGCCTGTGAGTCCAATCAGTTCTTCCCAATGACAATGTATAAGATACCACAACCAACGTGCCAGGGGAGTATTGTATATCATGCATAATAAATACAATGACTGGAAGCGTTTTGAAAAAAGTTTTCTAAAAAACCCGTTTGACTGGATCCTTAAATGTCTTTCATCCACTATCCCGGCAACACCATGAAAGGTGCGCGATGGGAAGGGGCTTTCATAGTATTTTTTGTATTTTTTGCATGCGAGAGCGGACAGATGCGACAATAGTGCACAGGAACCTTTACGAAGGGATGCGATATTGATGGTGGACGAAAAAAGGTTGCTGGGAAACTTTTTGGAATTGGTCACGATAAAGGCACCATCCTTCCAGGAGAAGCCCGTGGCGGAAGTGCTTCATGACATGCTCTCAAAGATGGGCCTTAGTGTGCATGTCGATGAGACTTGCGGCAAAACTGGAAGCAATACCGGCAACGTCATAGCCAGACTAGAGCCCTCTAGGGGATTTACAGAGTGGGTTGCCTTTTCTGCTCATATGGATACTGTGGCCGTTGAAAGGGAAGTAACCCCCCAGGTAAAAGACGGGGTAATTTTTTCAGACGGTCAGACGATTCTGGGTGCCGACGACCGTGCAGGGATTGCCGCGATTCTGGAAGCCCTCGAAGTCGTCGTTGGAAAAGCCTTGCCCCATCCGGGTTTAGAACTCATTTTTACCGTAGCTGAGGAACAGGGTCTTTTGGGCTCGAAAGCGCTGGCTCCGGATGGCCTGAAAGCTCAACAAGCCTTCGTGTTGGATAGCTCTATGGAACCAGGCTACATCATTGTAGCCGCACCGACCCAGTACAAGCTCTTTTGGACCGTCCAAGGGAAAGCCGCCCACGCAGGTGTTGCTCCGGAGGAAGGTATCAGCGCCATAATGGCGGCGTCAGCGGGGATCGTGAATGTTCCGCAAGGCCGCATCGACGCGGAAACCACGGCCAATATTGGTGTGATAAAAGGCGGCAAGGCGACTAATATCGTTTGCGACCGTGTAGATATTCAAGCTGAGGCGCGTTCCCTCGAAGATGCCAAAGTGGAACGCCAGGTCGAGGCCATGTCGCAGGCCATGCGAAAAGGCGTCGAAGAAAAGGGCGGCCGCCTTGAAGAAAGGCGGGAACTTTCTTATCCGGGATATAGGATGAGTGAAGACGCCCCCGTGGTCTTCAAGGCCATCGAAGCGGTGCGCAGGTGCGGACTAAAGCCGCAGCTTGTTTCGGCCGGGGGCGGAAGCGACGCGAACATTTTGAACTCTAAGGGAATTTCCGCCGTCAACCTGGCGCTGGGAATGGAAAAGGTCCATACGCCCGAGGAGCGGATTTCCGTGCCCGCGATTGTGAAAGCTGCCGAGATAGTACTCATGCTTATGTCGAATGCTTAGATGTGGCTTTTCCGTGTGCGTTGGCCATGAAAGCTCTGAAATTTTCGCAGGCCTAAAGTGTGAGTTCTACCGCGTCTTTTCTCATATGGTCGAGCCTTTCGAGATGTTTGGCATAATATTTTCGAACGAATGCCTCCTGCGTATTAAAGCACCAGTGGACATCACGCAGGTAGTAAACGGCTCCTTCCAGGTCTTTTTGCAGGAGGCATTCGACTATGGTTTCATGTTCGGCCATGCTGACTTCCTCCCACTCGGGGACTAGGTCAACGTTTCTGGGAAATTCGTAGAGCCTGTCTTTCATTAGCTGGGCAATACGGAAAAGCTCCTCGTTTCCGCACCTTCCAAGCCAGGTGTTGTGGAAGGTGCGGTTTAATGACATGTATTCTTCCATTTCTCCTTTTTCTAGGTCTTCCCGCATTTTTCTGTTTAAGTCCTGCAGCCTTTCAATATCCCCCTCAGTGAGGGATTGGTAAACGTCCTCCAGCGCTGCGGCTTCCAGTGCCCCTATGACACGGTACATTTGGCGGATCCTGGTGAGCGTAAGAGTGTTGATAACAACACCTCTTCTCGGGATGATGGTAACAAACCCCTCCGTTTCAAGTTGTACCAGGGCTTCTCTCAAGGGCGTCATGCTTATACCGAGCCTTGAGCTTGTTTCTTGTAAATTGAGAAGCGACCCGGGAAGCAGCTTGCCATCGTTCATTTGCTCCCTGATGAAGTCGTAGACCTTTTTTCGAAGCGATTTTTGGGAATAGCCTTTTTGTGTCATCCGGTTCACCCTCTGTCTGGAATGTATAATGCATATTCTGATTCAGCCCCTGGAAAATCCTTGACTCGGACTGCTGTTTTTGATAAAGATTAATATATCTAAGATATATCAGTTTGTCCAATTCAAAAAGTCTACAATATAATTTTGCCCTTGCAACGTGCCAGGGCTGGAAAGGAGAGGGTGCATTTACGCTTGACGATTTCCAGGCGATGGTTTTTCCCGGCCAGGCCGGGAGGCGGTGAAGTTGTGGTTTAGGGAAAAGAAACGCCGAAAGGTTGGTTTTCCTGACTAAAAGGAGGTCCAATAATGAGAAGGCTTTTCCTTGGTGTTTTGCTTGTTGCACTTGTATTGGCTTTTGCGGGCTACGCTTTTGCCGGACCGGCAAAAGTCGGCATAATGACGGGAACGACATCACAGGGCGAAGAAGAGTACAGGGCCGCCCTGGAGATGATAGAAAAGTACGGCGCAGACAGGGTGATTCACGTAACATACCCGGACAAGTTCATGGACGAACAGGAGACGACCATACAGCAGATTATGAGTATGGCCGCTGATCCTGACGTCAAAGCCATTGTCCTCGTGCAGGGTGTTCCCGGAACGGCTGCTGCCATAGACAAGGTCAAGGAGATCAGGCCCGATGTTTTCTTCATCAACATCGTCCCCCATGAGGACCCCATGCTGGCCGCCCAGAAGGCCGATATCGTTCTGGAAACAGACAACCCCATGCGCGGTGTGACGATAATCGATCTTGCCGAAAAGATGGGGGCCAAGACCTTCTGTCACATCTCCTTCCCGCGCCATATGTCCTATCCGCTGCTTGCAGAACGCAGGGACATAATGAAGGCTGAATGTGAGAAGCGAGGCATCGAGTGGGTTTTCATCAACGCGCCGGATCCTACGGGCGACGCGGGTATTGCGGGAGCTCAGCAGTTTATCCTTGAAGATGTTCCCCGCCAGGTTGAAAAATATGGCAAGGATACCGCCTTCTTCAGCACGAACTGCGGCATGCAGGAACCTCTTATCAAGGCCGTACTCATGACAGGGGCCATCTATCCGGAGCAGTGCTGCCCCAGCCCGTACCACGCCTATCCCGGAGCACTTGGTATTGAGATCCCGGAAGGCAAGGCAGGAGATGTGGAATTTATCCTCAATGCCATAGAGGAGAAGATCGTCGAACAAGGTGGCGCAGGCCGGTTTGCTACCTGGAAGATACCCATAAACATGGCCTTTACCTACGGTTCGACGGAATACGCCTTTGACGTTGGTGAAGGTCGTGTATCCGGGTTCGACAGGGAACATATGGAGAAACTTATGGCCAAGTATGCAGGGGAGATCAAGACACGGACCTACGAGAACAAGGAAACTGGAGAAAGGGCAGATAACTTCCTCCTGATCGTAGGTGAATCGATCATCTTCGGAGAGGAGTAGCAGCCTTTGAATTTATAATTCGGATCACTTTTCTTTTTTCAAATTCCAGTCCGAAGGAACTGCGGGGTCGCCCTTCGGGGTTGACCCCGCAGCGCTGCTTCACCCCTTTAAGGAGGTTTTTATGGTTGTGGCACGCCTTGAAATGCGAGGGATAACCAAGGAATATTTTGGAAACAAGGTGCTTAAATCGGTAAACCTCTCGGTTGCTCCCGGTGAAATCCACGCCCTGGTGGGCGAAAACGGTGCGGGCAAATCTACACTGATGAACGTTCTTTTTGGGATGCCCGTCATTCACAATACGGGCGGCTTCGAAGGGCAAGTTTTTATTAACGGAAAAGCCGTCGACATTACCTCCCCTGAAGAGGCCATGGCCCATGGAATAGGAATGGTCCATCAGGAATTCATGCTCTTGCCTGGATTTACTGTCACTGAAAACATCAAGCTCAACAGGGAAATAACGAAACCTAACTTTGCGAGCCGGTTCTTTGGTGAAAAACTTGAGACCCTGGATTTCTACAGGATGCGTGAGGATGCGAAAAAGGCTTTAAGGCGCATGGAGCTTGATCTCGACGAAATGCTACCCGTGGCTGGTCTTCCCGTCGGGTTCATGCAGTTCGTGGAAATCGCCAGGGAACTCGACAAGGAAACTCTCAATCTTCTTGTACTGGACGAGCCCACGGCAGTGTTGACAGAAAGCGATGCCGAAACCCTCATGCAGGTCATGAAACGGCTGTCTTCACAGGGTATCTCCATTCTTTTCATAACTCATCGACTTGACGAGGTGTTGCAAGTTGCGGACAACATAACCGTTCTCAGGGACGGCGAGGTAGTGGCCGAACTTGAATCGAGGAAAGCAACGGTGGATCAACTGGCGGAGCTCATGGTAGGTCGAAAGATAGAGGTTACTTCCAGGTCCGAAAGGCATTCGACTGAAAATGTGAAGCCTCTACTGTCCATAAGGGATCTTCACGTGGACATGCCCGGCGAAAGCGTTCATGGGGTTTCGCTGGACGTGATGAAAGGTGAAATTCTGGGAATCGGCGGTCTTGCCGGACATGGGAAGATAGGCATTGCCAACGGTATTATGGGACTTTT
>DMCT01000145.1 GCA_003446665.1 Synergistaceae bacterium
TGGGTTACGGTACCCTCCGGAGCTTCCATCAGCCAGATTTTCCCGTCTTTGGTGGTGAGAACTACATCGATCGATTCGAGCCGGTTCAGGCTCTCGTAGCGCTCCGCCCTTTCCGAGTGAAGCAGCCATACATCACCTGAAACCTCCCGCTCCAGGTCAATCCCTCGCAGAACGACTTCAGGCGTTCCGTATTCCTTGTGCCCTCCCTCATCCATGCCCATATCCCTGTATATCAGCACTCCCCACAACAGAGCCAGAAGTACAAACGTCACAGCCAATAATTTTCCCCGATTCATAAGGGCATGGTTCCTCCATTTTCAACAGGCTGACCGCTGCTGCATGACAAGACCTGCCACGCTGCTAAAGTCTGTAATCGATCAGGGCTGAAAGTCCTACCTGCTGGACACGACGGAACTGTTTCAGTGGGTTGGTTGAATCGATCGGAATCAATATCTCGACCCTGAACCTGTCCCTGAATTTCACCTCCAGCTGGGCCACGGCCTTTGTATTCTCTACCGCTTCCGCAGGCCCCGAAACCTGGGCCGCCCCTATGGCGGTACCGCTTCCAACGGTAAGGATGGGAACCACCTTCGTGGACTCCTCGGTCCCTACCCCCCGGTTGAAGGTCACGGTGTTGATGAAATCGTTCAGGGGTTCCGCCAGGGCCCCTACAAGGAAACCTCCGCCGACTACGCCTATAAGGTCCTTAAGCTCGAAGGCAAGGGCTCCTCCGGTGGCCATAAATATGCCAAAAACGCATAGTGCTATAGTCTTGCGCATTTTTTTAATCATTTTAGTTCCTCCCATTTATCGCCGATGTCTGCTGAAACGCCGTCTTCTTCAGAACCGGTGTAGAACCCGACCTGTAACCCATCGGTGCCGGACTGCACCTTTTTCAGCATTCCCTCCGGCACCGGGAAAGCACGCACGGTCATCTCTTTCGCTGTTTCAAGAAAGATGGGCGTTCCGGCCGGAATGTCTATGGCGTCACCCCTGACGAAAAACCCTCCGATAAGTCCGGCAGGACCAAGCGCGGCAACTCCGACGAGGCTTGTACCTATAGCAGCGGCCACGCTTTCATCACTTTTTGCCTTGGTAACCGAGGCATCTCCCAAAAAGACCGGTATCGTTTCGGGTCCCAACGGGTCCAGATAATCAAAGGCAAAAGTTATCTCCGAGGGTCTGCCAAAACTTTTGGGTTGTTTAACCGATTCTATCTTCGCGAATACCAGGCTCCCTTTTGGAGCCACCAGGTAGCCGTCGACAATGAGGTTTTCCTCAAGCTTGAGCTGGACTTCGTCGCCTTTTTTGGCCGTCGCCGGTCTGATGGTATCTACAAAAGAGACCTTGAAAACATAATTCGCCGGAAGCAGGATCTCCGCCCAACTTATCTGATCGGGGAAAAGCAGGGATATCAGACGCTCAAGGCGCATGGCAAGGGGCTTGTCTTCCGTGGCGGCTCCTTCCAGCACCCTTTCAAGCTGTGAAATACGGGTGCTCACAGGCTTTTGGGAATACACTTCATGGCCTATAGACCATTCGCAAACGCCAAGCTTGAAAACCATCGGCGGCTGTCCCAGGCTACCATCGATGATAAAGCTTTCCAGGCCGTTCAATCGTTCTGAAAGGCTGCCCGGGAGTTCGCGCCCGAAAAGATCCTTTTCGACGCGGGCGAGGCGCTCCACCAGCCCGCCTGAAGCCTCCCTGCCGTAAAGTGCGATTTCTATCTTCTGTTGGGTCACTACAGGAGGAGTACCCAAATCCTGGGCAAGCGCACCCGTCGGACCAGCCAAAAACATAAACGCCAGAAACAAAAGCACACACTTTTTCATCGAAGTTCGCCTCCCTGTTTCAAGATCCGTTTTGCATAGCCGCGGCCAAAAAGGCCGTGAAAAGTGGATGGGGCCGCACCGGCCGGGACCGAAACTCTGGGTGAAACTGAACACCCACGAACCATGGATGATCCTCAAGCTCTACTATTTCCACCAGGTCCCGCCCGGGACAGATCCCCGCCGTCTTGAGTCCTGCTTCGGCGAGGCGCTTTCTGTAATCGTTGTTGAATTCGTAACGGTGCCTGTGACGTTCGTGAACCAGCTTTGTACCATAAGCTTCCCGCACCCTGGTGCCCTCGGTCAACTCGCAGGGATAAAGGCCGAGCCGCATGGTGCCTCCCTTGTCGGTAACTTTCTTCTGCTCATCCATGAGATGGATCACGGGATTCGGGGTTCCCGGGTCGAACTCCAGGCTGTTGGCCGCCGCTATGCCGCATACGTTGCGTGCAAACTCCACCACGGCTATCTGCATGCCCATGCAAAGACCGAAGTAGGGGATTTTCTTTTCCCTGGCGTATCTTGCAGCCTCTATCTTTCCCTCGGTTCCCCTTGAACCGAACCCGCCTGGTACAAGTATACCCTGCGCGCCCCTAAGCATATTTTCGACGCCCTGTTTTTCCACTTCCTCGGCCTCCACATGACGGAGCCTGATTCCGCACCCGAGCCCTGTCGCGGCATGCGTTAGAGCCTCCACGACGCTGAGGTAGGCATCCTTATGGCTGACGTACTTGCCTACCATGGCGATTTCTATTTCTCTTTCGGGATTAGAGTAAGCTTCCACGAAATCCCGCCAGTCGGAGATTTCGGGTTCCTCGTGGTCTGAAAGGCCGAGCCGCTCCATGACCAGGCTGTCGAAGTTTTGTTCGCAAAGCTGCAGGGGCACTTCGTAAATGGTGGACGCGTCCACCGCCTGTATGACGGCCTTTTTCGGGACGCTGCAGAAAAGGGCTATCTTGTCCCGGATGTCACTGCCCAGAGGACTGCTGGAACGGCACACTATAATGTCAGGCTGGATGCCTATCCTGCGCAGTTCGTGCACACTGTGCTGCGTGGGTTTCGTCTTGAGTTCTCCCGCGGCCTTTATATAAGGGACAAGCGTCACGTGACAGTAGACTACGTTTTCCCTGCCTACACGGTTTGCCAACTGTCGTATGGCCTCCAGAAAGGGCTGTCCCTCTATGTCGCCGACGGTTCCTCCGATCTCGGATATAACTATGTCCACGTCGTCGTCGACCTTGAGGATGCTCTCCTGTATCTCGTTCGTGACATGGGGAATCACCTGGACCGT
>DMCT01000079.1:0-1689 GCA_003446665.1 Synergistaceae bacterium
CTCAACAAGGAAGTGGGCCTGCGGACCGGCGGGACCCTTTCTCATGTTTATATCCACCAGGTAGAGGGGTATGACCGGCTCTTTTTCATCTGCGACCCGGCCTTCAACATGTACCCGGACCTGGCCACCAAGGTAAATATCCTGAACAACACGGTAGACCTGGCACATGCCTTTGGCATCGATCTGCCCAAGGTCGCTGTGCTCGCCGCCGTGGAAGTGGTTAACCCCGAAATGCCCTGCACCATTGACGCGGCTACCCTGTCCCAGATGAGCCGCAGAAAGCAGATAAAAGGCTGCATCGTCGACGGCCCGCTCGCGCTGGACAACGCCATAAGCGAGGAATCGGCCAAACACAAGGGAATAGAATCGGAAGTCGCCGGCAAGGCCGACATCCTCCTGGTTCCGGATATCGAGGCCGGAAACATGATGGCCAAGGCTATCGTTTACTTCAGCAACAACAAGACCGCGGGCCTCGTGCTCGGGGCCAAGGCGCCGGTGGTCCTTACGAGTCGCTCTGACACGGCCGAAACAAAACTCCTTTCCATCGCCTCGGCCGTGGCCCTCTCAGCTTACCAGAACAAGTAAAAACGGAGGGCCGGTGATTTCGCCGGCCCCTTCTTTTTATAAGTGAGGAGGAATTGCAATGGACCCATTGACGATCCTTGCCATAAACCCCGGTTCGACAAGCACCAAGATCGCCCTTTTCGAAGAAGACCGGGAGGTATGGAGCGAGACCCAGCGATACGATGTGGACGTCCTCCGGCACTATGCGGGCATTCCCGCCCAGGAACCCTTTCGGCTGGAGGAGATCCTGAAAGCTCTGGTAACTCATGAGACGGATGTACACGGAATCGACGCCTTTGTGGGAAGAGGAGGGCTGCTTTGCCCGATCCCCGGAGGCACCTATGCCGTGAACGATAAAATGCTCCATGACCTGAGGACCTGCGCCTACGGGTCGCACGCCAGCAACCTGGGCGCTCCGCTCGCCAAACGGCTTGCCGACGAAGCAGGGGGGAAGCCTGCTTTCATAGTCGACCCCGTGGTGGTCGACGAGCTCATAGAAGAAGCCCGCCTTTCCGGACTCCCGGAGATACAAAGAAAGTCAATCTTCCACGCTCTTAACCAGAAGGCCGTGGCAAGGAGGGCGGCAACAGATTTGGGCAAGGAATATGAGGATGTGAACTTTATCGTCGCACATATGGGCGGCGGCATTTCCGTGGGCGCCCACGAAAAGGGCAAGGTGGTGGACGTCAACAATGCCCTCGACGGCGAGGGTCCTTTCTCGCCGGAAAGGGCAGGTTCGCTTCCCGCCGGCGAACTGGCGAAACTCGCTTTCAGCGGGGAGATAGAACTCGACGAGCTTCTCAGGAGAATAACAGGAGGCGGCGGCCTGGTGGCGCATCTGGGGACCAACGATCTCCGCGAGGTGGAGCGGCTTAGAAAAGAGGGCGACGAAAAGGCCGACCTCATCTTTAGGGCCATGACCTACGCTGTCTCAAAGGAAATAGCGGCAAGCGCGGCGGTCCTTAAAGGCCAGGTCGACCTTGTGGTGCTCACTGGAGGTCTGGCCCACAGCGAGGCCTTTACGGAGGCTATAAAAGAACGGGTTTCTTTCATAGCCCCAGTGAAAGTGTACCCCGGCGAAGATGAGATGAAAGCCCTTGCGGAAGGGGCACTCAGAGTGCTACG
>DMCT01000079.1:1875-2174 GCA_003446665.1 Synergistaceae bacterium
TGGGCCGGGACGTTTCCAGAAGGTTCGGTCGAAAAGAGCCTCGTCGAACTTGTCGCCGGCATCTGGCGAGTCGCCGTGGCGATGGCGGTCATTCTTTCATGTCTTGCCATTCACGACAGAGAAGCGGCGGCCCCATCCGAGTTCAGGAGGATAGGGAGCCGTTATATAGCCTATTTCTTCGGTACGCTCCTTTATTCCCTGCTCGTCGGCATAGGTCTCATCTTTTTTATTGTCCCGGGCTTATATATCGGCGTGGCATGCCAATTTACGCCGTACCTGATCATCGACAGGAAACTCGG
>DMCT01000079.1:2377-3256 GCA_003446665.1 Synergistaceae bacterium
GTTTGGGCCTACCGGCGATTCGTGCCAGCGGCATGAGAAGGGGGGAGGCCCTTTGAGCCTTCTCAGAATCCTTGTGATCGTCGCAGTCACATACCTTGCAGTTACGGTTGGTGCCTATCTTTTTTACGACCGGCTTCTCTTTCATCCGACGTCCAAAATCGTCATGACTCCTTACGAGGCGGGTATGGAGTACGAAGAAATCGATTTCAGGACGGCAGATGGCTTTTGGCTTAATGGATGGTACGTTCCTTCCACTAGAGAGGACTCCATGGCGGTGCTCTTTTTCCACGGAAACGCCGGGAATATCTCCTACAGGCTGGAATCGATCCGTATCTTCCACCGCCTCGGGCTTGACGTTTTCATCTTCGACTACAGGGGTTACGGAAAAAGCAGGGGCAAGCCATCGGAAGAAGGCCTCTACTGGGATGGTCGAGCCGCGCTCGAAGTCCTTCTGGACATGGGTTATGACATGTCGAGGATAGTATTTTTCGGTCGATCCCTTGGAGGAGCCGTGGCTGCGAAACTCGCTTCGGAACGGATCCCCGCTGCGCTGATACTGGAGTCTTCCTTCTCTTCGCTGGCCGATATTGGAAAGCGCTACTTCCCGTTCCTGCCAGTAAGGTGTCTCGCGCGCGACGCCTTCGCCACGAAAAAATATCTCGAAAGCGTCAGTTGTCCTGTTCTCGTAGTTCACAGCCCCGACGACGAGATCATTCCCTACGAACACGGAAAGGCCCTGTACGAGGTCGCAAGAGAGCCCAAGGCTTTCCTGGAGCTTAAAGGGGATCACAATGGAGGGTTTATTCTAACCGGAGAAGATTACACTCAGGGCCTGAAAAATTTTCTCCTTTCGATAAGAGCTGAAGAGGAAGAATAATT
>DMCT01000020.1:0-5823 GCA_003446665.1 Synergistaceae bacterium
CCGCTGATAAGAAGGGAAATGCAGGACGAGCTGGTGCGTCTCCAGGAAGAAATGCACAAGACCATCTTCTTCGTAACCCACGATCTTGACGAGGCTATGCGCCTTGGCGACCGTATGGCGGTTATGCGGAACGGGAGCATAGTTCAGATAGGAAAACCTGCGGAGATCTTCGCCAACCCCGCAGACGACTACGTGGCGCGGTTTGTGCAGGACAAGCGGGACGAAATAAGGAAGGCCGACGAGCAGATGGAAAAGTTCGCCAAGGCTTGTGCTCAGTCGGAAAAGGTGGTGGACTGAAATGTTTCCCTCATCTTGGGAATATCACATCGCACCTCAGGTCAATGCCGCTGTACGCTGGCTCCTTAGTGAATATGGGGAAGGCTTCGACGCCTTTTCCGATGGTTTGCTGAAACTTTTGCTTTCGATTCAGGGGACGCTTCAGTTAGTGCCCTGGTGGGGGTACATTGTGGTAATAGCGGCGCTTACGTGGGTGGCGACGAAGAAAGTGATCCCCGTGGTGATTCTGTCCCTGATGCCTGTTTTAATAGGTGTTTTCGGGCTATGGGGATTGGCTATCGAGACGTTGGCGATAGTCATAACGTCGGTGGTCCTCGCCCTGGTCATAGGAATCCCCGTCGGAATCCTGATGGCTGAGGTGAAGGTGTTTGACCTGATAGTCCGACCCGTGCTTGACGCTATGCAAACCATGCCGAGTTTCGTCTATCTCATACCGGCCATGATGCTTTTCGGCCTTGGCAAGGTGCCGGCCATTCTCGCCACCTTGATCTATGCTCTCCCGCCGGTTATACGACTTACCAGCCTCGGTATACAGCTGGTGCCGAAACCTGCCCAGGAGGCGGCTCGCGCTTATGGGGCGACAAGATGGCAACTTCTGACGGAAGTTCGTATACCTTTGGCCATGCCCTCGATTCTGGCAGGGGTCAACCAGACCACGATGATGGCGCTGGCCATGGTCGTAATCGCTTCCATGATCGGTGCCCGAGGCCTGGGACAGGAAGTGCTTCTGGCCATCAACAGGATAGACGTGGGACGCGGGTTCGAAGCAGGTCTTGGCATTGTGATCATGGCCATCGTCATCGACAGGATCACCCAGGGTATGGCTAAAAAGTGGGATCCACAAAAAAGGGCATGACATCTCAGACAGGCTGAGTCGAATCGTCTAAATTGGTCATTGGTTTTTGAGAGCCCCTCCGGGTACAATATCCATGCCCTGAGGGGCTTTTCGAATATCAGTGAGAGGATGATGAAGTTGCGAAGGAAATCTATCAAGATTTGTGTCACAGGTGTAGCGATTCTGCTGTGTCTTCTCTCGCCGGTTTTCTCGGAAGAGGCAACCAGGGAGTCTCTTTATGTCGGTGCGCAGTGGTTGCAGGAAAATCTTGACAAAGTCGTCGTGATTGACGCCAGGCCCAAGACCCTCTACGAAAAAGGACACATTCCCGGAGCAGTCAATGCCGAGTGGACCTATTTTGCAAACGTCAATGGTCAACCAGGAACACCCGGATGGGGTGAAATCTTCGAAAAAGACAAGCTGGCCCAAAAAATAGGGGCACTGGGCATCGATGGCAAAAAACCCGTCATAGCCTACGCGGACCCCGGAGGATGGGGTCAGGACGGCTGGGTTGTATGGATCATGAGACTTTCGGGAATAGAGAACTCACGGATGCTTGAAGGCGGTTTTTCGGCCTGGCGTGCCGCTGGAGGCAAGGTATCCACAACGAGTGTAGCGCCGAAAGCACGTGCCTTTAAAATACCCTCCTTCCAGGGAGGATACAAGGTTACCACACCGTGGCTCAAAGAAAAACTGGATGAAGTGGTCGTCATAGACGTGCGTACGCCTTTCGAGTACAAGGGGGCCAGGATATTTCAGGAGAAGCGAGGCGGCCACATCCCGGGTGCCCTCAATATCCCCCTCGATTCTGTATTCCGGGAAGACCAGACCGTAAAGTCTGTCGAAGAGATCAGAACTCTTATGGCAAGCTACGGCATCTCGCAGGAAGACGAAATAGTGGTTTACGACACCGCGGGGGTCAGGTCCGCCTATATGGTCATGGTTCTGCGCATGGCCGGTTTCGAAAAGGCGAGAAACTACGATTCTTCCTTCCATGAATGGGCCGGCAACATGGATCTGGAAGTCGTCGAGGGCGACATGCCGGGCAGGCCGACCCTAAAAACCGACGAGTCCGTGGAAACGCCTGATGAAACGCCACTGCAGGAAGATGCACCAGAAAACGTGTAAAATCGTTCTTTACTGAATGACATATGGAATCCAATAAATAAAAAGAGGCCCTGAACAATGGGATACGAAATCAGAATCGATGGGCAAAAGCGGATGACCTCGGAAAAGCCCAAGTCCGGCAAGGATATCCTGAGGGAGCTGGGATCCTCGGGAAACAGGAAGATAGTGGCCTGGCACGTCAATCATTATCTCAGGCCCCTCAGCTGGGTTCTAGATGAAGATGCCGAGGTCGATTTTGTCGATACCACCGGGTTCGAGGGGATGTCCGTATACAGAAGCACCTTGAGTTTCCTGCTCGTCATAGCTGCAAAAAAAACACTCGGGACGGACGTTTTTATCAGGCACTCGATCAGCGACGGCTATTTTTGCGAATTCGCCGAAGAAATCGCCAGAGAAGGTGCTCTCGAACGGCTAAAGGAAGGTCTTGACGATCTTATACGGAGAGATGTGCCCATAGAAATGGTGATTCTTCCCCTTGACAAGGCGCGACGGGTTTTCGAGTCCCAGGGGGATGAATCAAAGGCCAACCTGCTTCACTGGACCGGCGTCGATCCTGTCGTGGCCTACAGATGTGAGGGACACTACGGGTATTTGTATGTTCCTTTGGCGCCTTCCGCCGGTTACGTCGATTCGTACGACCTCGTCCCCTTCAGGGACGGTTTCGTACTTCGGTTCCCGACTGTTTCATCTCCAAGTGAATTACCGCCTTTCAGGCCGCCGCGGAAACTTGCCGATGTGTTTCAGGAGTACTCCAAGTGGCTGGATATCCTGGATGTGGGTACCATGGAGAGCCTGCACCGCCATGTAACCGCCGGGCGCGCGAAGGAGCTGATACTGGTTTCGGAGGCGTTGCATAATCAACGGTTTAACCACCTGGCGGAAGAAATTTCCTCAAGGCCCGACATCCGCCTTGTCTGCATTGCCGGGCCTTCGGGGTCCGGCAAAACAACGAGCGCCAAGCGGTTGGCCGTCCATTTGATGGTCTGCGGCAAACATCCACTGGCCATTTCTCTCGACGATTATTTTGTGGACCGTGAAAAAACACCTAAAGACGAGGAAGGCAACTACGATTTTGAATCCATCGAAGCCCTTGATATCGATCTGGTCAACGATCACCTCGAGCGTTTACTGGGCGGGGAAAACGTTCGTCTGCCCAGATTCAATTTCGTGACCGGGAAACGTGAAGAGGGTCCCGAAAAAATGCTGGGGTCCAAGGGTGTCCTGATAGTTGAGGGTATACATGGGTTGAACGACCGTCTTTTCCGGCATATCTCCCGTTCTTCCGTTTTCAAGATCTATGTTTCCCCCCTCACTGGAATCAGCCTTGACCAGCATAACCGCACAAGCACCACCGATAACCGGCTCCTCAGGCGCCTGGTGAGGGATTACAGGCAGCGCGCGAAAGATCCAGAAACCACGCTTGCACAGTGGCCGTCGGTAATTCGCGGGGCGCAGGAGTACATTTTTCCGTACCAGGAAGGAGCCGACGAGATGTTCAACTCGGCCCTCGTGTACGAGCTTTCGGTCTTGAAAGGGTACGCCGAACCCCTTTTGAGGACTATTGGCGAGACATCTTGCGTTTATGGGGACGCGCAGCGGCTGCTGGGTATCCTGCGTTTCATCCCCTTCATCCCCTCCGATACCGTACCTAACGATTCCATCCTTCGTGAATTCATAGGCGGGAGCGGATTCAGCGTCTAAAAGCGAGGGAATTAAGCAGGAAACAGGCTTGAGAAAGCGGAGCCGCCAACTTTTTGGATGCTCCGCTTTTTTTATGGCAGGTTGATCTAAATGAAATATCAGAAAATCCTTTATGTGCCAGGAAAGGCCTGGATCGCATCTATATTTTTTGTTGCCGAAAATCATGCAACCGGTATCATAAATAATCACAGGGGGCATGTTCATGAAAATAACCATGGCTGATGTTGCGACGGCGGCGGGAGTCAACAAGGCCACCGTCAGTCGCGTGCTCAGGGGGGACGCCAGAATCAGCCAGGCCACCAGCGAAAAGGTCTGGGCCGCCGTCAAACGTCTGGGTTACCGTCCCGACGCGGTAGCAAGGGGGCTTTCGAGCCGCACCAACGATCTCATAGGGGTGGTTTTCGGGGATTTGGCCTCGCCCTGGTCGGGGGCCTTTCTTTCAGGCCTGGAAAGGGTACTGGGACGCCTGGGGCTGGATTGCATCGTCAAAGAAGCCGGAAGTGAAGTCAGCAGGCAAAACCACGCCCTACAGCGCCTTGTCTCCCGGCGCGTCGACGGGCTTATCTTACTGGATTGCAAAAAGCAAGACGGGGCAGATGTGCCGGTAGTTTCCGTGGGCAGTTATAATCCCGGGAGCACAAATGTGTCGGTAGACCTGGAGGCTGCGGCCCAGGCATTGAAAGCTCTGGCAGCGGGACGGGAAATCATTTACATGGGGGGCGAAGGCGCCCTTTTTACGGGTCTGGATGATTTGCTGGGTGTCGAAGTCAAAAAGGCACGAGGTATCCTGCACGTTATGGACGGGATGCCCTGGGAAGAAAATAAAACCTCTTTCCGGGAACCATGTGACGATTACGTCATCTGCGGTTCCCGAAAAGAGGCCCTTTATTGTGGTTTTTGGGTGCTCGAATACCCCGCTTTCGAAATGGGGGTCCTTGCTGCAAGAATACTGGTAAACGGCATTCGCGGCAAGGGAGTGCGTCCTCAGGATGTTTTCCTGGTCCCCTCGCTGTTTTCTCCCGAGGGAGACCTGTTCATCCCCTCTTCCTGTGGATGGAAAGAATATCCGTCAACAGGGCCTGCCCGGTTTCCACGCGGCCTGCACCGGGACCGATGATCGTGACGTCGCCGAGATGATCGGTGGTGAAAGTCAGCGCATTTACGGCATCCATAATGCTTGCCAAAGGGTGCGACAGAGGAAGCTCCATGGGGGCTACCCTGGCGGATACTTTTGATCCGCTGGAAGCCACTTCGGCAATGAGCTTGATCCTGTTACCCCTCGATTTTGCGGCTTGTATATCCTCCGATGTTATGCCGGTGATGCCCCTTTTGTCCACGTCTTCAATGCGGAGAGCCTTGCCCATCAGGACGTTGGCAAGCACCTGTGCCTTTACAGCGGCGTCCCATCCTTCCACGTCCCCCGTAGGATCCGCTTCGGCGTAACCCAGCTCCTGGGCTTTGGCGAGGGCCTCCTCGTAGGCCATCCCCTCTTCCATTCTGGTGAGGATGTAGTTGGTCGTCCCGTTGACGATACCGAGAACACGAGAGATATCGCATCCGGCCAAAGCGTCGCGCGCGAGGTTGATGGCCGGTGTACCGCTCAGCACGACGCCTTCGAACAGGTATTCCACTCCATGGTTTCGGGCGAGCTCCAGCAGGTCCGGCAGCGAAGTGGAAACCGGCCCCTTATTAGTGGAGACTACGTGCTTTCCCGCCTCCAGGGCCGTGCGGATGTGAGTGACTCCGGGTTCACCTGTTTTGAGGTTTGTAATGGTCGCTTCTACGATGATGTCGGCTTCGCTTTGTCTGATGATATCGGTCGTTTCCATGTCGGTCGCGTGCGGATGGGCTTTGAGGTCGCC
>DMCT01000020.1:5938-8652 GCA_003446665.1 Synergistaceae bacterium
CCCTTTACAGGATCGGCGATAGCAGTGACTGTGCATTCAAAGCCGTACCGTTCCTTCAGTGTCTGTGCCTTTTTGTCCAGGATCCGCAAAAGGCCCTGGGAGACGTTCCCGAATCCGACAACCCCGATTTTCCACATCTTTTCCAGCCACCTCCGATTTCAGTCCGAAAGACCCAGCTTCTTGAGTATTTCAGGAGAGGGAATTCCGTTTTTGTCCCATTTCCTCATTTCGTAATATTCGTCAAGCATGGCGTCAAAGGCCTCTTTCGTCAAGGTGACGGTATCCTCGCCCCGCGGAGGCATCGGAAGGGGCTCGTTGAACATCCTGTGCGGCAGCGTGTCGTCCTTTCTGGAGATTCCGCCCTCCCGGATGTTGAAAAGACGGATGTGGTTCCAGATTCGTTCGCCCACTGACAAGTAGGAATCAGGATCCATGTCGATCCCGGCGGCGTCGGCCAAAGACGGGTAAACGGCGTCCTGGTCATAGGGAGTGAAGTCGCAGACCACAAGGGAATACGCGGCAGCGCGCTCGTCCTGGGTCATTTTGACCTTGAGAGCCATCCCTTCTGTCTTGAAACGCGGCAAAATGCCGTCAAGTTCGCCCAGGACCGTCCAGGCACGCTGGTGACAGGCACCCCTGTCGGAGGTAGCATAAGCCAAGGCCATCCCCCATGTTGCTCTCGGTTCGTAACCGGGAAGCTCCAGGCCCTTTACGGCAATGGCAAAATCCTCGGTGCCCTGCCCGATTTTTGCGGCGGCTCTGCGAACGCCATCAGAGAGAAGTTCTCCGAGTCCTTTTTTGAAAGCCATGTCCTTCAGTAAAGCCGCCTGCCCGTCGGAATCCCCGAAAGACGGCGCATCGGGCAGGAGGCCGCGTTCCTTGCACTCCATGGCAAAACCCACGATTCCACCGGCTGAAATGGAGTCCATTCCCAGCTCGTTACAGATCCTGACGGCCCTCGTCACATCGATTATGGAACCGATCCCGTTGTTGCTTCCAAGAAGCGCTATGGATTCGTATTCCACCTTCGTGTCGTGGCCGTCGTCCTGCAACACCTTGCCGCAGACTATGGGACAGTTGAAACATGCCACGTCGCGCTTCGTGTGGAACCTGAGGTTTGTCGAGGTCAACCCGTAGATGGGAGTAAAATATCCCCTCTGGAAGTTGTTGGTCGGGAGGATACCGGTCCTGCTCATGGCTTCGACAAGCGAGGAAGTCCCGACCACACGTCTGGTGTGGATCTGGGGATTTGCCGTAATCGCCTTTGCAAGTTCCGTGGAGCGGGCGCGCAGCGCTTTTTCATCTTTCATTGGGACCGGACCTGTCCCTCTGACGGCTACAGCCTTCAGGTTCTTGGAGCCCATAACGGCTCCGCTTCCGCCCCGGCCGGCGATTCCGGCCCGCCAGGGGTCGCTGTCCTTGTCTACAGTGATATTGGCGATAGTTACCTTGTTTTCGCCTGCCGGGCCTATTACCGCCACGTGGGCCTTCGAGTCAGTCTCAGCCCTGACGGCATCGACGGTTTCGTCTACAGTTTTTCCCCAGAATGACTTGGCGTCGCGTATTTCGACGCTGCCGTCGTCGATCCAAAGATATACCGGCTCGGGCGCCTTGCCGGTAACGGCTATCACGTCATAACCGGCTTTTCTGAGGGTATGGCCGAAATGTCCTCCTATGTGGCTGTCCACGAAGATTCCTGTGTGTGGGGACTTTGTGACTATCGTGAACCGGCCGGAAGTGGGGAAAGGCGTTCCAGTAAAAGGGCCGGTCAAAAAAAGTAGCGGGTTGCCTTCTGAAAGCGGGTCGGCTCCTTTCTCGGACATTTTGTCGAGCAGGTATATTCCGAGTCCCTTTCCTCCGAGGTAGCTTGAAACGACAGCGGGTTCGATGGCCTCTTCACGCGTCGTTCCCTTGCTTAGGTCTACCACCAACATTCTTCCAAACATACTTATCTCCTCCTTGCTGTTTCCCTTGATTTCCCCTGGATCCTGATAGTGAAACATCCTTCGCGAGTGTTTCCCGGTTTCGGTTTCGGTAGATCTTCAGCTTTTAGTATTTCCTGATCAAGATAATGATTCGTAACGTTTACTGATTGTAATAAGGTTTTTGCTTCTCGCTCATTTATGCTATACGAAAAGGGGTTCACAGGCCAGCAGTTTCAATGCCGTCCGAATGTGCAATTCCACTCCTAAGGGAAGTGACCCTTCGTCTATATTAAACCTTGGATGATGGTGCGGATAGTCAGAACCAGATTCTCGATTACCGGTACCGACGAAAGCGAATGCCCCCGGAGCATATCTTAAATATTCACTGAAATCTTCCCCCGCCATGGTTCGGATGTTCGAAGTTACTTTGGTTTCGTCCCCAAGTATTTCAGTGGCCGTTTCGCGTACGATTCTCGTTACTGTCGGATCATTTTTCAGGAGCCGGTTCCCAATCTTGAATGTGAGTTCATAATCAACCCTGTATCCCTTGCAGATGCCTGCCACGATTCTTTCGAAACGTCTGAGAATGTCCTCATCTCCTTCATGCAGCGCCCGAATGGAACCTTTGAGTTCTGTTTTTTCAGGGATGATGGTCGTGTTGCTTCCTGCGTTAAACGCTGTAAACATGATAACTACCGGGCTTAAGGCCGGTATCTCACGCGTTTGAATGGATTGCAGAGATTGAACGATATTTGTTGCGGCGATTATCGGATCGACTGATGCATGAGC
>DMCT01000012.1:0-708 GCA_003446665.1 Synergistaceae bacterium
TTTTATGGTATCCCTTTTTACCCATGGACTCCCCGAGACATGATAAAACCCCATCGGTCAAAGGATTTCCCCCAGGGTTTTTTAATTTGGGGGGGTGTTCCATCTTTAGGTGCAGGTTTCCCTTTTGGGGCCGGGGTGGAGTGGGCAAAACCCCCTTGGCAGCGTTTCGGGGGGTTTTTTTGCCGTTAACGGACGATCGGTTTGCGTGATCGATGCCGACGAGAGCAATGAAAGCCTGTCTCGTATGCTTGGCGTACCTGCTCCTGAAATGACCCTCGCCGATGAGTTCGGAGGCAGGGAAGCGATTTCGAAGTGGGCTGAATGCAAAAATCGTGAGGAGAGCGAGTCCTTCTGTGAACTTTTCGGAGAAAAGCGTGAATTGCATGTACGCGACCTACCCGGAACATGTGTAGGAGGAAGGGATAATTTATGCCTTATAAGCATCGGGAAAATCAGGAGGCCGAAGGAAGGATGCGCTTGTCCCTTTGGTGTTTTGGGACGTCACCTTATTGAGAGCCTGCACGAGGGGAATTGGATCTATATAATCGACACAGACGCGGGAACGGAACACATCGGGCGAGGTCTTCACGAGTGTTGTGATGTATTTTTCCCCGTGCTGGATCTTTCGTTTGAATCTGTGCTTTTTTCCCGCTTCATCAATAAAATTGCCGAAGAGCAGTGTAAGCCTTGCTTTTCGATTTTGAATAA
>DMCT01000012.1:1002-3658 GCA_003446665.1 Synergistaceae bacterium
TCGAACGCATGGAAGCCCTTTTCGGAGCCGTAAGAACACGTTAGCGAAGGATTCGGAAACGTTTTGCCCGGACAGATATCAACGGGAAAGGGCGTGGATGACCTCTTTCATGAAAAAGGGCAGATCCGAGGGGCGCCGGCTGGTGATGATCCTTCCGGATTTGACCGCCGGGGCGTCTACCCACTCCGCGCCAGCGGCGATCAAGTCGTCCTTTATGCTTGGGTAGCTTGTGACCTTCATTCCGGATACGATCCCGGCTGATACGAGAAGGCTACCAGCATGGCAAATGCCGGCTACGATGCCTCCGTTCTCGAAGACCTGCCTGACGAGTTGCACGATGTCGTGAGACATTCTCAGCTTGTCCGGCGCCCAGCCGCCAGGGATGATGACTCCCAAAAGAGGCTTTCCCTGCAGGCTTCCCGCGTCGTAGGTCGCTTCGGTAAACGTGCCGAACTTCCCCCTGTACATTTTGGGAGCCGTTGGAGCGACGATCAGGGGTTCGAACCCGGCTTCCTGCAACCTGTAATAGGGATACCAGAACTCTATATCATGAAAGTCATTTTCGACGAGTATAGCTATATATTCGGACAATTCAATTACCTCCCTTTTGGGGTAGATTGCGAAAAAATACGATCGCCTGGATTAATTATAATATGCGTGACTTGTTTTCCAAAAGACATTTTCCAGAAAATGAACCTGAAGAGGACAGGAGGAATATCCATGAACTCGCGGTACAGACAGGCTGTTTCAAATATTCTTGGCAGACGCAGCATCCGGCGCTTTGACGAGCGTCCAGTAGAAAAGGAGAAAGTCTCGCTCATACTTGAGTGCGCCTTTGCCGCGCCCAGTGCGGGAAACGCACGGCCGACCCACGTAGTGATCGTGGACGACAGGCCTGTTTTGAACGCTTTGGCTGAGGTTCTCCCTTACGGAAAAATGCTTTCAAAGGCCCCCCTCGCTTTCATCGTTTGTGCCGACACTTCGGGAAGTGATATCGCCCGACTGTACTGGGAAGAAGATTGTGCGGCAGCCATGCAAAACATCCTTCTGGCTGCATACGCCCTGGAGCTGGGCGGCGTGTGGCTCGGTGTCCATCATGCTCCCGAAAGGGTTCACGCGGTTAGGAACCTGATAAAAATCCCGGATAATATAGAGGTTCTCGGAATAACGGCGATAGGTTATCCGGCTGAAAAGAAAGACCCACATGAAGGAATCCCGGAGGGCAAAATACACGTCAACCAGTGGTAAGAATCGGACGATCCGCATATTTTGTGAATTTTGATGTAAAATATAAACGAAAGGCTGGCGAAGAGGCGAAGATTCAGGGACCTACCGAGTCGGGTACCGCTTTTTCAGGCGGCGGATTTCACCGCCGCCTTTGTCATGACTGAAAAGGAAAAGGGAGAGATTTACCGTGGAAAAACATTCGGGCGAACTGCCTTTCGGAAAAGTCATTCCTCTGCCTCTTGAAGAAGAAATCAAACACAGCTACCTCGATTACGCCATGAGCGTTATCGTGGGACGAGCGCTTCCGGACGCGAGGGATGGCCTGAAACCGGTCCAGCGAAGAGTATTGTATTCCATGCTGGGGCTGGGCTTAAGACATAACCAATCCTACAAGAAATCCGCCCGTGTCGTCGGTGAAACGATGGGTAAGTACCACCCTCATGGCGATGCGGCGATATACGACACCATGACTAGGCTGGCGCAGGACTTTTCCATGCGCTACCCCCTTGTAGACGGACAGGGTAATTTCGGCTCAATTGACGGTGATCCGCCCGCGGCCATGCGTTACACCGAAGCCCGCCTGTCGGAGATAGGCGAGATGATGCTTGAGGATATCGACGAGGAAACAGTGGACTGGGGTTCCAACTTCGACGATTCTCTCGAGGAGCCCCTTACTCTTCCCACGCGCCTGCCGAACCTGCTGATCAACGGAAGCACCGGGATAGCCGTGGGCATGGCCACGAACATACCGCCCCACAATCTCAGGGAGGTGGTGGATGCCCTCTGCTATGTCCTGGAAACGCCCGAAGCGGAGATCGACGGGATCCTTCAGCGAATGCCCGGTCCGGACTTCCCGACGGGCGGGGTCATTATCGGCAGGGACGGTATCGTAGACGCCTATCGTACAGGCCGGGGCAAGCTTACCGTTAGAGGCAGGGCTCATGTCGAGGATGGCAAACGGGGCAAATCCTCTATTATCATCACGGAAATCCCTTACATGGTTAACAAGACCACGCTGCTCGAGGCCATAGCCAAAGGTGTTCAGAACAAGATTCTGGACGGTATCACGGACCTCAGGGACGAATCGGATCGCAGGGGTATCCGGATAGTTGTTGAGCTTTCCCGCGATGCCGATCCCGATGTTACTTTGCGCCAGCTGTACAGGAGGACCCAGCTGCAGACGACCTTCGGAATCATAAACCTCGCCCTTGTGAACGGGGAGCCGAAGGAGTTGTCCATGCCCCGTATGCTGAGGATTTTTCTTGATTACAGGCGGGACGTCATCCGCCGCAGGACCACGTTCAGACTCCGCAAGGCCCGGGAGCGGGCCCATATAGTGGAAGGCCTGCTGAAGGCGATAGACATCATCGATGAAGTAATCGCCCTTATTCGCGGTTCAAAAGACACCCCGACGGCAAAACAAGGCCTT
>DMCT01000085.1:0-4026 GCA_003446665.1 Synergistaceae bacterium
GCTTTTCAACGCGGAAGCTTTCATGAAATCCTACGAATAAGGTTCGCTTTCAAAACTGCGGCCTGTCCGGCCGCAGTTTTTTTTGGACCTTGTGCTTCAAGGCAAACTCACACTGGCTATTCGGCTATTCGTTCTTTTCAGGCATAGCTTGCGACCCCAAAGCTCTTGGGGGCCGCAGTCAATAATCATCCTGACAGTGAAAGAAGGTGCCCCTTATGTTGACTTTTAGAAAGAGTTCCCCCCTTGTTATTTTGCTCTTTTTCTCTTTTTTGTCTTTTTTGGTTTTTGCCAACACCGCTTCAGCGGCTCCCGCCGAAGAATACATAAAGCTCGGAGCCCAGGCAGCCGAACAGGGCGACTACGAAAAAGCCGCCGCCGCGTTCAGGCTCGCCGCCAAAGCTGACCCTGAGTCGGCGGCCGCTTTCTACAACCTGGGGGTTGCATACCAGAAACTGGGCATGCCACCCCAGGCGGAAGAAAGCTACCTCGAAGCCATACGACTGAAACCGGATTACACTGGCTCTTACCTTAACCTGGGAACCGTATTGAATGAACAGGGCAGATACGAAGAAGCCGTCGATATCCTCCAAAAGGGACTTGCCGTCGACCCGCGAAACGCGGCCCTTTACTACAACCTGGGTAACGCCCTTGAGAAACTGGGCAACGACGCCAGGGCCCTGGAGAGCTTTCAGAAAGTCTGCGAACTTGCGCCGGAGTTTCCCGACGCGTGGCACCGATCAGGCGTAATTCTCGGCAGGATGAAACGTTACGAGGAAGCCATCAGTCATTACAGGAAAGCACTGGAACTTGACCCGAAACTGGATTCCTCTCTTTTCAACCTTGCTGCCGCACTTGGAAGCACCGGAGACTGGGAAGGCCAGGCACAAACCACTGAAAAACTTTTGAAACGCCGTCCTGATCTCGCCTTGGGCTGGTACAACCTGGGCGTGGCAAGATGGCGACTTGGACAAATACCCGAAGCCACCGCGGCCTTCCGCAAGGCCACCGAACTGGATCCGGGATATGCCTATGCCTGGAACAACCTATCCCAATGCCTGACCCAAACCGGTAAATACGTCGACGCCGTGGTCACGGCCCGAAAAGCTGTCGAACTCGAACCGGGCCTTGTAGCGGCCTGGAACAGCCTGGGCCTTGCGGCGATAGGCGCCGAGGACCTGGGAGCCGCCGAGGACGCTTATACAAAGGCACTGAAGCTCTTGCCCGATTCGCCCGAAGCCCATTTCGGTCTTGGCCTCATCTCGGTCTTGAGGGGCAACAGGCAGGGCGCCCTGGACAGGATAGAAATCCTGGAAAAATTGCAAAGCCCTCTGGCCGAACAGCTGCGAAAACAAATAGGCGGATAAACTCCCGCTCCGGAGCTTTCGGCAAAATACAAAATACGAGAAAAAACAAAGACCTACAAATTGGATAGCGGTCCCAAAACCTCAACACGAACGCGACCAGGGAGGCAGGCCATGAAAAAAACGAAATGGTTTCCAGTACTTTTGGCAGCAGTTCTTGTTCTTTTGCCCGTTGGGTCTTTCGCCGAACCGGCAGACGAACCTGTTGTACCCGACCCCGTCCAGGCAGCCAACAACTTCATAACCGGCCTTACCGGAAACTCGCCCGCCGCGCTGGGCCTGGCCGCCGACGCTGGCGACCTTGCCTCCATAGGCGAGGCCGTCTTGAAGGGCGATTTCAGCGGCGCGGCGGAGAAATTGGGTAACTTCACGGCCGGCAAGATAATCGGCTATACGGCCCCTGCCATAGGGCAGATCATCGCCATAGGAAACATGGGAAAGATGGCCGGCGACGCAGCCGTTACCTGGGTGGGACAAAAGAACTTCGAAAAGATCTACAACACCATGCTCGAAACGGTAGGCCCCGTGGAGAAATGGCCAAAGACCAGGGAGGAGGCCATGAAGAACGAGTTTTTCCAGGCCACCATGGCCGCGGAATATCGTTACCTCGAGACCTATCTTATCGAGCGAGGTTTTGCCGCCAACCGAGCCGAGGCGGAGAAAGTGGCCGTGGACATGATCCTCGCCAAGGGAAACTTCGAACGTCTCTGCGACGAGTACGGACTCAAGGGCAAAGACCGCACGTACGAGAAACTCCAAAGAGAGGTCCGGATCGAGGCGGAAGTTGCCGCCGAGATAGCCAGGGAGCGGGAGACAGCCCGCGCGGAGCGCCTCGAGCAGGAGCGCCTGGAAAAGGCCGAAGCAGAACAGCAGGCGGCCGCTGAAAACAAGCTCGACCTGGAGGCAGAGCTTGCCGCCGAAATGGCCGCCCTGGAGAAGGAAAAAGAGCAGATCCTGTCTGAAAAACCCCTTGAAAAACCTCTGAAGCCGGCCCCTAAACCCGAAGGCGTAGTGGTGGTTGAAACCAAACAGGAACCGGAGTCAAAACCCAAAACCGTGGAAAAACCGACTGATGTCCCTGAAAAAACCGAACCCGGCAGAGTCCTCGCCTGGAGCATCAGCCCTTCGGCCGGGACAGACCAGACAGTCTTTGCCGTCACGGTGACCAACCTCTCAAACAAGCCCGTTACAGGCTTTTCATGTTCCATCGACTCCACGGGGCCCTACTCCGACGGCGGAGTGGGCTGGGGAACGAGCCCCTCCTTTTCAACCATCGGGCCGGGGGAAAGCATCACCTTCACGGCCCTTGCCATGGGCGACGTGAAGGGGCTCCTTTTTTCTTTCAGTGGTAATGGAAAGCTCCTCGGGTCGGACAGCGTGTCCTCAGTACACACCCGTAAAATCAACGCGGACGGAAGATACTCCGGCGTAATTTCCGGGCAGGGCATATCGGGGGGTAAATTGAACATGACTATATCCGGGACGAAGGTCACCGGGTCAATTGCCGCCCGATACAGCGATCCCAACCAGAACGTTTCCATCGGTGGCAGCCTTACTGGATCATTCGACCCGGTAACTGGAGCCATATCGGCAAGTTGGGCAGGAACGGCAACGGGTAAATTGATCTACCAGGGTGAACATTATGACGTTGACGAACCTCTCAAGGGTACACTGCAGGGTATCTTCAAAAAGGGGATTCTTGCGGGCTCGTGGACAGGTGGAAGCGATTATGTCAGCACCGGAGGTTCCTGGCAGGCAAAATAAAATCAACAGGATTCCGGTCACAATAGTTTAAAAAGAGGGCTCACTCCCGTGAGTCCTCTTTTTTGTCGCCCATGAGGGGTCTCCAGAGAAACCAGTACAACGCGGGCGTGCAGAAAAAGATTATGCCCGGCAGGAGACGGAAAGCGCCCGGCGCACCGAAGCAAGATGTAAGATAACCCATTAATACTGGTGTCACAAAAAAACACCCGTCAAGGATGAACCAGACCAGCGCCGTGGCCTTGGGCCTCAGTGACTGGGGTGCCACGTCCCCTATCAGGGCCAGGTACAGGGGGAAACCGACACCCACTCCCAGGCCGTAGAAAAACCCCCAGAAGGCAAAGGCCCGGTTGCTTCCGGCAAAAGAGGTCCCGAAAAGGGCTGCGGCATTGACGGCGATAACTACCGCAGCCGTCCCGTATCTCGGGAAAAGGTCCAGGATTTTGAATCCCAGGATCCTTATCAAAAGGGCCCCTACAGCGAAGGAAGCCATGAACGCCGACGGGACGAGATTCTTGTCCATCGCCAGCGGGGTTACCGATATTATGGCCGCGTCGGTCAGACCGTAGAGCACCGTAGATACCATTAAAACCTGCAGGGGTCTCAGGCGTAAAAGATCCGTCCATCTTCCCCATTGCTCTTTTTTCTCTTTTTTTCCTTTTTCGTCTTTCGTAGCGCCTGCGGGCCGCAGTATGAAGGCTATAAACCCGCTTAATAAGGCCAGCATGGGGCCCATCCAGATATAAAAAGAAAAACTCCCTTTCTGCAGGAACCAGTCCCCAAGAGGCAGTGATATAACGAAAGGTGCCATGGCCCCCACGGCGACGAGAGCGAAGGCTCCGCCACGAACCTCGTCGGGAATCACCATGGTCTGGTAGGTTGTAAGGGCAACCAGGTAAAGGCC
>DMCT01000085.1:4293-11463 GCA_003446665.1 Synergistaceae bacterium
GCCATTATCCCGAAATTGGCGGCCATGAGCTTTGGGAGAAGCTTTCTTATCCTTGTCACAGCCTGTCACCGTTATCGTGTAGCAGGGTTGTTTTTGGAGGCCTGTGAAACTTCTTTCTCATGAACGTCTCGGTTTCGGCAAGGAACACACCGGCGAGGATTATCAGCCCACCAATAACGATCTGGGCGTTCAGGATTTCCTGCCCGATGAGAACCGCGAAAACGTAGCCCGAGGGGCTTTCCAAAGAAAGCAGGATCGCCGCGTGAGTTTCGGGACTGTAGCGCTGGGCCACCGTCTGAATCAAAAAGGGGATGACGGTGACAAAAAGCACAACGTATAAAAGCCCTCCCCAGGCTTTGGCAGGGACTTCCGCAAGGAAGGGAAAGGGTTCGAAAATGAAAGCCGAAACGGTGAGGACGAAACCGGCCGCCGCCATCTGGACAACAGTGAGGGCCACGGGGTCCATCCTGCGGCTCAAGTTGCCCACGGCCAGCACGTGAAGAGCAATCCCCAAGGCCAAAAGCAGCGAAAGCGCATCACCGAAATTGAAAGTCATCCCCGGGGTAAAGGCCATTACCAAAAGACCAGCCGTGGTAACTACGGCCGCCGCCGTGGCGATGAGCGAGGGCATCTTTCGATAAAAGAACGCGTAAAGAAAAGGAACCATGACGACATTGCTGCCGGCGATGAAAGATTGCTTGCCCGGCGTAGTGAAAAGCAGGCCGATTATATGGGCAACGAACGTGGCGGCCAAAAGCCCTCCAAGCAGGCAGCCAAGGAAGACGTCTTTTCTCTCCAGGCGAGAAAGTCTGGACTTGAAGGCAGCCGCCAGTAAGGCGGTGCTCGCCACGAAACGGAGAGCCAAAAGCCACAGAGGGGACATAAAACCCAAAAGCCAGTTGGTGGCCCCGAAACCAGACCCCCAGAAAACGGCGGCCACGAACATGGCCCCGTCTGCCAAAAGCACTGCTTTCCTGCTGCCTGGTTCAATTACCAACGCAATCGCCTCCCGCCTCGCACTTAAGAGGATATCACTTGAGGCGGGAGGCTGCACACAAAAAAGCGTCGGTTTTTCCACTACTTGCTACAGCAGTCTCTCGAAACTTTCTTTAGCAGTTCCTGTTCGTCTTCGAACCTTATAGCCATCGATTGTTGGTTCACAGGTGCTAATAATCCTTCTGTATGTTCTTGCGCTTCTCGTTTCCTCAAAATACCAGGTAAATTTACCCGGATCAGTCTCTCGGTTACGCCTTTTCCGCTTTGAACCAGCCGGCTGTCCGTTTGCAGATTCCCACCAACATCAGCATCACCGGCACTTCGATAAGTACACCAACCACCGTTGCAAGGGCTGCCCCTGATGACAGGCCGAATAGCATGACTGCCGTTGCGATGGCGACCTCAAAATGGTTGGAAGCGCCGACAATGGCGGCAGGAGCGGCATCTTCGTATTTGAGTTTGAGCAATTTCGCTGCTGCATAGCCCAGGCTGAAAATGAAAATAGTCTGAATGAACAACGGAATGGATATCCAGAGAATGGTGAGTGGGTTGGCCAGAATGGTCTCACCTTTGAAGCTGAACAAAAGAACCAGAGTCAAGAGCAGTGCGCAGATGGTCACAGGTGTCAGCAAGTGAAGAAACTTTTCCTTAAACCACTTTTCGCCCTTGCGCCCTATAATCCATTTGCGGGAGAAATACCCGGCAACCAATGGCAGAGCCACGTAGATGGAAACAGATAAAACCAGAGCCTGCCACGGTACAGGGAGTTTGCCGACGCCAAGCAGGAAACCGCCCAACACACCATAAAGGACCAGCATTGTCAGTGAATTGATAGCGACCATCACAAGAGTCAGGCCGTCATTGCCCCGGGCCAGATATCCCCAGACCAGAACCATGGCGGTACAGGGGGCTATCCCCAGCAGAATGCAACCGGCAAAGTAACTACGCCACAGCGGAATCTGAAGCATTTTAACGCCACCCTGCGAGACAACAACACCAGCGCCGTACTCCGCTCCAACCGGCAGGTCGAGACCAAAGGGCATTTTTACCAGATCCATCGCTTCTGCTCCAATAAATCCTTTAAACAGCACACCCAGAAAAAGCATGGCAATGGCATACATTGTGAAGGGTTTGACACACCAGTTTACGAACAGGGTCAGGAAAACAGGTTTTCCACTTTTTCCGGCTTTTACAACTCCGGCAAAATCGATCTTTACCATGATCGGATACATCATGAAGAACAGGCAGATGGCGATCGGGATCGAGATGACAGGCGCCCCGTTAACGCGAATTGCCATGCCATCAAGCGTTTGAGCCAACTCCGGGGCGATCTTGCCCAAGAGTATCCCAGCGACGATACACAACCCAACCCAGAGGGTCAGATATTTCTCAAAGATACTGGTCATATGCCGGTCATCGGCCGGACAAGCCATATTGTTCGCAGCAGCGATCTTTTCCTCGTCCATAACTACAAAACCTCCCTGTTTGACAGTGTCAACCACAGCATCAAGAACAAATCCTTCGAATCCGCCACGTTTTCCCCTTCCTTACTCTATTCATTCACGCTTTACAATCGAAACGATTCAGGGATAGGGAACACCTATTCAACTTCTTTCTCCGCCTTCGAGTCCGTCTTCAAACCACAGGCGCAACCGTCCGGTCCCCTCCACTAAAAACAGGTACGAACCGTCGGGCATGGGGCCCCGATCCCCGAAAAATTCCATCGCCTCTTCGTGTATCCAGCAAATGACGTTTTCTCCCTTTACCCTAAAAGGTGTAAAGGAATCGGTATTTTCAGGCTTTCCCAAAAGGCCCGCCGGACCTTTGTAGGCCATTCATCACCCTGCGATGTTGGTCTGGATCACTATGCTGAAATCGCCCCCACTGCTGGCCACTTGCCGAAGCCAGAACCTCGAGGTTATCCTTGCGAATCTAATGGAGGTCACCCCCTTCCGTTCGGTAAACAACGGGGCAAACCCTTGAAAAGATCCACGCTAGACGAGACTTTCGGGCAGGGTTTCCACGAATTCACGTATTTCGTCCCTGACCCTTCTGAAAAAGGCAAGGATTTCTTCCTCGGAACCCTCCGCCCTTGCCGGATCGTCAAACCCGTGGTGAACTACCTTCGCCTCTCCCGGGAAAATGGGACAGGTGTCTCTCGCATCTTTGCAAAGTGTTATTACCACGTCGAAGGGAATATCCATCAGGCTTTCCACGTGCTTGCTCTTTTGCCCCGAAATGTCCACTCCCGCTTCGGCCATGACCTGTATGGCCTTTGGATTGACCTTTGTCGGGTCAATCCCGGCCGACCAGGCGTCTATCACATCCGCCTTTAGAAATCTGGACCACCCTTCGGCCATTTGGCTGCGGCAGGAATTGCCCGTACACAGAAAAAGGACCTTGAGTTTTTTCGTCATAAAAAAACACCTTCTTTCTTGTCCCGTCAGGCTGTAAAAGTCCCGTAAATCAGGCCGGCTGTCGCCGACATGACTACGACCAGCCCGACATAGGCAATGGTTTTTTTCGTTCCCAAAACACTTCGTATGACGAGCATGTTCGGCAGCGAAAGGGCCGGTCCGGCAAGAAGCAGGGCAAGAGCGGGACCCTGCCCCATTCCGGCGCCCAAAAGCCCCTGGAGGATAGGCACTTCCGTCAGGGTCGCGAAATACATGAACGCGCCCGCAATGGAAGCGAAAAAGTTGGCGAAAAGACTGTTTCCCCCTACAAGCGAGGCAACGAATCTCGATGGAATGAGCGCCTCCTGTCCCGGGCGACCGAGGAGGAACCCGGCGACGAGCACACCGGCAAAAAGCAGAGGCATGACCTGGAGTGCATAGCCTTTGGTAGAATCCAGCCAGGATTCTCTCTCGCCGTGATCGAACCATCTGAGCGTCGAAAAGGCCACGCTCAAAAGAGCCGCTCCGGCGACATACCACTTTATGCCGTAAATGGCGGACCACAAACCTCCCGGTTCTCTCGGCGCCGCCCAGTTGGCGAAGACCAGAAAGACCACCAGGGATGCTATGTGCCAGACCGTTTGCCAAAGCGGCTTGTCTTCGCCAATGTCCTCCGCGAGGGCGAAATCCTGCTGCCTTTGGGCTTCTTCGCGGTTAAAAAGAAGCGACATGGCGATGCCTATCACTACGCTGAAGACAATGGCACCCACAGCCCTTGCGACGCCCAGCTGCACTCCCAAAACCCTGGCAGTGAGTATGATTGCCAGGACGTTGATGGCCGGGCCGGAATAAAGAAATGCCGTTGCGGGCCCCAGTCCGGCGCCACGCTTGTATATCCCGGCAAAAAGGGGCAGTACGGTGCAGGAACAAACGGCCAGAACCGTGCCTGATATGGCAGCCACTGAATAGGCTACCGCCTTGTTGGCCTTTCCTCCCAGGTACTTCATCACCGATTGAGCGCTCACGAAGACACTGATGGCACCGGCGATGAAAAAGGCCGGAACGAGACAGAGCAACACATGTTCCCTCGCGTATTCGTGCAGCATGGCCACGGCTTCAACGGCTCCGGACTGCACCCTGTCGCTGTCGGCGGGCATAAAATAAAAAAGTACAAAAGCCGCAGCAAGCCAGAGAAGTTTCTTTTTATCGCTCACGGTTTAGGATCACCTTCACGTAATCCGTCTGCGCAATCTGCCTGATGCGAGCTTTGGCTCATTTCCCGGCGGCCTTTTTTAGTATGTCGGCGAGTTCATCTACGGAAGGAACCTTCCCCGTAAAAAGCACCTTGCCGTTTAAGGCCAATCCCGGAGTTACCACCACGCCGAAGTCCATTATCTCGTCCAGGTCGGTCACCTTTACGATCTCAAAGTCCAGGCCCGCCTGTCCGGCTGCTTTTTCTGCCGTCTCTGCCAACTTGTGGCATTTCGGACATCCCGTACCAAGTATCTGGATCTTATGCATTTTCGATTCCTCCCGATGTTTTAAGGTCTTCCCGAGCCATTCCGCAACAACTTTCAAATTCCTTACGCAGGTTATCGAGCAATTTGCCTTCCACGCACTCAAGAACCGGAAGGATGCACGTCAGGCGCAGCGAATAATTAACTTTCAGGCCTTCCTTGCGGTCAGCTATTATCCCTGCGTTCTTCAATATCGAAAGATGCTTGCTTATGGTCGTCCTGTCGCAGTCGAACCATTCAGCTATGTCACAAACGCATCGCTCGCCTTCGGCCAGCTTTTCAACTATGCCCAACCTCACTGGATGGGCCAAGGCCTTGAAAATCTGGACCTTTTTTTCTAAAAGCGTCATGTCAGCACTCCTTTTTTTATTTCCTATATGGCAATATAGGCACATATGCACACATTGTCAAGCCCCTTGGCCGGGCTTTTTTTCAGCCACCAGCCTGTTGATCCGGAAATCGATCAGTATCTTTACAAAATTCCTGTTTTTAAGGGGATCGGAGGAAAAGCGAAAAAGATGGGATCCGCAGGAACAATCGGATGAACCAAAACCGTGCACCGAATTTTCGGCAATGTCCCCTACGGCTGATGCGAGACTACACTCCAGGTCTTCGGCCGACCTGACTGGAATGCAGACCTTTACTTCGCAATGTTCTCTCAGGTAATCAATGTGCCAGTGAAAGTTTTTCCTCCGCCTGAGATGGCGCGCCATGCGCGACTTCAGGTTCCTGCGAGCCGATCCCACATAGCAGTAATGACCCGACGGGAATTCGATCTCGCCCAGACTCCCTGTGCTTACGCTACGGCTTTTATCGAGTTTGAGCAAAAGCAGATACGCACCGCCGTCAATACCATGCCTTTCGAAAATATGCCATGGTAAATCTAGTTCGCACGGTGCCCGTTTCATTTCCAGGCACGGGCTCCATTCGATTCCTACGGCCTTTATGTCGACGTGGTTTCTGGCTTCGTACAAAGCCCGGGCAAATTCGAAATCGGTGTGAAAATCTGGAAGGAAGTATTTCATGTTCCCCGACTGGACGAGGAAAAGTACAAGGGGCCTCGGACCAGTCCTCCCTATTTCCGCCAGGTGAAGTATGTGGCGCCTGGCCCGTTCTGACGGAGCGTCGGGAAACATGGCCAACGTATTCCCGAAGAGCGTGCAGGATTTGACCTCCGCAGGTACAGATCCTTCGGGCAACTCCAGGAGAAAGTCGAAACGGCTTCGTCCACAGGTCGTTTCGCGTTTTGCTACCCTTGCTTTTTCCCATCCAGGTATGAGGCCCTCGCCAAACAGCCGTTCCGCAACGTCGTTGGTCCGATGGGTATGGAGCATCACGGGGCCTCTTTCGGTTTCTACCGCCAGTACCGTATACCCGGTGTTGCGATTGGGACCTTCCCCGGCCTTCTCAAGCAGTACCGGCACACCGGGAAGAAGCAGCTCCCACAGTCTGCCGGGATTGGGAAGATAGGCACTGACGATTCCGGAGTCGGTCACGCAGGTCACGATGAACCTGTTCGGCCTGGAGAGGAATTTGCCCCTCTTTAGATCACCCCTGGCTGCCCTGTAAAAAACAGAACCCTCGTTTTTCACCACAACACACGCAACCCCAATCCCCGTTTGTAGGCATATTCGGCCAAAAGCCAATCGCCCGAGGCGGCAGCTTCATCGGCAAGGCGCAGCCATTCGTACCGGTTTCGTGCCATCGGACCGTCGGCCGCAAGAAACGCGGCCCGTTTACGCAACTTCCCACCGTTCATGAAAAATCCGTCAGCTTTCATGTGACGAGTCTGACACGCTTCCTTTCGACGAAACTACGGTCCCACTTCAAAGATGTTAATGATATTATTTTAGCTGGCTTCGACAAAACTCACCCGAATCGAATACGGGGGTACACAAATATGTTGAAAAAAAGCTTCGCAGGCGTCACCATGGTTTTCGGGCTCGTGCTTTTTTTGCTTTTCGGGGCACCACTTCCAGCCTCGGCCGGCCATGACGAAGAAGCCGCCGCGCAAAGACTTTTCGACGCCTTTGTTTCGGGGCTCAAGCCCGAAACGATGGAAATGATAGTAGACGGCGGGCCCGACAAAAACGGCAGGGTGCGCCGCATATACCTTGACCTTGAAGGCTGTGAGCTGGGAGGGGTCCGGGTCGACAGACTTAAAATCGATGCCCCCGACGGAACATTCACGCCGCCCGCGACGGGGGACGAAAAAGGACCCGACGTACAAGAGATGCTGGATGTCAAGGCCTCGGCGGTTG
>DMCT01000090.1 GCA_003446665.1 Synergistaceae bacterium
ACGACATCATCAGTAAAATATTCGCCTTCCGTCAGGGGAAGGACGTTGTCCTCGTCGGGCAAAAAAGTAATTTCTTCTTTCGGGAGACCGACCTTCTCGATGTAGTCCTTGACGGTTTCACCCTGATTGGCCAGAACAAGACCGGGCTTGTCCAGAGAGTATCTCCCGAACATGCACCCCACGGCGTAGGAGACGAACTCTCGCATCGTGTCGGCCAAAAGCAGGGCTTCCAGTTCCTCGTCGGTCTTTTTGTTTCCATACCGGTGACGAGGGTTGCAGGTAAGGGTGATCTCCTCAAGGGGCACATCCGGCGTCAGCTCGTCCTGCAACCCATATGCTTCGATAAAGATCCGGTTGTTCTCCTCCTCGAGTTGCTTCATCTCAAGCGTCATATCCTGCCAGTGAGCACGGAGTTTTTTGTATGTAGCTTCCAGGGTCGATTGGCGAAGTTCACGGTCGAGCAACGGAAGGGTGCTGAAGTCCCAGGAGGTTTCGTAGGAATTCCAGTCAATTTTTGAATATTTGATCAACTCCTTGGGTAAATTAATGAGCTCTTCTTTTTTTACTTTTATAAGGGGAAGTTTGGCTATTTGACCTGCTTCAAAATTAAGGGTGGGAGAAATTGTACCGAGAAAAAATCTAGCTATTACAGTATTGCAGAATCCAAGCAAAAACACCAAATCCCTTTTTGACTCTGAAAAAATACAACATCCAGCTACATCAAAAAGGAAACCCGCTGGATAATATCTCATAGCCATATTTCCACTAGATATTTTGGACCAACTTATACAGGGTTTAAAATACTCCGAAATGCTTTTTATTGTTCGAGTAGCACTGCCATAGAGATATGACGCATAATTGATTAATTCTTCACCATCGTTCTCCCAATTCACGACATACCCGATGTTGCCATACCATTTCCGGTAATCTCCACCTTTGTTATACGGAAACCATTTTTTACCTGACTGTTTTGCTTCATCTCTATTTTTTGCAGTCAAATAAGATTTGGTAATGTTTATCTCGTGCCAAAATCTTAAGAAACGTTCATTATCGCTTGTTGCCATACCTTGCCTTGTATCTCCAACACTTTTCAATACTGTTCCATTTTCGAAAACTTTCCAAACTCTCTCACTTACCCAATACGCGATGGGCGAACCGGGGATCTTTTTGAAATCAGAGGCGGAGACGCGGTAACATTTTTCAGGAGTTGGATTATTAGCAGAAGGGCGATTGTTTTGAAAGGTCTGTTTTTTCTTTTTCTCATTTTTGGACTCCACAAGACGCAGGTAAATTCCTTTCATTTCCGGCTTTTCAAGGTTTTCCAGAACAAACATCGTGGTGGAAACGACTTCTCCACTTATCGTGTCAAAAGCCCTGGGTCCGAGATGTGCCATAGAAAGAATGGTGGTTTTGTCCAGAAATCTCTCTCTCAATTTCTCAAAAGATGACAAAAACATCCAGCTTTGCATGGTTATCATGCCAACAAGGCCTTTTTGTAGCGCATATTCCGTATTTCTTTCGATAAACATGGCAAAAAGATCTGACTTTGAGCGAGGGAAATATTTTTTTGCGAATTCCTTCAACACATCGTTCATGTGCTTGTTCCCCATATAGGGCGGGTTCGCGACAACGCAATGATATTTCCGCGAAAGATAGCACGTCTGGCGGAGGACGGACCGAACCTTGTCGTGGGTGGCCTTGAGTATCCAGTTGTTCTGGAAGTCTTTTTTGCCGAGTTTTTCGAGGTAATATTCCGGCGACAGAAGGGTCGGCTTGAGCAATGATCCAATGCTGTCGATATTCTCGAAAGAAAGAAGCGTTTCCGCAAGTTCCGGTGTATAGAGATCTTCACCAAGGGCTTCCTTGTATGCCTTCAGTTCTTCCTCTTCAAAGGACACTTTTTCAAGGCATAGGATATTGGGCTGGATCGGGCCGCTTCTGAAAAATTTTCCGTCGTAGGCCCTGGCTTTCATGGCCAGCGCAAAGGCGGCAAGCGCAGCTGCTCGCTGGTCGATTTCGATGCCATAAAGGTTTTTCTCCAGAATCAGCCTTGCGATGTCGGACCGGTCATACCCCTCTTCCTCGTAGATCCGCACAAGAAGGTCGAAAGCGTAGGTCAGCATGTGTCCGGAGCCGCAAGCCGGATCACAGATGGTTATCTCTTCCGGATTTGGGACCTTTAGGAAATCCGATTCCTTTTCTTCAGGTTCGATGTAATACTCCATCACTTCCTTGAGCCTGGACTCGGGCCTGTTGAGCATCCAGAGCCTGCCCAGCGTGTTTTCCAGGATGTAGCGTACGATCCAGTGCGGGGTAAAAAGCTCCGTCGCGGCCGGGATATCCTCGGGGGCGATTTTCTTTTTTGCCTTGATGACGGCGTCGTGTTTTTCAGAAACGTAAAACTGGTACATCCAGCCGATGATCTCCACGTCCTTGCAGTCATCGTCAGAGATATTCTCGTTCATCTCCGCCAATATGGAGTGTTCGCTCAAAAGGTCGTCGGGCATCAAAAGCTCCGTATAGTCCCGGAGCTTCTGGAACATGAAGGGCATCTGCTCGTGCCAGGCGTTGCAAACACCAAGAAGAAGGAAGCGGTAGACCTCGTTTTGCGGGTCCCGGGCGGGAACACTTCCGTCCAGAAGACGAAAGAGCCTGTTCTTGTCAACGGGCAAATCCCTGGGGCAATAGCCGCCCTTGAAGACCTCGAGGATTTCCGGCTGTGTATGGCCCGGCAAGGGCGACACGGTCTTTGTTTCCGTGTACCCGCGAGCATCCATGAACCTGAGGGCGATGAACCTGTTGAACCAGGTGTAGGCAACTTCCTCGATGAGCGATTCCTTGCCCTTTACGGTTAGTTCCTTTTTCAGTTCCTGCACCTGACGGCTCTTCTCCCGCAATTCTGCTGAATCAGCTTGAAGCACGTACTCCAGTTTGGAAGCCACGATCCCCAGCAATTTCTTTCTTGTCTGGTTCGCGAATTTTTCGAGCTTGTTCAGGTTCATTGCAGGCATTCCCCCAAGAATTGGTTGCATGTAGCAAGATCAAGATCAATCGGAAACATAGATATTCTTCCCATCCTTGAGCTGATCGATGAGCGCTTCCCTGTAAGCCCGCAGGTACTCATCCACCTCTTCCTCGGTAGTCAGTAACTTCTTTCCGGTCATGACTTTCACCTGGTCGAGCGGAATGATTGATTTTGTTGTCGGCGGTTGCCCTACCCGACCGGTGTCTCCTTTGTGGCCTTTTGTCAGATCCTGGAGCCTCTGAATCATGTCAGGGAATTCTTTGTTTTTAAACTCCTCCAGGGCCTCCCGGACACGGAAAACAAACTTGATTCCTTCCAGGAATTCTTTTTTTTGTTCGAAAGAAGCTTCGAACTCGCGATACTGTCCTTCTTCCAATCTGGAGTACTCCGGATATTCTTGGAATTCTTCACGCTTTCTTTCAATTTCTTCCAAAGCTTTTTGCTTTTCGTCCTCAAGAACGGTTTCTATGGAGCCCTGGAGTTCCTCCTTCAGCTTTTTCGCATCCAGAGCGTTGTTGTTTTTGAAAAGGTCTTCCGAAGCCATCAACTTCCGTAAATCCGCCAGTTTTTGTTCATTTACATGGGAGAAATTCGCTTCCTGTTCCGTCAGAAACCGGTCTATGGAATCGTAGATGTCCCTTTTCGGCCCGTTGATAAAATTCTTGATCGGTTCGACGGTGTCATGCTGGATTTCAAGAAGGTGGTCTTTAAAATCCGTGAGCTCGTTGAGATAAAAGGTGTAATCCTTTCCTGTGAACTTCTTCAGTTCCTGCAGTGCTGCATCAAATTTTTGTGAAAAGGGGTACCGTATTGCGCGGCTTTGAATTTTTTCAAGCTCCAGCACTTCTTCTTTTAGTCTCGCCTCGAAGGCCAAGGCAACTTCCTTGGCATCGCTTTTCGCGTTCGGCTCATTGAAAAGTTCCTGGTGAAAGCGCTTGAGTTGCTGGACAGCTGCCATCGAAAAGGTCGTCCGCAATTCAACCACGGCATTTCCATGTTCTCGGGTGTTTCTCAAAGCCGCAAGTATTCCCGCGCTGTCGAGGTAATCGGAGTCCCTTTTGATGTCCACCTTGCCCCTCGCAACGAGTTTTGCCAGTACGCAGAGGCTTCCAGCCTGCCACCACCCATAGGGGGACCTTCCGAAATCATCGATGACGCTCTTCACCGTAACCCGGTCGGCCTCGTGTTTTTTCCTCTGCAGGTAGGACATGAGCTCTTTTTCGGCTTCCGACAAGGTTTCGTCTGGATCAAACAGGCCTGAACCATCCCGGTCTGTAAGGATTCGCTGCAGTTTCTTTTCATCCAGCCCCCGCTC
>DMCT01000073.1 GCA_003446665.1 Synergistaceae bacterium
TCCCTCACGCGGCGTCGCTGGGTCAGGCTTCCGCCCATTGCCCAATATTCCCCACTGCTGCCTCCCGTAGGAGTCTGGACCGTGTCTCAGTTCCAGTGTGGCCGTCCATCCTCTCAGACCGGCTACCCGTCTTCGCCTTGGTGAGCCGTTACCCCACCAACCAGCTGATAGGACGCGAAACCCTCCCAGGGCAGCCCTCACGGGCCTTTCACCTCCCGGCTTACGGGGTATTAACGTCCGTTTCCAGACGGTATCCCCCTCCCCAGGGCAGGTACTTCACGCGTTACTCACCCGTCCGCCACTATCTCCATGAACGCTTCTCCCGAAAGATCCGCGTCCACAAAAATCGTCCGACTTGCATGTGTTAAGCACGCCGCCAGCGTTCGTCCTGAGCCAGGATCAAACTCTCCATATATTTCTCCCTATACTGCAGTTAGCTCCCGCTCTGACTGTTCACCTATATTCTTGTGTCAAGGTGCAATGTCCAACCCCTTTCTCAAGGGGCGAAGGATATGATAGCGGGCCTTTCGGACTCTGTCAACACCTACAAATAGTCATGCTAATTCAGGATATCTTTTCTTTTAGTATTTATATCCTTACTTTTCAGAGGTTAAGGTTACAAACACAAACCCATATGGTTCCTCAAAGGAGATACATACCCCAAAAAGGCAGGGACGCCTTTGTTTTTCATCATGACTTAAAGGATCGTATTATGTATCCAACAGCTTTTCGGCGCTTCTTTATTCTCTTCCATCCTAATTTTCGTCTTCCATGTCCAGTTCCAGTATCTCCTCTTCCAGGTCGAGGCCAGTTTCTTCTTCACGCAAGTCGGCTTCTTCTTCCTCTGTTTCGGGAGAAAGAATCAGACCTATTCCTTCGGCTACCTTCTTTTTGATCTCCTGTGATACCTCCTCCATGAGTTCGGGATGTTCCTTAAGGTAGGAGGCCACATTTTCTTTTCCTTGACCGAGCGTTTCGCCCTTGTAAGCCAGCCACGACCCTTTACGCACGATAACGTTATGATCGATAGCCATATCGAGCACAGACATCTCCTCTGGAACGCCCTTGCCGTAAATCAACGTTGCGTGAGCCGTCCTGAAAGGGGGGGCCTGTTTGTTTTTCACTACCTTGATCCAGAGTTCGTGACCCAGGTTCTCATCGCCCCTGGTGACGCTCTTCCCTCGTTTGACTTCCACACGGACGGAACTGTAGAACTTGAGCGCTCTGCCGCCTGTCGTCGTTTCCTGCGGGCCGCCGTAACCCATGGTAGATATTTTTGCCCTCAGCTGATTTATAAAGATGACGATGCATTTGCTTTTAGAAATCGAAGATGTAAGCCTTCTGAGCGCATAGGACATCAGCCTGGCCTGTAGTCCTACCTGGCTGTCTCCTATTTTCCCGTCTATCTCGGCCTGGGGTGTAAGGGCGGCTACGGAATCCACCACTATGACGTCGACGGCACTGCTTCTGACCAGGGTTTCCAGAATATAAAGAGCCTGTTCGCCGCTGTCGGGCTGCGCAACGTAAAGGGAATCGATCTTCACACCCATCGAATGAGCCAGCCTTGGATCAAGTGCGTGCTCTGCGTCGATAAAGGCCGCAACGCCGCCGCTTTTCTGGGCTTCTGCGATCGCATGAAGAGCCAGTGTCGTTTTGCCGCTTCCCTCAGGTCCGAAAATCTCGATGATTCTGCCTCTTGGATACCCTCCTATGCCAAGGGCTATGTCCAGGGGCAGCACCCCGCTCGAAATGACGTCAACGGCCTGTCTTGTTTCCTCACCAAGACGCATGATGGCCCCATCGCCAAATTTGCTTTTTATATCCGCCATCGCCTGTTCCAGCACATCTTCACGCGTCAGGTTTTTCCGTTTTGCCATTATCAGACCACCTCCGTGGGATTGAGCAAATATCGGGCCAGCGGCGTATAAACAGGACCTTCAGGGTAGAGGTCGCTTCGCATGACCGTTATATACCTGACAGTCCATTCACCCTGTACGACACTTTCGTCGTTGAACTCCTTCATCAGCTGGACAGGTAGTTCGGAAGAAGTCTTTATTCTCGCAATTGTCACATGAGGATGAAAGGGACGTCTTTCCTTCTGCAGTCCGACAGTTTCCCCTGCCTTGTCGACGTAGTCGGCGATCCGACGGAGCTGGTCGTCTTCGCCTCCTACCCCGACCCACAATACGCTGGGCTGCCTCCATCCCGGAAATGCCCCTACGCCCGAGAGCTCCAGGTCGAAGGGACCTATTTTCGCAGAGCTCAATACCTGTTCGAGAGCAGCCTGAAGCTTTATAAGCCTTGCCGGCTCCATCTCCCCGCAAAACTTCAAGGTGATATGCAAGGCCTTTTCATCTACCCATCGGATACGCGGAGCCAGTGTGCCTAACCGGGCCAGCCATTTGCCCAGCGTTTTTTTAACACCCGGGTTTATTTCTACGCAAATGAAGCAGCGCACCTTCTCACTCATACATCAGATCCCCCTCAACTCCCTCCAGAGCTTCTCAAGTCCGAAAGCCACGGTCCATCGTCTTACGCCGGCCCTGTCACCATGGAACTTTCTTGTCCATGTGCTTAATCCTTCAGGCGAACACAAGGCAAAACACACGGTACCCACAGGTTTGCCGGGTCGGGCCCCTCCAGGGCCTGCGATACCCGTAACGGCAAGACTGAAAGGGACCTTAAAGATCCGAAGTGCGCCTTCAGCCATTTCCCTGGCGCATTCTTCACTGACCGCCCCATGTTCTTCCAGGGTCGCAGACGATACTCCGAGCAGTGATATCTTTGCCTCGTTTTCGTAGCAAACGGCGCTTCCGGCAAAGACTTCTGAAACTCCTGGTATTTCCGTAAGGGCAGCCCCTACAAGACCGCCGGAACAAGATTCGGCCAGGGCGATTCTCGTTTTCCTTTTCAGTGCTTCCATGAAAACCGCCTCTGCGAGCGAGTCGGCTCCTTCCGGAAGGATATCCTCCGGAAGGAGATCTTTTACTTTCCTCAAAGCCTCTTCGACAGCCTCCGGAAAACCAAAAAAAGAAAGGGTAACACAATTGGGCGACGGTAGGATGGAGACAGAAAGAGTCTGATTTTCAAGGACGGGTTCAATTTTGGTTTTCAACCTGCTTTCAGGCCATCCAACAACCCTGATAACGCGCTGTAGTTTGCCGCTTGGTGTCAGGCCTGATAACAATTCCTTTTCTGCTAGTGATTGAAATTCCCATGGTACGCCGGGAAAAGCGTACAGTTTTGTCCCTTTCTTTTCGGCACGT
>DMCT01000119.1:0-4362 GCA_003446665.1 Synergistaceae bacterium
TCCGGCCACAATGTCACAAAACGAAAATTGCCGAAACATCCTCTTTCTGGGAGAATTGATTTCTTCCGGCGGGAATGAGCCGCAAAAACGCAGACGCAGGTGAATTTAGACATGAAAAAACGCATGCAAAAGCCTGTCGGCAAAAATGAATTTCTTCCCGTAAACCGCGACGATATGAGACGTCGCGGCTGGGATGAACTCGACTTTTTATTTGTTACCGGCGACGCCTACGTGGACCATCCGAGCTTCGCCCATGCCCTGATCTCGAGACTCCTCGAATCGGCAGGCTACCGCGTGGGGATCATCGCGCAGCCCGACTGGCGGGACGCGGAAAGCATAGCCGTCATGGGGAAGCCTCGCCTGGCCGTTCTGGTTTCGGCCGGGAACCTCGACAGCATGCTCTCAAACTATACGGCGGCTAAAAAACCCAGACGAAGTGACCGGTACTCGCCGGGCGGTGTGGGCAACCGGCGCCCGGACAGGGCGACTATCGTCTACTGCAATCTCGCAAGGAGTCTCTGGAAGGACACGCCCCTGATCATAGGGGGGATCGAGGCAAGCCTCCGCCGGTTTGCCCATTATGACTATTGGTCCGACAACATTCGTCGCCCCATCCTTGCCGACACCAGGGCGGACCTTCTGGTATGGGGCATGGGAGAATCGCCCATACTGGAGATCGCCAAAAGACTGGAGTCCGGCGAAGATGTCCGAAACATCACCGATGTGAGGGGCACCTGCTACATGACTCGTGACCTTTCGGCCCTTTCTTTTGTGGTGGAACTCCCCTCCTTCGAGGAATCTGCCTCGGACAAGAGAACTTTCGCGGAGGCTTTCGCCCTGGCCGAAGGGGAACAGGACCCCGGTAGGGGGCGACCGGTGGCACAGAAGGTAGGAACGCGCTGGATGGTCCAAAACCCTCCGTCTTTGCCCATGAAACCGGAGGAACTGGATGCCGTCTACGAGCTCCCCTTTACCAGGAATTGGCATCCTTCCTACGAAGCCGAAGGAGGCGTACCGGCGCTTGAAGAGGTCAAATTCAGCATCACGGCACACAGAGGGTGCTTCGGCGGTTGCGCCTTCTGCGCCCTCGCATCCCACCAGGGACGCATAATCCAGCCGAGAAGCCGCGCTTCGATCGTGCGCGAGACCAGGCTTTTGACAGAACTGGAGGATTTCAAAGGCTATATCCACGACGTGGGCGGGCCTACCGCGAATTTCCATTCGAAGGCCTGTTCCCTGCAGGAAAAGGGAACTTCCTGCAAAAACCGTCGCTGTCTTTGGCCGACACCCTGCCCGAAACTGAAAACGGGCCATGCATCCTATCTGGAGGTCCTCAAGGGCGTCCGGTCTTTGCCGGCCGTAAAAAAGGTCTTCGTCCGCTCGGGCATCCGCTACGACTACCTTCTGGCAGACGGCGGCTGCGACGCTTTTATTGCCGAGCTGGTGACTCATCACGTGAGCGGCCAGCTCAAGGTCGCACCGGAGCATATTTCGAAAAACGTGACCGACCGAATGCGCAAAAGCGGCAGGGAAACATTCTTGAAATTCAGGGATAAGTTTGAAGAGGCCAATAAAAAGGCGGGCAAGAAGCAGTTTCTGGTGCCCTACCTGATGTCGAGCCACCCGGGAAGCACCCTGAAGGACGCCATCGAGCTGGCCGAATTCCTGAGGGATATCCACTACCAGCCCGAGCAGGTTCAGGACTTCATCCCCACGCCGGGGACACTTTCAGCCTGCATGTACTGGACGGGGCTGGACCCCCTGACGATGGAGCCGGTCTACGTGCCCAAAACCCCGCGCGAAAAGGCCATGCAGCGGGCACTGCTCCAGTACCGCAACCCCCAAAACCGCCGCCTGGTGGAGCAGGCCCTTCGTCTGGAAGGCCGGACGGACCTCATTGGTAACGGACCTCAATGCCTGATAAGACCGGCTTGCGGGAAAGACAAAAGGGAAGGCAAAAAGGGGACAAAACGCTCCAGGGGCCACGCTAAAGGTCGCAAGAGCGGAGGAAGCTAGCCCCTCACCGTCAGACCTCTGCGTAGCGGAAGCAGTCCACCAGGTGGTCGTTGACCATCCCTACGGCCTGCATGTGACTGTAGATCACAACAGGCCCGACGAAACGAAAGCCACGCCTTTTCATGTCTCTGCTGATGTTTCGAGAAAGCGGCGTCTCCGCGGGGATAAGCGAAGGGTCATTCCATGCGTTTTTCACAGGTTTACCTTCCACGAAGCCCCACATGTATTCCGAGAAAGACCCAAAAGATTCACGCACTTTCAAAAAGGCCCTGGCGTTAGCTACGGCACCTTCCAGTTTTCTGCGGTTTTTTATGATTTTTTCGTTTCTCATGGCGCGCGTTATTTCCGCTTCGCCCCAGCGAGCAAGTTTTTCGGCGTCGAAACCTTCCAGGGCTTCACGAAAGCTTTGCCTTTTTTTCAGTATGGTGAGCCAGCTCAATCCTGCCTGGAATCCTTCGAGGATAAGGAACTCGAAAAGCTTCAGGTCGTCATGTACTGGAACTCCCCATTCATTATCGTGATATTCCAAAAGAAGCGGATGGGCCTCGGCCCAAAGGCAGCGGTTCGGCACGGGCTTGCACCTCCAATAAAGGTTACGCGTCGTAGTGTACCCCAAAAACGACGGACGGCCCCGGACTATCCGGGGCCGTCATCTATCTGTGAAAACAGAAAGGAGAGAAAGGAGAAGCAAATTTTAAAGATACTGCATCATGAGATTTGCGATACCGTAGGTCGCGCCTGTAATGGTAGAAGCGGCAAACGCAAAAGTCCCCAAAACATCCCTGGCTGCGGTACTCGCTTCTTTCTGGTATCGTGCCATGGTTATACCTCCATTTTGATTCGACCCATCCGTTACTAAAAGAACTTGTCGGTCACCAAAGGCAACGATATCACATTTTTTCCCATTGTCAACATATGTGTGAAAATTCCGAAAATAGTCTAAATTTACTGTATTGTATACTTCCGCCGAATAAAACCCCTTCGCCCTTTCCGTCTAGTACCTGAATATGGCTGCCACGTCACCACCGCCTGGGACCTTGTCGGCATCTACGGTATAGACCGTGCCTCCATTTCGGATAGTCTCCACGGCGGCGAGGTCGAGAAGATCGCGTTCTCCGGCTTCCTCGTTTATTTCAACGCTGTTACTGTTCTCGTCGAAACGCCCCATAACCTGCCGTCCCAAGGCAACGAAAATGGTTTCAATCCGCCCCGAAACCGCCGCAGGCACCACTTCTTCTAGTCGGTTAGAGGCCTTTCCGGTACCCTGAAGGTGACCGTAGCGCTCCGCCGCTTCCTGTTTTGCTTTCTCGAAAAGGGGTTCCACGATTTCACGGGCCCTCTTTTGAAGGTCCTGGGCGCTCAGATTGTCGGGGTTGCCTTCTATAGCATCGTCCGCCAGGCGAGGATAGGTATTGGCCTCCCTGTAAATCGAAAGAATATAGGACACACCTGCCAGGACGAGAGGCCTGTCGCCTTTGAGGATGTCCTTGAGACCTTCATCCACCTTCCTGAAGAACCGGAAAATATTGTCCTTGAAATCCTCGTCGCCTGCCCCGTGAGCGTGAAACTGGCCGGAAGCCGAGCCCCCGAACTGGCCCTGCTTTTCGAGGGGTTCATACTGCAGTGCCTCTGCGATGCTCTCGGGGATACCTTCGGGTTCCAGCTCCTTGACGCTGTCTCTCGTACAACGCAAAACACGGATCTTTTTCTGGCTCAATCCGAGCACGTAGAACTCTTCGTCCCCGCTCATAAGGGAAAGCAGCGGCTTGATATGAAAATGCCCCGAAACTATAACCATATCAGGGACCATTATGGGCAGACGATATATCCTGGAGAACTCGGGAGCGAGAAATAACGCTAGCCCAGCGGACTGGCGCTCCCAGAACATGGAATCCGAAATAAGCGTACGAGCCGGCTCGAGAAGGGCCGTTTTTTGCTGCGGCCGCAACGGTGAATCCTCAAGCCGCTCTTCAGCTTCCTTGAGAAGGGTCTTGAAGCGTATCTGGCTTTTTTTGGGGTCCGGCGGGGTCGGGTTGGCCATATAAAGCGAGATGGCTGGACTTTGGGCGTGCTCCGTCAGCGCGAAAACTTCGTCCTTGCTAAATACGTTCATTGACAACGCCTCCTTTGTGATCACACAGGGGAGGATGTAATCCTCCCCTGTTATGGTTCTATTATTAGGGCTTTCATTTCCTGCGTAAAACAAAACCTTCCATGACGACCCTCCGGTTTCATTCCGAGTCTCCTGGAATCGCGTTCCTCATGCAAAACAAGGTAACGCGACGTTTGGCTAAATTATAGCATTCTATTCTTCTCACACAAAGGGCGTCGCTCCCCAAGACTAAA
>DMCT01000119.1:4533-7218 GCA_003446665.1 Synergistaceae bacterium
AAATCTTGCAACGAAAGCTATTCCATTTCCGATACTAAAATCTGAAAAACTTTAGAAACACGCGCAGACTGACGTCTGTGTGTCGGCATGACCTCCATCTACTTTTTTGATCGAATTGTAACGTTTTTGTCAAACACCGTTGACCTGTGACCACTACAGTATCGTCGGAGGTGAAATACATAATGGACATTATCGAAGAGATTTTAACCTGCGACGATAATTCTCTCGCGGATGAGAGGCTGCTTCAGGAGATAATAGAAAAAGACGCGATAAGGACTGTTTTCCACCCGATAGTAGACCTGTATTCCGCTTCCGTTATCGGGTATGAAGTACTATCCCGCGGTGTTCCTCCTATGGAATCGCCCGTGAAGATGTTTCAGGTGGCCAACGAGGCAAACCTGTTGTGGCCGCTCGAGTATGCCTGTCGAAAGAAAGCCATAACCAAAATTTCCTCTTTACCGCAAGACAAGAGATCCCTTCTTTACTTTATCAACGTGGCACCTAATATCTTGAGCGACCCGCGCTTCAAAAAGGGATTCACTTTGGAAAATATACAACAGTATGAGCTGGACCAGCGAAATCTGGTAATAGAGATAACCGAAAGAAACGTAATAAACGACCACGACCATCTGGAATCCCTTATCAGGCATTACAGCAGTCAGGGTTTCAAAATTTCTCTGGACGACTTCGGATCGGGTTATTCGGGTCTCGAGACGTTGGTTACCGCAAGCCCGCATTACATAAAGCTCGACATGTCCATAGTCCGCGACATCCATCTTTCACCCTACAAACAGGTTCTGGTCAAGGCCCTAAACGCCTTTGCGGAGAACGTAAACGCACGTTTCATAGCCGAAGGAGTCGAGGAATGGGAAGAACTGGAAACTTTATTGATGCTGGGGGTACGTTACGCCCAGGGGTTTCTCTTCTCCAGGCCGAAAGAAGAACCTGTGGAAATTTCCGACGAAATCAGGGAAATGATATTCTCGATCGTGACTCCCCATACATACAGGGATCATGAACTGGACGAAACGATCGAACTTTTGACAGAGCCCGGCACGAGTATCGAACTGGGCAGAGCAACCTGCGAAGACATATTCAACCTTTTCAAAAAAGATGCGGCTCTCCATTTTATAATTATGGTCGATTCAGAAAAACCGATCGCCCTTATCACCAAACAGGACTTCTACATGAAGGCGGGAGGACCTTTCGGATATAGCCTTTTTCAAAGCCGCCCGGCCGAGTATATCGCGAAAAAGACACCTCTTATCGTCAGAAAGGATATTCCTGTCGTCAAGCTGGCAAAGCTTGCGATGGAGCGTCCTTACGACGATTTATACGACCCCGTGATAGCGGTGGATGACAGCGGGAAATATGCAGGCATCGTCACCATGAAGCAGCTTTTATTGAGGTCGGTGCGTCTCCAGATCCAATCCGCGCAGGATGCCAACCCACTCACTGGCCTCCCCGGCAACAGGGCGATAGAGAAGTGGATTTTAAAGGCAATGGAAGACGAGGAATTTTCCGTCGTCTATTGCGATCTGGATAAATTCAAGGAATATAACGACGTGTACGGTTTTATGGCAGGCGACGACTTGATACGTCTGACTGCAAAAATCCTGGTGGAAGGTGCAGGCATGATCCCGGGGGAAGCCAGGGTAGGCCACATAGGAGGAGACGACTTTGTAATAGTCTCCCCATCAATCGTCTCTTGCGATGTTTTGCGTTCTATCTGCCAATCCTTCGACGGGGAAAAGCTATCGTTGTTCAAGCCGGAGGACATAGACCGGGGATTCTACGAGGCAATTTCCAGGAAGGGAGAACGGATTCAGGTGCCCCTGGTCACTCTGAGCATGGCGGTAATAGACAGCCGCAATACGGAATCGGTGAGGCAACCTGCGTTTCTCTCACACATTGCCTCGTCCCTCAAAAAAGAGGCAAAGTTGCAGAGCGCCCGCGAAAGAAGGAGCACCTTCCTCTACGAACGTCGACATTACGATTCGCGAAGCGTCAAAATGTAGGCGCACCTGCTTCAAGGCTCCATTTAGAATTAAAGTATAAGGAGCAGGTCATGTTTCGAAACGGGAGTGATATAAATGCCTGTAAGACAAGATAAAATTAAAGTGTTATTTGTGTGCGGGAAGAATACCGCCAGAAGCCAGATGGGAGAGGCTTTGCTCAAATTTCTGGGAGGGGATCGGTTCGAAGTGGAAAGTGCGGGGCTCGAAGCCGGCGAGGCAATAAATCCGCTGGTAATAGATGTCATGAAAGAGATAGGGATCGATATCTCCAGGAATGCAACGAAAAAGGTCTTCGACCTTTATAAGGCGGGCAGAATATACAATTACGTTATTGCCGTCTGCGATGCGGTGCAGGCGGAACGCTGCCCGATATTCCCAGGCGTAAGAAAACAAATCCACTGGCCGCTCCCGGACCCGGCTTCGTTTACCGGGAGTTGGGAAGAGAAGCTCCAAAAGACAAGAGAAGTAAGAGATCAGATGAAAGCGAAGATCGAGGAGTGGATAAAAACTCCGGAAAACCTGATCTAACTGTACTTTGCGTTGGTTTTCAAGAAGAATTGCAAGGTCGTTAAAAACTTTTCGCCTTGAAGACCGATCAAAATAGCATTCTTGAAGCAAATAAGTTTTGCATTTTAAAACAAAAACATGAAAAATCCGAAATTACTTT
>DMCT01000037.1:0-17411 GCA_003446665.1 Synergistaceae bacterium
TTTTTTCAGTCCTCTTCTTCTCACTTGTCTTAACAAAAGAATACCCGTAAAGACATACAGACAAGGCGCCCCGGTTCCTGCCGGGGCGCCTTGTCTGTAAATTACCTTCGTGAGGCCGGTAAAAGTCCTCACGCGTCTTCTGGGATTTCCAGGCGGAGATGCTTGTTTACCGCGCTGAAGAAATCGTCGATATCCTCTTCGACGTGCAGGAGAACACGTTCTTGTGGCAGGTAGGTGAGGGAAATTTCTCCCTTATTCACTACTATTATGTCTCCTTTTGTCATTGAGGGCAGAAGAGCCGCGGGGGTAACGACCAGGGACGACCCTACGACGAAAAGGAGCTCTGCCGAGAATGCCAGGGCCTTGCACTCTTCCAGGTGCTTAACCATTTCGCCGAAAAAAACTATGTCGGGCTTGACGACGCCGCCACAGCTGTCACAGCGGGGCACTTCGTAATCGAAAGCCATTTTGAGACTTTCCTCGTACCCCCAGGTTTTGCCGCAGTCAACGCAGAAACTTTTCCAGATTCCACCATGGATTTCGTAGACTTTCTTCGAGCCCGCTCGCTGGTGCAGCGAGTCGATGTTTTGCGTAATGACACCTTCGAGAATCCCCTCTTTTTCCAGGGCTGCGAAAAACCTGTGTGCGAAGGTAGGTTTGATCTTTTCCACCGAACGCAAAAATTCCCGGTGGAAATCGTAAAAGAAACGAGGGTCCTGGTAAAAGTAGTCTATATCGAAAATGCGCTCGGGGTCCGTGTGAAGCTTTTGGCGGTAAATGCCTTTAGGTCCCCTGAAATCTGGCAATCCTGCGTTCGTGGACATGCCGGCTCCACTCAAAAGGACGGCTTTTCGAGTGTTTTGCAGTCTTTCGGCGCATTTTCGCGCCTGCGCTTCTAGAGCTTTTATCTCGGCCATAAAATATCCCTCCGTTTCGGACTTACCCTTTAAACTTATCACAAACCGGAGGATGGCATCTTTTGCTCAAGGCTTTTATTTGACATGTGAGCCGCCCTCGGGTAGAAAATATAATAAAGAAAAACGTTTTCAAACTGGAGTCAGGAAGGTCGCTATCGTATTGCAGTTGCTATAATTGTCTCCAGAGACGAAGCCGGATCTGGGAAAACTGATATTTCACAAGGAGGGATACTAGATGGCGAAACTGAACGAAGTATACAAATGTGAACTCTGTGGCAACATGGTTATAGTCGTTCATGATGGTGCGGGAGAGCTTGTTTGCTGCGGACAGCCCATGAAACGCATGGAGGAGCAGACCGCCGATTCCGCGACGGAAAAACACGTGCCGGTGATCGAAAAGAAAGAAGAAGGGATCCTGGTCAAAGTCGGGAGTGTTCCTCACCCGATGGAAGAAAAGCACTACATAGAATGGATCGAGTTGACAGTAGACGGGACGGTGCTAAGGCGTTTTCTCAAACCTCAGGAAGCACCGGAAGCGCTGTTCAAGGTAAAAGGTGAAAAGTTGAGTGCCCGGGAATACTGTAACGTACACGGACTCTGGAGGAGCTGACGATAATGATTAGCAAGAAAATGCAGGAAGCGATGAACAATCAGATTAACGAGGAACTTTACTCAGCCTATCTTTATCTTTCCATGGCGGCCTGGTTCGAGAAAAACAACCTTCGTGGGGCCGCTTCGTGGATGCTTAAGCAATCCAGTGAAGAGACGGGTCATGCAATGAAATTTTTCAATCACCTCCTTGAGAGAGGCGGAGAGGTCGAGCTGCTGCCCATCAAGGGTCCCCAAAAAGAGTGGACTTCGATACTGGAAGTTTTTGAGGCCTCCCTGGAGCATGAACGTCATATTTCGGCCCGCATCAACGACCTTTATAGCCTGGCGCTGAAAGAAAGCGACTACGCTTCGCAGGTGTTCCTGCAGTGGTTTGTCGAGGAGCAGGTGGAGGAAGAGGCATCGGTGGATGAGGTTGTCCAGAAGCTCAAGCTGGTTTCCGATTCCAAACAGGGTATTTTTATGGTCGACAGGGAACTCGGCATGAGGGGGAACGATTAGAACCTGTGCAGGCCGAATCCTTGATTGACGTGTGGAAGATATAAGGTGTTTCCTGGCGGGGCAGGTCGCGACACCTGCCCCGTTTTACACATGCCGACAGGAGGGGATGAAAAAATGGAAAACAAAGACATTGACGTGAGAGCTTTGTACAAGATTTCCTACGGGCTGTACCTGGTAAGTTCCTGCAAGGGAGATAAATTCAACGGCCAGGTGGCCAATGCAGTCATGCAGGTGACGGCTGACCCCATAAGCATCGTAGCCTGCCTGCACAAGGACAACCTGACCACCGAGTGTATCCGGGATTCCGGCGTTTTCAGCGTGGGTGTCCTGGAACAGGACACGCCCATGACCTTCATCGGCAATTTCGGTTTCAAGTGCGGCAGGGACATAGACAAGTTCTGCAATTGCAATTACCGGGTGGGCGTAACGGGCGCCCCGCTTCCGCTGGAACACACCCTTGCTGTTATCGAGGCTGAAGTGGTTCGTCATACAGACATATTTACTCACGTGATGTTTTTCGGCAAGGTGGTTTCTTCAGAAATCCTCAAGGAAGGGCCTCCCCTGACTTATGCCCATTACCACGAGGTCAAAAAGGGCAAATCGCCAAAGAACGCGCCTACCTCGACATTAAACAAGGTGAGATGAAGGCGGTGTCGGTAAAAACGCAAAACGGGACGGGAAAGCTGTTGAAATGGCTCGAAGGTCTTTACGAAAAATACAACAGGCGTGAGTATGTTCACCCGGATCCTGTGGAGCTGCTGTACGCCTATGGGGATGTCAGGGACAGGGAAATAGCCGGAATCGTAGCGGCGGCACTTGCTTACGGCAGGGCGGCGTTGATAATAAAAAGCGCCGGCAGCGTGCTTGATGTCCTGGGGCTATCGCCTGCAGCTTCCCTTTCGGAGATGACCGATGCCGAGCTTATGCGTTCCTTGAAAGGCTTCAGGCATCGCTTTACCACCGGCTACGATATGGCGATGCTTCTTTCGGGGATCAGAAAGACCCTTGGCAGATACGAAACCCTGGAGGCCTGTTTCGCGGAAGGTCTCGAAAAGGGTCGAGGTTCAGTAACTGCCGGGCTAAGTCATTTGCGAAATGCCCTGTGTAGTTGGGAAGACGGAAAGGTAAACGCCGCGCTCCCCGACCCGGGCAAAGGGTCGGCGTGCAAAAGGTTGTACCTTTTCCTGAAGTGGATGGTCCGCTCCGATGATGTGGACCCAGGAGGATGGAAAGCCGTCGATCCCTCGCGGCTTTTGATACCCCTGGATACCCACATGTTTTCTATGACGCGCGAGTGGGGGATGACCAACAGGAAAAGTGCCGACATCAAGACGGTACAGGAGGTAACCAGAGCCTTCGCGGCTCTGCGCCCTGATGACCCGTTGCGGTACGATTTCGTGTTGACCCGCTTCGGGATCAGGTCCGACATGGATAAAGGACAGTTGCTGAAAGAGGGGTCATTCCTCCTGACGGGCCTGCAAAAACCAAGGGATCATCTAGTATAATGACGGCAAAAGAAAGCCTTCTTCGAGGAGGATATTCGGAAAATGGGAATTTTGCCCTACTGGGACAAAAACGTCGACCTGGAAATAGTTCCGTGGATACCTTACGGTGTCGATTTTACCCCTGTCTCCGTCAATACGCTTCATAGCGAGCAGATAGGCCGTATCGCCAGGATAGCGCTGGAACTGGACAGCGAGCTTTTGTGCCTAGAGGGAATGACAACCGGCCAGGTCGGATCCTTGTTCAGGGAAAAGCTTATACTGCCCGACGACAGAACCTCGCTGGTTCCGGGATTCTCGATGGTTTTCGCCTATTCACGGCCCATGGAGGCCTTTTTGGGCATTTTTGCCGAGGCCTTCCCGGGTATCAGCGCGGGCCTGTCCCTCTGTGGGGTCTGGGACAGGACCATGCTCGTAGACGAGTGCAAGGTGATAGTACTTGTAAGCGACAGCCCTCTTTTCAACGAGGAAGGCTGCCTGGACGCGCTTTCGGAACTACTCGAGAAATCTCCGGCGGCGGACAGTGGAATGCGCAATTCCTTTTTCGCGGAACAGTTTGGGTACAGACGGTTTTCCATACCTTTTGAAACCGATGACGTAACCGAACTTTGCATAACCAAGGTTTTGTTTGATTTCGAATTCGAAGCCACTCGGCAAATAGTCGGCCCAGCGCCGGAGGTGGCCTTCCCTAATCATTCTTTCAAGGGTATTCATTGATGAACCTGGCTACGACGGCCCTTTTGGGCTTCGGCCTTTCCATGGACGCCTTTGCCGTTTCGATAGTTATCTCTTTTTGCGTTATGAAACTCAAAAACGTACATGTGCTGAGAGTTGCCGGCAGTTTTGGCTTTTTCCAGGCCGCTATGCCTCTTTTTGGATGGTTGGCGGCTTCAGGGTTTGCGGAATCCATAAGGCCATGGGATCACTGGCTGGCTTTTTTGCTATTGGCTGGGGTCGGTGCGCACATGGTTCGGGAGGGGCTTGAAAAAAGCGTTTCTTGCCCGAATTGGCCGGATCCGACAAAGGGTAAAGCCCTGTTCGCGCTTTCTGTAGGCACGAGTATAGATGCCTTTGCGGCCGGGGCAGGGTTCGTGGGACTGAGGGTGGACATTATACGGACGGTGACCGTTATCGGCTTGATGACATTCGGGATTTCCGTGGTGGGTATGCTTTTCGGAGACCGTCTGGGGAAACACTCGGGTAAAAGAATGCTTGTTGTCGGCGGGCTTGTTCTCGCCTTGTTGGGACTCAAGATCCTGCTGGAACACCTTATAGCCTGACGGGGGTGTAAAAGTTGCCCTGCACGAGACCCGGATGGGACAGCTATTTCATGTCTATTGCCAAAGTTGTTTCTACCAGAAGCACCTGCCTGAGGCGAAGAGTGGGGGCTGTTTTGGTTCGTGACCGGCAGATAATAAGCACAGGCTACAACGGCGCGCCGAAAGGGGTACCCCATTGCGAAGAGGTGGGATGCCTGAGGGAGGAACTTTCCGTCCCGTCCGGCGAGCGCCATGAAATATGCCGCGGATCACACGCCGAGATCAACGCCATAGCACAAGCCGCTGCCGTGGGGTCGCAGACTGCCGGTGCAACGCTATATTGTACCCATGAACCCTGTGCCTTCTGTGCCAAGGCGCTCATCAACGCCGGGGTCGTGCGGATCGTTTACAGGAAGCCCTATCCTGACGAACTTTCCCGCAGGATCAGGGAAGATGCCGGAATGGATGAAACGGTCTTTCCGGAGGAGCGATATGATGAGTGCTTGAGGCTGAACAAGCCGACTGGAGATGATGACGGCCGTGGCGATTGAAATTACCCGCAAGAAACGGGAAATTGGTGTTGAAATCGATGACCTGATCGGCCTTTGGTCTATCAAGAGGGAATTGCGACGCATCGAAGCCATGCTGTGGCTCAATCGGCACCGGGAAAAAGAGGACATGGGACGATTGAAGCTCGAGTCTTTCCATTTTGCTTTTCGAGGCAATCCAGGTACCGGGAAAACCACCGTAGCGAGGCTTTTGGGCGAGATCTTCCACCGTTACGGGATCCTTCGTGTGGGTGATGTCGTCGAGGTGGACCGATCGAAACTGGTAGGGCCCACGCCCGGCGAGACGGAAGTCCGGGCAAGAAAGGCCCTCAAAAGCGCCCTAGACGGTGTCTTTTTCATCGACGAAGCCTATACTCTTGCAGGCGACAGCCCTTCCGATCCCGGACTAAGAGCGCTGGAAGTCATACTGAAGGGAATGGAAGATTACCGGGATGCGCTGGTAGTCGTGTTTGCCGGGTATCCGGCGGAGATGGACAGGCTTTTTGACAAGGTTACCGGCCTTAAAAGCCGCGTGCCCTTTCACCTGGAGTTTGAGAACTACACACCGATCGAGCTTATCAGAATCGCCAATTTAATGGCTGCCAGGGAGGACCTGGAATTTTCCGATGAGGCTTCCCTGAAACTTCTTCGAATGATGGAAAAACGGGTCAACCAACCTGATTTCAGCAATGCCCGGGAAATCCGGAACATTCTCGATCATGCCAAGACGAAGATGTCTTCCCGCCTTCAGTCGAGGTTGAAAGTGTCCCCATGGGATATGAAGACCATCACCGCCGTTGACATCGAAATTCCGATGGAACAAGAAGAGTCTCCGGAAGAAAAAATAGAGAAAAAGAAGAAGGAAATGTACGCCGACCCGACGGATCACAAAAAGCGTTATGCCCTTGCCTCTGAATACGCAGAGGCAGGACTCTGGTCCGATGCCGCAGGCCTGATGGAACCTCTGGCTGGAGGACTCGACGAAAAGGAGGCTGCCCTGTACGGCAAGGCGCTTTACATGACCGGAGAAAGGGACAAGGCCTGGCAGGTCTTCAAAAATCTCTCCCTTAACAGAGAAAGCGCTTTCTTCCAGGGACTTTCAGCCCTTTGGGCCGGAGAGACAGGACTAGCCGAAGACCTTTTGAACCAAGCGGCATCCATGGCACCCGAAGCGGCCGAGATTCATTACGCCCTGGCTTTTGCTGCCTTCGAGTCTAAAAACTGGGGCAAGGCCACGGAACATATTATGGAGGGCCTGGGTAAGAAGGGAAGCACGATCCCTCCCTCGATCCTGAGAGACCTTCCCTTCGACAGGCTGGAAGTCCCCGAAAGCCGGCAAGCCTTGCGTGACATGGTTACCCGATCCTGGGGGCAATATGCAGATACGCTTCTGGATTTCGGGAAGGCCCTTCTGGCATCGGGCGAAGAGGCCACGCTGCCCTTTGCGATGGATGTTCTCCGGCTGGTTCTGGCGGAGCGCCCGGATGACGCGAGAGCCCACAGGCTTTTGGCCGGATGCTGTGAAGCATCGGGAGATTTGGCCTCCGCCGCGGCCTCCTTGGAAATAGCCCTCGAGATTGAACCCCGCAGAACCGGAGACTGGCAAAAGCTGGCGGAACTTTACGAACGCATTGATATGCACGACAAAGCCGAGTCTATTTATGAAGCGCTTGTCAACGAACCAACCGGATTCGGTCCCGTGACGCTTTCTTTGGCGGCGAAACAGGAGAAGGCGGGAGAATTGGAAGAGGCGGAAAAGCTTTATGAAAAAGCCTGGGGACAGGAGCTTGACGAAAAAGAAAAGGCGTTTTGTGCAGAGCGGTTGGGAGTTTTGAAAGCTTCTTCCGGGCATCTGGATGCAGCGCTGCGATATCTGGAAGCTGCCGGAGACGCTGCTATATCCCCGGATGCAAGGTTCTGGCATGCCAGGGCCCTGATAGAAAAGGGGAGATGGTCCGAAGCGGAACCGTTTCTTCAGGAGCCGATTACTGGAAACGAGCTGGAGGACGCGGCCTTATATTGGAAAATAAGGGTATTTATCGCCACGAAAAACCTCTACCAGGCCAGAAGACACGCAGGGAACGACGGAGGAAATAACTGGCTGAAACTGGTAAAGGGCGTGGTTCGGGGACTATCGGGGGACAAGTCTGCAGCAGCTGTTCTAAAAGAGCTTGCTACTGCCGGGTTCGGACCGGACGGTTTGGGCCTTTTTGCGGTCGGCCTGGCCGGCATCGAGGAATGGGATTTGGTCGAAGCCAGCGCCAGGAAGGCTCGCAGAAGCGATCCGGGACCTTTCTTGTGGGAAAGGGCAGACAAGAGGATAGTCGAGGAAACGGCCTATCTGGGAGCAATAGCTACTGCAAGGCTGGGCAAGTGGACGGAAGCCCTGGAGGAGTTCCGCAAAGTTTACATATCGTTGCGGCATCCCGCGCCACTTTACGGCCAGGCGGTAAGTCTCGTAGCCCTCGGCGAGGTAGACCAGGCAAAAAGAATTTTCCTGCAGCTCAAATCGGCGGCGCCTGCATCGGCCAAAAAGCTCGAGGATCTGATACGAGACCATTCCGGTTTCAGGAGATTTTTGGCCGAAAAAGTCGACCCGGGGCTGCTTGAAACGTTTGTTTTCATATGAGAGAGCTCGTCATTCCGTGATTGACCCAAAAAGAAGGAGGATTCGCAATGGAAAGAGACAAGGCTCTGGAACTGCTCAAAAGGCATAATGCCGAAGAAGGTCATATAAGGCATGCCGTCGCCGTGGAAGCGACGATGCGCCATTTTGCGAGGAAATTGGGAGAAGACGAGAAACTGTGGGGAATAACTGGTCTTTTGCACGACATCGATTGGGAAAAGACACAGGAGACACCCGAGCGCCATACCCATGTAGGGGCGCAAATCCTGGAAGAAGAGGGCTATCCGCCCCAGGTGGTAAGGGCGGTTTTATCTCATGGTTGGGGAATATGCAGTGACGTAAAACCCGAATCGGACATGGAAAAGTACCTTTTCGCCGTCGATGAGCTGACGGGCTTCGTAACCGCTGTAGCCCTGGTTCGCCCGGGGAAATCGCTACAGGATCTCAAGGTCAAATCTGTCAGAAAAAAATGGAAAGACAAGGCCTTCGCCCGTGGTGTCGACAGGGACGTCATCCAAAGGGGGGCGGAGCTTCTCGGCCAGCCTCTGGAAGATCTAATAGAGGAGGTAATCGAAGCCCTTAAACCGGTAGAAAAAGAAATAGGACTGGGAGAGGACGACTGATTCGCCAGATTCATTAAGACGACGCGACGCTTCTGCTACTCCAGGGGCGCCGCGTCCAGTAATTTCCACCGGATTCCACCAGGTCCGGTAATTTCGTATGACAGCAGCATGTACCCACCTATATGCCCGTCCTCTATGTAGGCCATGCACCATGAAGGTCCCAAAAACCAGATGTCGCTTTTGCCCGGAATTCTCATGGTCCCTCCGACAACGCCTTCCCACGGCAAAAGGTCTTTTCGCGAAAGCAGATCCTCCAGGGCTTCCTCGCGGGGATCCCCTGTGGAAATGGAGGCCCTTTCGCTCCAGTCCGGTCCCGGTACTGCGGCATCCTGAAGGTTTTGGACCTTTTTCTCAAGAATTTTCTCGCGCAAGGCGTATTCGTCTATTATTCCTTGAAGGGAGCGGATTTCGGAAAGACTCCTGAAATTGAAAAAGAGACTTGTGGCAAGTCCCAGTGCGAGTATCAAGAGCAGGACCGAATTTGCAAAAGCGCGTCTTACGGCCATTGTCATCACCCTCCGGCATGTTGAAACAGTTCACTTTGTGGTACTGTTCCTTTTGTGAGTACTTACGTCAGTTTAGCACTATGGGTAGGTTTTCGGGATAAATGAAGTTTAAGAGGCACAAAAAGGCCGACCTTTTCGCCTCCCCGGGGGAGGGAATCCGTAAACGGGCGGATACGCTGTTTACCAGGAACAGGAGACAATGACAACCACAGGGAAAACCCCTTTTTACAAAAGAAGGGAAGTGTTTTCATGGTGATACGGATAGTTTTGGCCGACGACCATCCTCTTACGCGCGTCGGCATCAGGGATTACCTGCTCAAAGAGGAGGAATTCGAGCTCGTTGGCGAGGCCTCCGACGGGATAGAAGCCGGGAGGCTCATAGAGAACAAAAAACCCGACATCGCGCTTCTTGACATCAGGATGCCCGGTGAAAGCGGTGTTTCTTTGGCCCGGAAAGTCCGGGAGTTGTCACCTTCCACGGCTGTCATCATGCTCACCTCCTACGATGCCCAGCAGTACGTCCTCTCTTCCCTTAAGGCGGGGGCGAAGGGGTTTGTGCTTAAAACGGCGACGCCGGAGGACTTGGCCAGGGCGATTCGCATTGTCGCATCGGGCGGGTTGTATCTTGATTCCGAGGTTTCGCAGGCTATGGAAGGCCCCGGATTTTCGCCGGAAAACCTGTCCTCAAGGGAACGAGAGGTCCTGTTAGAGGCGGCAAGAGGCCTTTCAAGCAAGGAGATCGCAGGTAAGCTTTATATCAGTGAGAGGACCGTGCAAACTCACCTCGGATCCATTTACGACAAGCTCGGGGCCAAGAACAAGACGGAAGCCATGCTTTTGGCACTTAAATACGGGGTGGTTTCGCTGGAGGAGTTGCTTGAATGAGGCGACATCTTCTGATCCTTTTGACGGTGGCGATCCTCCTTCCGTCGTTCGCTGCTTTGGTGATAGCCGCCGCAGGGGTGATTGAGCATCAGAAGGCTATGGAAGTGGTGGCTCAGTCTTACGTCAAGGACCTGGCACAAAATTTTGCCGACAGGATCGAAGCGGGCTGGGAGACCAGGATGGGTTTTTCGAGAATGGAACGTATGATGAGGTTCAACAGGATGAGCTTCGGTCTTTCCATACCCGGCTGGGTGGCAGTTGTGGATTCAAACGGTCGCTTGCTGTTTTCCACGTCGGGAACCGATATCCTGACCACGCTCTGGCAGCAGGAAATTCCCATTGGATCGGCAGTTGACGTCAAAAGTTCTGGGGGAGAGCGCTTTACCCTCGCAGCATACCCGGCCGGTGAGACGGGCTGGTTCGTCATAGCCGCGGTTTCGTGGAATGAGCTTTTGGGGCCGATGCTGTCTTTCAACCGTTGGCCCCTCTATGTAGGTCTGACAGGCCTTTTGGGGCTTCTTTCGGTATACGCCCTCTGGCGTTGGCTTGTTTCTCCCCTGCGCGTCCTGGAGGCGGAAGTTTCCGTACTTAAGTGGGGTAAGGAAGTGCCGGTTCGTGATGACAACCAGGCGGTCTTCGAGATTCGAAGATTGCGTCAGGTCCTGTACCAGTTGGCTCTTTCTGCGGTGGAACGCGCAAATCTAATGAAACGATATGTCAGCGATATTGTAAAGGTGCAGGAAGAGGAAAGGTCAAAGCTGGCTCGCGAAATTCACGATGGCCCGCTCCAGGATGTTACTGCCCTGATTCAGCAGCTTCGCCTGGCCAAGTCCGAGCTGAATCGTGAAGAATCGGCCGACAGGCTCCATCTTGCGGAAGAAGGTGCAATTAACGTGGTCCGGGAGCTTCGTTCCCTTTGCGACGAGCTTTCACCGCCCTGGCTTGATTTGGGCCTTGCCCAGGCCCTCCAGGAATTGGCCGACAGGTTCTCGAGGTACCTTGACATTTCCGTGAGCGTAGAAGTGGATGGGGAAATTCCCCTGTCTCGTGAGGAAACCCTCGCGTTTTTCAGGGTTGTCCAGGAAGCGGTTCACAACTCGGCGAGGCACGGGAACGCGGATTCTGTGGTAATAAGGTTTTTCGAGGAAGACGGGAAGGCCGTGCTCGAAATCGTCGACGACGGAAAGGGCTTCGATGTAAAGATGGACGTGGAATCCCTGCGCGTCAGCGGACACCGCGGACTCGCCAACATGAACGAGCGTATGAGCCTCATAGGCGGGAAGCTTGAAATAAAATCCGCTCCAGGGGAAGGCGCTACTGTCAGATGTTCCGTGCCGATCACTTCCGCTTCTGCCTGAAGTGGCCGCCCCAAACACCCCTTACGTCGGAGACGAAAACGAAACCCGTGCTTCCTATCATGTTTGAGATATGAGGGATTTCGGAGCGTTGGCACAGTATTTTGAGTATTAGCCTGTTGCCCGCTTTCCCCTCTCCATGGATTACGGTGGTTCCGAAGCCTTCTGACCTCAGGTCCTCTACCAGAATGAGGGAGGACTCGGTTTCCGGAGCAATCACTTCGACCAGGACATAGGCGCTCATGAGCTTTGACTCGAGGAACATGCCAAGATAGTTTCCCGCCGCGAATCCCCCGGCATATGCAACTATCTGCATGGGAGACGTTATCCCGTTTTGTAACACATACCCCAGGGCAACAAGATAAATGCCCGATTCGAAGAATGCCGTGAAAGCGGCCTGGGCTTTTTTGCCCTTTACCAGAAGAAGTATCCGGAACGTCCCAAGAGAGACATCCAGAAGGCGCGAGCAGAATATGAGTAAAAGTCCGATCAGGTCCATGGATTCTCCTCCGTGCCCCGTGTCGTGTGTTTTTTGTGGACGGAACACCCGTAACATCTTAGTATAAAATGAATGAGTTTGACAGACCGAAGAAAAGAGAAAGAGATTGGACAAGAAATTCGTCCGGTGAAGGGAGGGAGCCCCTTGAAAGGGGCGAAATCATGAGAATACGCGTTCTTGGTGCTGCCGGAGAGGTGACCGGGTCCAACTATCTTCTAGATGTCGGAGGGAAAAAGGTCCTGGTGGACTGCGGGCTTTACCAGGGTGGCGAAGAGGGAAAAAACAGGGAGCCCCTGGAATTCGAACCCTCCGAGCTTGCTGCCGTAATTCTTACCCATGCGCACCTGGACCATACGGGACGGGTTCCCCTTCTCGTGAAGGAAGGATTCAGTGGACCTGTTTTTGGTACCAGACCGACATTGGAACTCTCGGAGGTACTCTGGGAAGACGCGGCGCGTCTGCAAAAAGAAGATGCCGAGTGGAAAACCAGGAAGAATCAACGCAAGGGGCTGCCTCCGGTGGAGCCTCTTTTTACCACAGAGGACGCCAGGCAGGCTCTGGAGCAATTAAGGTCGGCCAGTTATGACGACGTGATCGACATAACCGATGGGGTCAAGGTCAGATTCAGGGATGCCGGGCACATCTTGGGCAGCGCCAACCTGGAACTGTGGCTTGCCGAAGGTGACGAGGAGGTCAAAATCGTTTTTTCCGGCGACCTGGGACCGCAGAAAACCGTTTTGGAACGCAATCCTTCCTTCATCGAAGAGGCTGATTACGTGGTCATCGAGTCCACCTACGGCAACCGGGAGCACAAGACCAACGAAGAAAGCCGGGAAGAATTCCGGCAGACGATGCGGACAATGCTTAAAGATCACGGCAAGGTACTTGTTCCCACCTTCGTCGTGGACAGGGCCCAAAGGGTACTGTACGAATTGACGCTCATGCAGCTTGAAGGCATACTTCCCGATAACGTCCCAATTTATTTCGATTCGCCGATGGGGATGAAAGCCACCGCAATTTACAATGAACACGTTGCCCTTCTTTCGAGCGAAATCCAGGATCAGATACGAAACGGCACGGACCCCTTTTCGCCGAAACAATTGCGTATAGTCGAAAGCGTGGAAGAATCAAAGGCGATAAACTCCGTACGGCATGCCATAGTCCTCGCCGGGAGCGGGATGTGTACCGGAGGACGGATCGTCCACCACCTGAAAAACAACCTGTACAAGGAAGACACCCATGTCGTTTTCGTGGGGTATCAGGCCCGGGGAACCTTGGGACGCAGGATAGTAGAAGGTGCCAAAACCGTCAGGGTGGCGGGTGAGGAAGTGGCAGTCAATGCCAAAATTCACACAATCAACGGGTTTTCCGCCCACGCTGACCGCAGGGACCTTTTGGCATGGGCACGTAATTTCAGGACGGAACCTACCTTCTTCGTCACTCACGGTGAGGAGGAGGCAGCCGTGGCTCTTGCCAGTAATCTGGAAGAAGAAGGTTTTAAAGCCGTAATACCCACACTGGGGCAGGAATTTGAGCTTAAGCCGAGCCGGGAGGCCGTTGCCGCCGGTTCAGCCCGTGCGTTCAAAGGTTTTAAAACGAGCAAGCCGGAAGCTGACGCGCTGCTTTCGGAAATAGAAGCCGTTACTTCAATTCTTAGAGGCAAGAAGGGGATAGACCGCAGGGAATACATTAACCTGCTGTCATCAGCTCGTACCCTCCTGGAAACCGTCAGGGACAAGATAGAGGAGACCGGCGGCGGAGAAACTGTTTTATAGTGAACCCAAAGTGGTATTCGAGAGCATTATAGGCGTGGGAGCGTAAATCGCCTCATTAGGAGGTCTGGCTATATGCGCAAAGGGATCTATTTCTGGTTCACCATAATTCTTGCGGCCGCTGTTATAGCGGGCGGCTACATGTATTTCGGACACAGGCCGGTAACATTGACAGTGTCCGAAGTCCTGCCGGCGGTGGAAGAAGGCTTACCGTACGTTCTGGTCGTTGTGCCGGGAGACCAGATAGGAGCCGAAATACCTGAAGAAGTCGTCCGAAAAGCCTCCTTGCGGTCAAAGTCCTATTACCGACTGATGCGCGGATTGCTGCCTTTGGCCGGTTTATCTAAAGAGACGGCGCTTTTGGCCGTGGGAGCGAGGGATACCGGAAAGGCCGAATTGTACGGCGCCTTCCTTTTCACCATTAAGGAAACATCCGCCCTTTCCTCGGGGCGGGTTCCCGAAACCTGGAAGGAAGCGCTTCCTGAGGTGTCTGCGGAAAGAACCGGAAAAAACAGATACCGTATGAGCTTGGGCGCCGATGCCCCTGAATTGTATTTTATTACCCGAGGCGACATGCTGCTTTTGTCCCTGGAGGAGGCCGGCATCGACAGGATGATTGAAACCATCGACGACCCTGCTTCAAGGATGAATATTTCCTGGACATTGGAAACCGCCTGGCCGGGGCATTTCCTGTTTAACGATGGAGGGGTCCTGGCCGAAAAGGCTTCGTTTGACGGCCTTGATGTCGGTTACGCTCCCATCAGGCTTGAAGCCGCCTGGGAGAAAACCGGGGGCAAGGGAATTTTAGCCTGGTCCATTGGCGGAATCGAAGGGTGGATCCCGCCCGAAATCAAAGAAGCTCTGCAGGGTCATTTTTGGCGGGAAGAGCTTTACATGCCCGAACCACTAATCGCCGCGGCCGGCTTTAACCTTCCCCGGGTCGTACCCGGCGGGTCGAAACTTTGGGACGAGCTTTCCGAAGCTGCGGAAACGCTTGGCGTCGGGACAGATCTTTTGGCAAGGGTCCTGGAAGGCCCTGCGATGATAGTCGTTGGCGGACGCAGTCGCCTCCTTCTGGTAAATTTGCCGGGTTTTTTGCTGGAATTGCCCGACAGGGGCAAAGAGGGAATCGAACTTGTGAAAACCTTGTGGGAAAGGGACTTCATGCGGGTTCCAATGGAACCCAGGCCCCTTGAGGGATTCGAGGCCGGAGGAAGCCTTTCGATCCCCCTGACCGTAGTCGGCGCCGCATCTGAAGAATTGGTAGTGATGGGGGCCATGGATGTGTCTGAAATTGGCGAACTCCTTCCACTAAAAAGTATCTTTGATCTTCCAGAAACTGCGCCGGCGTGGGTTTACGTCGATTTCCCGAAAGCGGCTCAAGCTTTGAGGAACCTGAGCACAGCGGGGGGGCTGGCCCAAAAGATAGGCATTTCCGGAGGGGAAGGTCTGGAAGAACTTGCCGAATCAGCCGAAAAACTCGCCGAACTTGGTAAAATCCTGGTGGTTATACAAGACTATAAAACGGGACGAATCAGCTGGGAACAATAAAACTGCGTGTAAGGAACGCGCTCCTGAAGGACTTCATGGCAAAACTTGAAGAATACCTTTCTTGAAAGGCAAAAAATGCGGGAGGTAAGAAGAATGCCTGAAAACACCCTTGCCGTTCTTGAAGAAAGAGGCTGTGTGGAATGGTGCAGCAGCCCAGAAGAACTGGCGTCATTATTCGAAGAGGAAATGGTTACCGGGTACGTGGGCTTCGATCCAACGGCAGACAGTCTGCATGTGGGCCATCTAATACCTATAATGGGATTGGCCTGGATGCAGAGGCTCGGGCACAGACCGGTGGCCATCGCCGGAGGCGGAACCGGACTTATTGGCGATCCTTCGGGAAAGAGCAAGGAGCGGAACCTGCTGACACTGGAACAGGTGGAAAAAAACATGGAAAAGGTCAAGGAGCAGTTCAAGCGGTTTCTTGATTTTGACCGCGGCGATAACTCGGCTTTAATCATCAACAATTACGACTGGTTAGGCAAGCTTGGTTTCATAGAGTTTTTGAGGGATACAGGCAAGCATTTTTCGGTAAACTACATGATCAACCGCGAATACGTGAAAAGCCGCCTGGAAGACCCGGAGAAATCCATTTCCTACACGGAGTTTTCCTACATGCTCCTTCAGGCCTACGACTTCTGTCACCTTTTCCAGGAAATCGGGTGCAAGCTGCAGATGGGCGGGAACGACCAGCAAGGCAACATCATAGCCGGCATAGACCTCATACGGAAAAAGACGGGAGGGCAGGCCTTCGGGATTACCTACCCGCTCCTTTTGACAGCCACGGGCCAGAAGTTCGGCAAGACTGAGGAAGGAACGGTGTGGTTATCGGCGGAGAGGACGTCGCCGTACAAGTTCTATCAGTTCTGGATCAATGCAGACGACAGGGACGTGGAAAAATTCCTGAAGCTTTTTACCTTCCTGCCGCTGGATGAAATAAAAGACCTTGTGGAACGACACAGGAAAATGCCCTCAAATCGTGAGGCCCAGAGGGTTTTGGCCTGGGAAGTAACAAGCGCCGTTCACGGCGAAAAAGCAGCATCGTCGGCAAAAAGAGCCAGCGAGATCCTGTTCGGTGGTGATTTTGATCCTTCAGAACTGGACAGCGAAATGATCCTGGTATTACACCAGGAAGTCCCGTCCGGGCGCCTGGAAGTGGACCCTGGTGGCGTAGTAGATGCTCTCGTCACAAGTGGGGCCTGCAAGAGCAAGGGAGAAGCACGCCGTCTTATACGCGGAGGAGGAGTCAGCCTTAACGGAAGAAAAGTGGAAACCGAGGATGCCTCGCTTTCGAACGAGGATTTCCTTGACGGAAGATTCCTCTTCTTCCGGCTGGGCAAAAAAAGATTTCACATTGCCGAAAGACCCGGCTTCTGAGGGATCACGCAAGGAACTCGGAGAAAAATATGGCGTTAAGGCTGGTGAGTGGTGCTGACGTGGCAGTGTGGATTGCTTGAAGGGTTGAGGCGTTTCCTTGCGCCTGGGCCGCGGGCCCGAGTAACGGCAAGCGTTCTTACTAGCTTCCTAAGGGTTTATGGACCCAGGAAGGAAATTGCTCTTGCCAATATGGCCATAGCTTTCCCGGAATGGGACCTTACCGAGAGGAAAAAACTGCTGCGCCAGGTTTATCGACATTTTGCCTGGATACTTGTGGAGTATCTCGCTACGTTGAACAACCCTGCTTTGGTGCTTGAATGGTTCGTGGAAACGGAAGGCAAAAAGATACTTGACGAGGTCGTCGAAAGCAAAAGAGGGGCAGTCCTCCTTTTTGGGCATTTTGGAAACTGGGAACTTCTCGGAGGGTGGCTGGCCTTTTCAGGGTATCCCATCGATGCCATGGTCAGGGAACCGGAACAACCCGAACTGCGGGGGCTTTTGGAAAACTACAGGAGCCGCATGGGTATGGGGACCATAAGTAAGGATTCTTCCCGCGAGCCCATCAAGCGGTTGAAGCAAGGCAGGTTTGTCGGTATTGCAGGAGATCAGCACTGGGGTCACATGGGAATAAATGTCCCTTTCTTCGGCAGGGACTGCAGTACGGCACCAGGCCCCGCGGCCTACGCCCTTCTTTCAGGGGCCCCGCTGATACCTATTGCTGCCTACAGGATTGGTCCGTTCCATTACCGATTCGAAGCCCGGGAGCCGATCGTCGTTCCCGAAGAAGGACCAAGGGACGAAAAGATCCGGCTCATGACCACCGAAGCCAACAGGTCGCTGGAAAAGATGATACGCCGGGCACCGGAGCAATGGCTCTGGAT
>DMCT01000037.1:17614-19006 GCA_003446665.1 Synergistaceae bacterium
TATCTTGATGACCGGCATTTGGCTTTCACCTCCTTCGATTTCTTCAAACCTTTGGATTTTTCATTTGCCTATGCAGAAATTCCGGAAGATCGTATCGAGGAGCGAATCATCGGCTTCTATGCCCAAAATCCTTTCCAGGCATTTTCTAGCGTCCAAAAGCCCCGCGGCGGCGGCATCCTCGCCCAGTCCTGATGTAAAGGCTTCCAGGGAATGCCTTACAGCTTCACAGGCAAGGCGAAGCTCCTCCAGCTGGCGGGCCGTCGTGTTGAGCCCCTCGTCGAGGGTGCCTTCCCCCAGAAAAAGCGCTACTATGTCTTCCTTGAGTTCCTCCACGCCCGAACCGGTCTGGGCCGAGATTATCCTGACGGAGCTTTCCGGAAGCAGGGACTGAACCTGTTTTTCCTTCACGACCAAGGGGAGATCAGCCTTGTTTACTGCTACGATGTGAGGCTTGTCATTAAGCTGGGAGGCTATCTCCAGGTCCTCTTCGGTTAGCGGTTCGTTTCCGTCTATGACCCAAATCCTGACGTCCGCCTCACGGAGAGCGTCTCGAGCCCTCGATACGCCTATGGCCTCCACCTCGTCGGAAGGTCGCCTGATGCCCGCGGTGTCTACCAGCCTAATTGGAACCCCCCTGTGTGTGAGCACTTCCTCGATGATATCCCGGGTCGTTCCGGGCATGGATGTCACTATAGCCCTCGCTTCCGAAAGAAAAGCGTTGAGCAGCGAGGATTTCCCAACATTAGGGCGACCGACAAGGGCTACCCGGATCCCCTCGCGCAGGAGGTTTCCGCTTGCAGCACGGCTTGTCAGGTCGGACAGCCGGGTCGATATATCCTTTAGCCGCCTGGTGGCTTCCTTTTTTTCCAAAAGAGGTATGTCTTCCTCGGGAAAGTCAAGCCCCGCTTCCACCAGGGAACTGAACTCAAGGAGTTCTTCGTGGACCTCGCTGACCTGCTTCGAAAATTCTCCCGAAAGGCTCCTCGCAGCAGCCTTGAGAGCTTCCGCGCTTCTGGCACGGATAATGCCGATAACCGATTCCGCTTGCGCCAGGTCGATGCGCCCGTTCAAAAACGCCCTGCGTGTGAATTCCCCCGGGCCAGCCATACGGGCGCCTCTTGCAAGAACTTCCTCCAGGCACCTGCGAACCGCCAGAGACCCGCCGTGACAGTGGATTTCGGCTACCTCCTCGCCCGTATAACTGCAAGGAGCCTTGAACCACACCGCAAGAACCTCGTCGATGACTTCTCCCGAAGAATTTACTATGTGGCCGTAGTTCATGTATCTTGGTGGGCTTTGGGAAAGGCGCCGGGTGCCCCTGAAAAGGCCGTCCACGAGGTCTCGGGCACCGGTCCCTGAAATCTTTACGATCCCTATGCCCGCTTCGCCCCA
>DMCT01000037.1:19329-20326 GCA_003446665.1 Synergistaceae bacterium
GGCCAAGCAGGCGAAGAAAGGGGAAGCATGGTGAAAGATACTTCCAGCGCTGTTCTGGCAGGGGATGTAGGCGGAACAAAGACGAACCTCGCCATTTTCGACCTTTCCAGCTTCCCGGGACCGCCCATTGCGGAGGCCACGTTCCGGAGCAGGGATTACCATGGAGTGGACGACATCCTTGGGGAATTTCTGTCGCGCCTGGATTTTAAGGTAGAGCGCGCGGCTCTCGGGGTAGCGGGTCCGGTGTTGGACGGCAGGACGAAGGTTACGAATCTTCCCTGGATCGTGGACGAGCGTGACCTCATGGAAAGACTGGGCCTGAAGTCTTTAAAACTTCTGAACGACCTTGTGGCCCTCGCTAATGCCGTGCCTGTTTTGGGTCCAAAAGACCTTTTGGTCCTGAACGAAGGCAGCCCCGATCCCAAGGGTACAAGGGCTGTTATCGCACCGGGTACCGGATTGGGGCAGGCCTTTTTGACCTGGTGTCCTGAAGGTTGTCGGGCCTATCCGTCGGAAGGAGGGCACGCCGATTTCGCTCCGAGGGGAAAACTACAGGTTCGCCTTCTCGAGTATCTGGGAGAAAGCAGGGAGCATGTCAGCTACGAACACGTCGCTTCCGGGAACGGGCTTCTGGAAATCTACAGGTTCCTCAAGGAATCGGGTTATTCCGAGCCCCCCTGGCTGCGCGATGAAATTGTCGCCGTGGAGGATCCGGTGCCCCTGATCCTGAAACATGCCACCGGTGACGGACCTGCCTGTCCCATCTGTGAGAAGACCCTTTCCGTCTTTCTCTCGGTCCTCGGCGCAGCCGCGGGGAATGTGGCGCTCCATTTCATGGCAACAGGTGGCGTTTACCTGGGTGGAGGCATTCCTCCAAGGATAACCGGCGCGCTGCAGGGAGCGGATTTCAGGAAGGCGTTTGGTTCAAAAGGCAGGTTCTCAGGCCTCGTGGAGGATATACCCCTTTACGTGATAATGAACCCTCGATCGGCCCTTT
>DMCT01000113.1 GCA_003446665.1 Synergistaceae bacterium
GTTCCGGAAGAGACCTTTCTAGAAGCCAAGGGGCTATGGCTGGAAGCTTCCGTGGAAGTCACAGGAATCGTCAGAAAGGACGAAAGGGCTCCCTCGGGGTACGAACTTACGGTAACCGATCTGAAAGTCATCCACAACCCGGAACATGAATACCCGATAGGCAAAAAGGAACACGGCATAGACTTCTTGCTCGACAACCGGCATCTTTGGCTGAGAAGCCAGCGCCAGCGTGCCATAATGAAAGTAAGGGACCAGGTCATCTGGGCGGCCAGGGAATACCTTCACAGCGAAGGTTTCCTTCTCACCGACAGCCCTATTTTGACCGGTTCCATAGGCGAGGGAGCTTCCGGACTTTTCGAGGTCCCCTATTTTGACGAAGGGAAGGCCTATCTGGCGCAGACGGGACAACTTTACGCCGAAGCCACGGCGGCGGCCTTCGGGAAGGTTTATACCTTTGGCCCGACTTTCAGAGCGGAAAAATCAAAGACCAGACGTCACCTGACGGAGTTCTGGATGCTCGAACCGGAAGTGGCCTTTTATGACCACGAGGACAACATGAGGCTCCAGGAAAACCTGGTTTCGGCGATAGTCAAAAACGTTCTCGAACATTGCGGACGGGAACTGAAAGACCTGGAAAGGGATACGTCCGTTCTGGAACGTGTAGAACCGCCCTTTTACAGGATAACCTACGACGACGCCGTCAAGATGCTCCAGAGCCTTGGAAGTTCCATAGAATATGGAACGGATTTCGGCGGAGACGACGAGACAATCCTGACAAGACAGTTCGACAAGCCCGTTTTCGTCGAATGCTACCCTAAGAAGGTCAAGGCCTTTTATATGAAACAGCACCCCGAGCGAGACGATCTGGTCCTTTGCGACGACCTTCTGGCCCCGGAGGGATATGGAGAGATCATAGGTGGTTCCCAGCGAGAGGACGATCTGAACCTGCTCCTTTCGAGAATCCGAGAGGAAGGACTCCCCGAAGAATCCTACGACTGGTACCTTGACCTCAGGCGTTACGGCACCTTCATTCACAGCGGGTTTGGGCTGGGCATAGAGCGCCTCGTAAGCTGGATTTGCGGACTCCATCACATAAGGGAAGCCATACCCTTCCCGAGGACAATCTACCGCCTGAATCCCTGATGGGAAGCAAAACACCAGGACCGGAAACTTTTGGAATCAGACAACGTGCAGAGAGGGAGAGGAGAAAACATGCCGAGACAGGATATATGGATACCCTATAAGGATTTCGACGGAAAGCCACTTTACAAGGAACAGGGCTGCCTTATCGGTGATGGAAATATAGGCGGCAAGGGGAAGGGCCTGGCCTTTGCCTTCGAGCATCTTGTCGGAAGTGAACTTGAGAAAGATGTGGTGCTCCCGGCAAAAACTTACGTTGTCACAACGGAGATCTTCTATGATTTTATCGAACACAACGACATGGAGTGGATTTACGACGAAACCGACCTCGACAAGATAAACCGTGCCTTCTCCTCGGGTGAAATACGTCCTTCACTTATTTCGGAGCTTGACAAGGTTATAGATGCCTTCTGGGAAGTCCCCATAGCCATCCGATCTAGCTCTATGCTGGAGGATTCACACCTTTTATCTTTTGCCGGTAAATATTTCACCACTTTCGCAGCCAACGTCTTTGACAGGGCTTGGCGCATGAGAGAGCTTACAGACGGCATCAAGGCCGTTTGGGCTTCCCTCTACAACCCCGCAGCCCGGGCGTACAGAGCCAAACATGGATATACTGACCGGGACGAGGCGATGGCTGTTTTGGTTCAGCCCCTTATGGGCAAAAGACACGAAGACTACTTTTATCCGGAACTTGCCGGAACCATTTTTTCCAAGGTCTACCGTAGGCCCTCGCCCAGGGTAAAAAAAGAAGACGGCGTCATACGCTTCTGTTTCGGCCTCGGGACCAGGACCGTGGACAGGTCCCACGCGCGGCTGATGTATCTTTCAAACCCCAACCTCAGGTCGGAGGGAACCCTGGCCAGGGATGTGGCTCAATACAGCCAGGAACATTTCGATTACATGGACTGCAGGTTTGGTGCTTTCGTGTCTGCTGACCTGAAGAGCATGTTCCAGTTCATCATGAAACATCACAAAATGGCGACGGCCTTTATAGAGCTTTATGGGGACAACACCCTCTACTGGGCCGGATCACGCCCCATGGTAAGGACTATTCCTATCTTCTCCTTCTCGGACGTACCGACCCGCTGTCCTCATTTTCTGGAAACGGCCCGGCGCATCTCAAAGCATTACGAAAAGTGCATGGGCATCCCCATAGACATGGAATTCACTTACGAAACGGAGGACAAGCGGATGAGCCTGGTCCAGTTAAGGCCTCTTTCCTCCTATGAGGAGATGTCCTCTGTAGAGATCCCGGAAATACCCGAAGAAAAGATACTTCTTAAAGGCTCCCGTATGGTCAGTAACGGGGTCATCGAAAAAACACCTTACATCGTGTTCGTCGACCCCTTTCAGTATGGACTCAAGGCGGACCATTACAAGATCGCGCGTGCCCTGGGGCAGGTAAACAACGACCTCAAGGGGACAAACTACGTGCTCGTCGGCCCCGGGCGCTGGGGAAGCGCAAACCCCGACCTGGGAGTGCCCGTAGAATACAATGAGATTTGCAACTGCGGTTGTCTGGTAGAACTCGGCATCGTGGAAAGACACTACACCCCGGAGCTGTCCTACGGCACACATTTTTTCCTGGACCTGGATGTGGACGGCATCCTGTACTTGCCAGTGTTCGCGGGAGAACCACCGGACATCTTCAACAGGGAGTGGTTCGAAAACACGCCTTATGAAAGAGGCACGGAAGACGTTATCCGCATTTACAAGGGTGACTTCAGCGTCTACCTGGATGGTGAGACAGAAGTAGGCATCGTCTGCCTGAATTAGTTCGAAGTCTCAAAAAACGATGAGGGCGGGTTTTACCCCCGCCCTCATCAAAATGCAAAATCAAAATCTGCAGGCCTATGGCCAAATCCCCCTGAACCTCATGGCTGTAATTATACTATCCACGGCTCGGACGTAGGCCGCTTGCCTGAAGCGTATGTTTTGTTCTTCCTTGATGGCCCAGATGGCCTTGAAGGCCGTTGTAAGTTTTTCGTCCAGTTTCTGCTGAACCGTCTCTATGGTCCAGAAATCGCCCGTTCTCCCCTGTATCCATTCAAAACAGCTTACGGTAACACCTCCGGAATTGGCCAGTACATCGGGAACGACCAGGATACCCTTATCGGTAAGGATAGCCTCGCCTTCCGGCGTTGTCGGCCCGTTCGCCAGCTCCAGGATCACCTTCGCCTTTATCTTGTCCGCGTTCTGTTCGGTAATAACTCCTTCAAGCGCTGATGGTATAAGAACATCCACGTCGAGTTCAAGCAATTCCTCGTTGGTGATAGCATCCATGTCGGGCATGCCCTTTACCGTTCCGTTTTCACGCTTGTAACCGGATGCATATTCGTAATCGATACCGGCCTCGCAATAGGAACCACCACGGCTGTCGGAGACGGCAACCACCTTCAGGTCCAGAATGTCAGCAAGTTCATGGGCATGGCTTCCCACGTTTCCATAACCTTGCACGGCAGCCGTCAACGGTTTGCCCAAAAGGCCGATTTCTCTCAGGGTCTCCCTCAAGACATAAATGCCGCCGCGCGAAGTGGCATCGCCTCGTCCGAGGGATCCACCGACGGCCACGGGTTTACCCGTATACACCGACGGCTCACTTCTGCCATGGACCTTTTCATAGGTGTCTACAAACCAGGCCATGACCTGGGGGTTCGTGTATACGTCCGGTGCGGGTATGTCGATATCGGTCCCTACGAATCGGCTCATCCCAAGGGCGAAAGCCCGGCTCAGCCGCTCCAGCTCACCTTTGGTAAGTTCTTTGGCATTTATTGCCACTCCGCCCTTACCGCCCCCATAAGGCAGGTTAGCCGTTGCTGTTTTGATGGACATCCACGAAGACAGAGCCACCACTTCGTCCCTGTTCACTTTCGGATGATACCTGACTCCGCCCTTGTAGGGTCCAAGGGCGTTATTGTGGTGACTCCTCCAGGCCTTGCACAATTTGACCGAACCATCATCAAGCCTTAGCGGGATGGTTATTTCAAGGACTTCCTTCGGTTCTTTCAATATTTCCAGGTATTCTGGTTCAGCGGTGATGTATGGTGCCGCTTCTTCCAACTGCTTGACAAACATTTCATGCGGGTTCAGTTTCTCCATCAGGCAGTCCTCCTTTAAAATGTTTCCGTAATAGTTCCAGCACTTACCGCAGTCCGGCTTTTTCCAGCAAAGCCCCCCTTCTTGAAAAAGTCCTTTCCCTCCTAGGAAAGCACCTGGTGATTCGAGAGACATTCCATTATTTTCAGGATTGCTTTAGACAAGGGATCTTTTTCTTCCGTTAAAAGCCATCTTAAAGCTTAGCAACCACCTGCGTTCCTTATTTTTCCCTGATAGCGCTACCGTGTTCTGAAACTTTATAACTGACTTGATCTATTATAAAACGTCACTTACGATTCGTACAGAATGACAGTTTTGTGAATTAACGGCTATTTTGTTCCGTACTCTTGATTATTTTATTCACTATATTCCCGGGTTCTATTGCCGTTCTGCCTATTCGTCAAACAATTGCCGATGGCCCGCTTCTGTCGATGCTTTCCTTGAGGTTTTTAAACTGTTTTCATTCCAGCGTCTCCTCATCCTGTCGGGCACACAAAAAAAGACCGCCCTGCAGGGCGGTCTTTTTTTACACCTGTTTGACCGATTGAAGTCTAGAGGAAAACTCCGCGCATGCGCACCACGTCGGCGACTCTCATGATTGCCGTCATAAAAGCCCCGCGCCTCATGTTTACATCGCGGTCTTCGCTGAATTCCCAGACCCTTTGGAAATTGTCCCTCATGATCCTGAGAAGTCTTTCGTTGTATTCTTCGCGGGACCAAAAATACCCGCCGAGGTTCTGCGCCCACTCAAAGTAGGAGCCGATCACGCCGCCGGAGTTTGCCAGAAAATCGGGCACGATCAGCACATTCTTGTCTTTAAGAATCGCATCCGCCTCCGGCGTGACGGGACCATTGGCTGCTTCGACTATGTATTTCGCCTTTATCTTGTCGGCGTTACCCTTGTGGACGGCACCTTCGAGGGCGGCAGGGATAAACACGTCCGTATCCAGGAAAAGCAGTTCCTCGCCATTCATCTTCTCGAGTCCGGGCTGCCGGAACCCTTCGAGAAGCTTCTGGGGTTGCTCGTTAACGTGATCAAAGGCTTTTTTGATATCGATTCCGTCCTTGCAATAATAAGCGCCGGTTATGTCACTGATTCCGACAACCTTGGCACCCGCTTCCTGCAGCGTAAGCGCGGCGTAGGTCCCCACGTTTCCGAACCCCTGAATGGTAACAGTGGTCTCTTCCACGTTCTTTCCGAGGACCTTGAGAAGCTCAAGCGCGCAAGTGGCCACTCCGAGCCCGGTAGCTTCGGTCCTGCCCTGGGAACCCCAGAAAGTCACGGGTTTACCGGTAAAAACGGCAGGGTCCAGGCGTCCGCGCATCTTGCTTATTGTATCCACGAACCAAACCATTTCCTGTCCACCGGTATTGACGTCTGGCGCGGGTACATCCGTCCAGGAGTCTATAAAGGGCTCTATCCTGGCAGCGAAAGTTCTGGCCACGCGCTCTTTCTCGGATTTGGACATATCGAGAGGGTTGCACTCCACGCCGCCTTTGCCTCCGCCGTAAGGTATCCCGGCGAGCGAACACTTCCAGGTCATGAGCATGGCCAGTGCTTCACACTCGTCCAGTGTCACGTCGGGATGAAACCTGATTCCGCCTTTCGCCGGACCAAGCGCGGTGGAATGTTGTACCCTGTAACCGTTGAAAACCTTTACACTTCCATCATCCATGGTTACAGGAATAGAGACGCAAACTTTCCGCTCCGAATTACCCAGGACTTCGATCAGACCGTCGTCAAGCCCTAACTCCTCCGCTGCTCCGTAGAAGTTCTGAAGTGCCGTGTCGAGAAGGACGTTTTCTGACGTGCGCTGTTTCATACCAAAGCCACCCCCTGATAACTTTACCCATGCACAAGCACGGGTTATTCCTGTGTTATATCTTTGTTTACTGCTTCCCCAAATTTAATAATACAATAACCATTACCAGCCTATACTAGTTTATGTGAAAAAAGAAACTTGTCAAGTCTTATAAATCGGTTCGCTGTTTTGAGTTCAGATCCTTTTTCACCATACTAAGTCCTGCGGGGCGAATTGCACACGCCATTCTGCTATTTTCTTCCGGGTTTGTCTTTAAAGTTTTGTAAACAAAAAACGGCTTTATCGGATAGTTTTCATCGGTCTGCAGGCCAATATGCTCTA
>DMCT01000044.1:0-6445 GCA_003446665.1 Synergistaceae bacterium
AAAGAAAAACACAGGCAGCGGCGACCTTCTGAAGTTCCCTCCCGCAGACGTGACCAAGCCGCTCGCCCCTGGCCCTGTTTCCTACCTGGTCGTGGGTCTGGATATATCCCAGGAAACAACTAGGCGGAAGATCTTTCGCAGAACGTCCATGACGTCTTTTGCGAAACGACGAATAATTGCCCTCGTATACGAAGTTCCTTTCCAGAGCCTTCGCCACTTGGGCGACGCCCCCGAAATCACCGTAATAACCCTCTCGTTCCCCCGTGAGCAGTGCGTGCAGGGCATGATGAAAATCATCACTCCATTGGGCGTCGAACCCGTATCCTCCGACTTCGGTCGCGCTTACCACCCTGGGGTCGTTGAGGTCGCTTTCCGCGATTATGAAACGGTGCTTACCCGTTTCCATCTCCACTTGACGCACCGTACGGACCAATTCCTCGAGAAAGTGCAAAGCCGATTGGTCGAAGATAGCGTGGACGGCATCGATCCTGAGACCGTCCATGTGATAGTCCTCCAGCCACATCCTTGCGTTATCGAGGAAGAACGCCCGCACTTCGTCGGAAAAAGGCCCGTCGAAATTGACCGCGTCACCCCACGGTGAGGCATATTTTTTCGAGAAATAGGGTCCGAAGAACCCAAGGTAATTCCCCTCGGGACCAAGGTGGTTGTAGACCACATCCAACAAAACGGCAATACCCTTTTCGTGGGCTGAGTCGACAAGTTTCTTTAGCCCTTCAGGACCTCCATAGGCTTCGTGCGGAGCGTAGATATTTACCCCGTCGTAGCCCCATCCCCGTACGCCGGAAAACCCGTTTACCGGCATCAGCTCAATATGCGTCACACCGATGGATTTGAGGTAATCCAGCTTCACTGCGACACCTTCGAAGGTCCCATCCGAAGAAAACGTACCCGTGTGCAGTTCATATATCAAACCTGACGCCAACGGCTGAGGTTGCCATTTTTCATCGGTCCAGTTGAATTTTCCGTGATCCACGAAGACCGACGGGCCGTGAACTCCTTTGGGTTGCCTGGTCGACCTCGGATCAGGAAGAAAAGGCCCACCATCCACCGAAAAAGCGTACTCGTCACCATCTTCCAACGTTACGCCTGGCGCTTCCCACCACCCTCGATAGGACTTCGACATCTTGACGGAACATTGACCCGTAACGACAGTAACCGACAAGGCTTCCGGCGCCCATACCGAAGGATGCCTCAAGGTGTTTTCCCCCTGTTTTCCTTGACAAGCAAAGCTACGGGAAAGTTTTTGAGCAGGTCGTCCGCTCCAGCCCATGAATTCCCGGAATATCTTTGATTGTCAAAGATGTTTTCCCAGGTACCTTCGGAGAGCCTTATCTTTGCTTTTTCCATTTCCGCCTTGCGAGACACAAAACACGTCGGGACCAGAGTGACCACCCCCCCACCTCTGCAAAATGCGAAAATTTCCTTTACACCATTGCCTCCGGTTTCAACAGGATCATAAGAAGAACCCGGCCCGAAAAAATCGGGCCTGTTTTTTTTGAAATTCAGAACTTTCCAAATCATCCATTGCTTCGTCAAGCCATCGTCCCAGTCTTCAGACGATTTGACAAGGGAAGAGACTTTTACTTTTTCCAGGTTTTCAATTTTCATTGCGAAATCCACGGGCCTCCTGTTATCAGGGTCAACCAGAGAGAGGTCCCAGGTTTCCGTTCCCTGGTATATATCGGGGACTCCCGGTGCAGTAAGCATGACAAGAGCCTGTGCCAGCGAGGCAACACGCCCCGGGCGGATCAAAGGTCGCAGGAACATATTGAGATCTTGGATGAATTCGTCATCCTCGAAAATGCTATCGATGAAATTCATGAGAGCCCTTTCGTAGGGTTCGTTGACGTTCGTCCATGAAGTATGGCTCTTTGCTTCCCGCACGGATTTACGCATTACTTCACTAAGACGGACGCGATCAATGGGCCAGGCACCCATAATCGTTTGGTACAGGAAGTACTCCGTGTTGGCGTCAGGCATTCCTCTTGTCTTCTTGTTTTCGTTCATTCGTGACCATCTTTTTACTTTTTCCGCCCATTCAAGAGGTATCTCCGAGAGAATGGCAAGTCTCGCCCGGACGTCTCCACTTCGTTTAGTGTCATGAGTAGAAAGGGTATTCATCGTGAGTGGGAATTTTTCGGCCTTTTCCCGAAAATAGCTGTGTGCCCTTTCGGGAGTCACCGAAAAATCGCAAGGCTCTCCACCAACCTCGTTTAGAGCTATAAATCGGTTGTAGCAGTAAAGCAACGTGTCCTCAATACCTTTTGCGGCCAAAGGACCCGTCAACTGCTGGAACCGGGCTACAAATTCCGCTTCTTCGGCGGAGGGCGGTTTTTTGGTGAAAAACCCGCCGAAGAGGTCTATAAGCAGGGGGTCGACCTCTGGAAGCCTTTCATGTGTTTTGTATAGGGCTTCCTCCATGATTTTTTCGTCCTCTGTATCGCGTTGCTCGTCACGCCAGGGAGTGAAATACGTCCTGTATACGTCGAAAGAGACCGCAAGGGTCTTTATTACTTTCATAACGTCACTTCGGGCGGAATCCCTGAATTCAGGGTGATTTTCGCAAATCTCCATTGCCAGGTGAGTGAGTCGATTAAAATCGCTGCCGAAAAGTTCCTCCGCAACCTTCATTTTCTTCTCGAATTTCAATTCTTCGCAATGTTTTACTTCGCCGGTAAATTCAGCGTAAAAACGCGTCATCGCCTCTTCTCCGGCTGGGTCAATAAAAAGGCCATTCACTAAGTTCAGAAAGTCATACCCGGTTGTACCTTCGACCGGCCAGGCTTCGCGCAGCCTTTCGCCGGGTGAAAGTATTTTTTCCACCAGGATCCACGCCTCCGGCGCCGCGCTGCGGAGCCTTTTCAGGTATGCCGCAGGATCCTTGAGTCCGTCTATGTGATCGACCCGAAGCCCCTCCACTACTCCTGAGGCAACCCATTTAAGCAAAAGCCTGTGCGTTTCCGCGAAGACGGCATCATCTTCCACGCGCAACGCCACAAGGTTGTCGATGTCGAAGAATCTCCTGTAACCCAGATCCTCCCGGTTTTTCCGCCACCAGGCCAGCCTGTAGTTTTGCCTTTCGAGGAAATCATCGAGACCCTCGGTGTCGGCGTTGAGCTCTTCGAGGCATTCGTCCACGACGGAAGCTTCTTCGGGGTTCTCTCGAAAGTGACGGTCGATGAGAGCGAAGATCACTTCCTTGTTCCTGTGGCGTATCCTGGTGTTTTCCAGGTCCGTGGCAGTCGGCAGTGGCAAGTTTCCGAGGGATTCACCGAAAAACTGGAGTCTTTCAGAAGAGCACCTCCATCCCGCCTTTTGGAGGACATTCATCATCGAGCGGGGCGCCACCGGAAAGAGATGTTCCCGGTAACTAACAAAAAAACGCGACTCTTTTCGCACGACCGAAATCAGGCCGGCTCCAAGGACCCTGCCATACTGATCTTCCAGTACAGGGAGCAAAATCCGGTTTTTAAGATACGCTTCGGGGCTTTCCCATTCCACGTCGAAAAAGGCGGCAAAGGCGCTCGAGGGGCCGTTTTCGAGCACATCCTGCCACCAACGGTTCTGCGGGCCGGATATAGCCATATGATTAGGCACTATATCAAGCACCACTCCAAGACCTTTATTTTTTAGGGTTTCTGTAAGTAAATCGAAGCCCTGTTTCCCGCCAAGTTCATCATTTACTTTGCCCGGGTCGACCACGTCATAGCCGTGGGTGCTTCCTAAAGCTGCCTGAAGTACAGGGGAAAGATACACGTGGCTGATCCCCAACTCGGCCAGATAGCCCGCGGTTTGTGCGGCATCGTAAAAGGTAAAATCGGGGTTGAGCTGCAGTCGGTAAGTGCAGGAAGGAACCGCTTTCATTCTTCTATCCTTTTAACGAGTACAACAACCGCACGGCTCGATACGTTAACCTTCGAGCCACCCGCGAGTGGCTCTGCTCCCTCTATGAAACCGCCTCTTCCTGTATCTATAACCCATTCCCAAAAGTCACCCCACGACGATTCGGGAAGCCTGAATTCCAAAGGTTCGTAATGCGCGTTTACAAGAAAGAGGAAACTATCGTCCCTGATTTTCCGGCCCCACATGTCGGGAGTTTTGATGGCGTCGCCGTTAAGGAAGATCATAAGGCTCTTGGCAAAATCCTGGCGCCAGTTTTCATGCGTCATAAGTTTGCCGTCGGGAGTAAACCAGCCGATGTCGTGAAGGTCGCTACCGTTTATAGGACGGCCTATGAACCAGTTCCTGCGCCTGAAAACGGGATGTTCCCATCTGAAATTAACCAGATCACAGACGAACTCGAGAAACCCTTCGTCGGCGTTTTCCCAGTCGAACCAGGAAACTTCGTTATCCTGACAGTAGGCGTTGTTGTTTCCCTTTTGCGTTCGCCCTATTTCGTCGCCACCCAAAATCATGGGTATACCCTGTGAACAAATAAGAGAAACAAGGAAATTCATTTTCTGCCTGGTGCGTAAGGCATTGATTTCCGGATCATCGGTCGTACCTTCGACACCGCAGTTCCATGAACGGTTGTCGTCGGTACCGTCGGCGTTGTTTTCCCCGTTCGCCTCATTGTGTTTTTCGTTGTAGGAAACAAGGTCGTGAAGGGTAAAACCATCGTGAGCGGTAACGAAATTTACGCTGGCAAAGGGGCGCCGTCCCGTGTTCTCGTATAGATCGGAGCTGCCTGTAAACCGGTAGGCGAATTCCCCCAGAGTCTGATCTTTGCCACGCCAGAAATCCCGCATGCAATCTCTGTACTTGCCGTTCCATTCCGACCAAAGGGGCGGAAAGTTACCGACCTGATAACCTCCCTCCCCCACATCCCAAGGCTCGGCTATCAGCTTCACCTGGCTGACCACCGGATCCTGTTGCACCAGGTCGAAGAAAGCAGACAACCTGTCTACGTCGTGGAGCTCCCTGGCCAGCGTGGATGCCAGGTCAAACCGGAAGCCGTCCACATGCATCTCCAGGATCCAATACCGTAGGGAGTCCATGATCAGCTGAAGCACATGGGGATGCCGCATGTTGAGGGAGTTTCCCGTTCCGGTGTAATCGACATAAAATCGCGGATTGCCGGCGTCTAGCCGGTAATAGGCTGCGTTGTCTATGCCCCTGAAAGACAGCGTCGGCCCTAGATGGTTTCCTTCCGCCGTGTGATTGTAGACGACGTCAAGTATCACCTCTATATCGGCCTCGTGGAGGTTTTTTACCATCTGCCTAAATTCCTGGACCTGCTGTCCTGCCTGTCCGTAGGCAGCGTACTCGTTATGAGGCGCAAAATATCCGATGGTGTTGTATCCCCAGTAATTCCGCAGGCCCTTTTCGACCAGATGCGCGTCATGGATAAACTGATGTACAGGCATGAGCTCCAGCGCAGTTACCCCTAGGCGTTTGAAATATTCCACTGCAGCAGGATGAGATAAAGCCGAGTATGTTCCCCTTATGTTTTCGGGAATTTCGGGGTGTTTTTTGGAAAAACCCTTGACATGCACCTCATAGATCAAAGTGTCGCTCAAAGGCCTTTTGATGGGTACGTCTTTTCCCCAGTCAAAAAAGGGATTGGAGACTATCGATTTCGGTACGAAGGGAGCACTGTCACGATCGTCCCTGATGTCGTCGCTTCCTCCTGTAACGTATCCAAAAACGGACGGATCCCAATTGACTTGACCTTCTACGGCCTTGGCGTACGGATCGATCAAAAGCTTTGCCGGGTTGCATCTTTTACCTTGCGCCGGGTCCCATGCACCGTGAACCCTGTAGCCGTATCTTTGTCCCGGGCCCACACCGTGAAGGTAACCGTGCCAGCAGTAGGCCGTCATCTCCTGGAGTTCAACCCTGGTTTCCACTCCCTGTCCGTCGAAAAGACATAACTCCACTTTTTCGGCTATCTCTGAAAAAATGGAGAAATTCGTTCCCACACCATCGTAAGTAGCCCCTAGTGGATAGGGTTTGCCAGGCCATATCTCCATGTCATTTCCCCCGTATCAAAAAAATCAAAACAGTCAAGCTGTCCCGAATCGTGCCGAGACAGAAGAAGTAACTACATTATACTTGAGGCGAAGACGGTATAAAGGAAATCAAAAGAGTTAACACGAAGATGAGTACTTTACCTGGCAAAACGCATAGGAGCGACACGATACAAGCAATCAGAGAAGAATAAAAATCTCTTTTCCGCCTGATGACACAAAAGGAAAACCGTCACTTCCTGAAGCTCAGCGCTTTCCCTCAAGTTTTTCCGCTATGCTCAAAAACAATGCCTTGCGGTCTTTCAGGGTTTGCCTGTAGTTTCCGCTGTCCGTGTCGGCTATCTCCATCCTGATCTCCGATATGGCATAGGTAAGAAGCTCTCTCAAAACCTCAGCTTCCGCTTCCGTCAGGTCGATTTGCATGGTTTTACACCACACATTCATTTTGAATTTAT
>DMCT01000044.1:6560-9696 GCA_003446665.1 Synergistaceae bacterium
TCAAGAATCCCTTTTGGCACAAGCATAGTCACCTGAACAACGCCGGGCAGCCTTCCGATCTCTACCTGGCCGGTTATGGTGCATCTGTTTTTGATCTCGGGCAAGGGAAGGCCTGTAAATGAAGCCATTCGCTTTAGCCCGTTCGCGGTTGCGGCATTGAGATCCTTGCCCGATCCAATAACCTGGATCGGAAGCGTTTCTTCTTCCAAAGCGAAGCCGTATCTTGAAGCTAGAGACCTTGCGACCTCGATTTCCTCCGGGAAGCGGATCGAGGCTATCTTCGGCAGATCCTCTTCGAGCGGCAAAAGCATTGGTCCTTCGAGGAGCAATCCTTTGATCAATTCCACGTCAATGATGACTTCAGCGGAGACATCGGTAGTGTGGCCGGCGATCTCTCCGTCGCCCATCATAGCGTGAACATCGCCGACATAAATACCCGCACCCGGAACCTTGACAGGCACCACGAGTGCTGTTCCTTCCACAACTTCATTCACGTCCATGTGGCCGTCGGTTCGCTTTTCCAGGTCCTCTTCATCAAGGGCATAGGCGTGGGGTGCTCCTACCAGGAAGGAACCAAAATCGCCGGCATTGTGGCTGGCAGGCATCCTGACAGCCGGGCAGGATCCGATATTGCCGACCATGGGACGCAAGGGCGCTATGACGCCGGGCAAGTCCGCCTTGGCAAAGAGGTTTGCAGAATATTGACACGACCCTTGGGGAATAGCACTGAAAGACGCCGCATCCTTGGCAATCTCTTCGGCGGCTTCCTTGTTCACAGTGATCCCTATTTCCCGGTTTTCGTCCATGAGAAGTGTGTAACCGTTCTCGATTTTGAAAGGATGAACGGGTGTACCGCACTTTTTGCAACGTACGGCGTCCTCACCTATACCCTCCACGTAAGTTTGTGGATTGACCTCTCCACATGAAGGGCATTTTTTGGCAACGAAGGGATCCCCGTCGAAATGACCTTCCTGGGGTGCGTCCGTTCCAGATGTAGTGGCCAGGGATAATACATTGATCTTCCTTATCCTGAGGATAACAGCGTCTCCGGGCTCGGCTCCCTCTACGGCAATCGGACGTGTCACCTCATGGCCGCTGGGATAATCGGGAGTTATCATAGCTCCCCAGCACCCTGGACTTACCCTGGCTACAATACGACCTCCATCTTCGACATGTCCAGCAAAGGGCTCATTTGGATCCAATAGCCATACCATGCCTTGTGAATGCACTAGCGAAGCACACATATATTTTACCTCCTTTTTTCCTGATACATGTCCATCTTATCTTTTCTGCTTTCCTGCAACAAGACAGGATAAAAACAGATCGTTTATTTAGCTTTTTCCCCCGCCTTTTTATTTTAGCTTTACTTTTCACAGCTTAATTTTTTACCGATACCAGGAAGCGATTTTACCAGTGGTATAGATCACGCAAAAAACCCGCACGACCCTGGATCATAAGCGCGGAGCTAAAAACTGACGCATGAAGTAAGGCCTCTTGCGCCTTGTTCGATACCGTTTCTAAATACCGGTTTTTCAAAGTTCGTACGCTGATTTTTCAGGAGAATTTGACTAAAAAGGCTCGGTAAGTTTAGTATTATGCTTGCCTCCATTTCTGTGGGGTTTTTTTTATGTCCGGGAACCGCTAAAATCCCAAAAACCAGGTCCCAGTTTTAATTTCTACAAAAACTTTATTTCACACTTGTCCAAAACAGGTTTTTGTAGAAATTAAAAATGCCCCCGCGACTTTGGGATATCATTGGTTCACCCACACAACAAAATCCCGTGGAAGCGGAGGCGAACCTAATGCTAAAGGTATCGAGCCTGTTCAGTCAAATTCTCGCGGAAATTCCGCGCACGGACTTTGAAAAACTGGTAACGAAACATGGTACCGAACGACACGCAAAGGGCTTCAGGTCCTGGACCCAGTTCGTGGCCATGCTCTTCTGTCATCTGGCAAAGGCGGATTCGTTGCGCGAGATATGCCACGGTCTTTCCTGCTGCAACGGCAAGCTCGTTCATCTGGGGGTCCTGAAATCGCCGAACAAGTCGACCCTCTCCTACGCGAACGAACACCGCTCATCGGAACTTTTCAGGGACCTTTTCTGGTCCCTTATGGGCCGTTTCAGGGCGACGGGGAAGCTCGGTATTCACGGCAAAAGGAGGTTCCGTTTCAAGAACAAGCTGCTTTCTTTCGACTCGACGACGATCAGCCTCTGCCTTTCGCTCTTTCCCTGGGCGAGCTTCCGTCGCGCCAAGGGCGGGGTCAAGGTGCATGTCCTTTTAGACCACGGCGACTACATGCCGTCTTTCGTCCACATTACCGAAGCCCGGATGCACGACAGCAAGGTCGCACAGATACTGTCGTTACCTCGAGGCTCCATAGTCGCCATCGACAGGGGCTATGTCGACTTCGACATGTTGCGAAGATGGACCGAAAGGAAGGTCTTCTTCGTGACCAGGATGAAGAAAAACCTGTCCTACGTCATTGCAAAGCGGCACGATGTGCCCAAAAACAGGAACATTTTGAGCGACGAGACGATCCGCTTGTCCGGCACCGCAACCTGGCAGAAGTATCCCTGCCCATTGAGGCGTATCGTCGTGTGGGACAAACAAAAACAGGAAGAGATTGTCCTTTTGACGAACCATCTCGACTTTGGAGCCACCACGATCAGTTCCATCTACAAGGAGCGTTGGCAGATCGAGATCTTCTTCAAGACCCTGAAACAGAACCTGAAGGTGAAAACCTTTATCGGATCCAGTGAGAACGCCCTTTGCATCCAGATTTGGACAGCCCTTGTCGCCTTGCTGGTTATAAAGTGGCTCCACTACCTGTCGAAGGCGGGGTGGTCCTTCTCGAACATGGCGGTCATGCTGCGCCTGAACCTGTTCACCTACAGGGATCTGCGGGGATGGCTCGACGAACCCTATGCGACGCCGCCCTTGATACCTGAGCCGCAGCAGCTTAAGCTGGTCCTGCGGTAACCTGGACAGCCGGTTAATTTCAAGGTGCGAGAAAAAAGGGAGACCTGGTTTCAAATCTGTCCAATATGGTCTCCTGGCCCCTTGCCGTTACAGGGTCATGTTTTCAATTTCCAGCTGTTTTGGACAGCTGTGACTTTATTTTGGATTATTGTCTA
>DMCT01000051.1 GCA_003446665.1 Synergistaceae bacterium
ACCCAAGGGAGGGCTACGGCCCTCCCTTTTTTAGTGGCTTTATATATTTTTGGGGTTAATAATCACGCAAACGTTTATGAAGCAGGACATCTTCTTGTATAAAGCATGGTTTCAAAAAGCCTTGTGTTTTGTGGGTCGGCTTGTTGTATAATTGCCACGAACGCTAAAGAACCGCATTTCAAGGAGGGCCCTTTATGAGGAAAAACATTTTTATAGTGACTTTTGTCACGCTTTTTATCGTCACTTTTACGGTAGTGGCTTTTTCGGCCAGTTACGATAGCGTTATCGAGAAATGGACAAGGCGAAATACCTATAAATCGGACTTGGGGGCGGAACTGAGAATTACCGTCACTTACTACGCCAACGAATACATAGACGCCCTCATCCAGAAACAGGCAGAGGAAAACCTGTGGACCCGGGATGAGATGGAAAACTACAAGTACAGGCTTTTGAGCTCCTTGAGTCTCGAAGAGTATATCCCCTTTCACATAGAGTTCGACAACCGCGGACCGTCCATGCACATGGCCCCCTTCGACGAGCAGGTAACGCTTTGGGTGGGAAACAAGACTTACAAGCCCGTGGACTACGAAAAGCGCTTTAACTTCAAGCTGGTCGGAAAAAGAGACGGATTGGTGTATTTCCCACGCTACGACGAGAAAGGCAACGAAATCCTGAAAGGGACAAATACGATACGCCTTATGATAAACGGGGGCATCAGTGCCCAGACTCTGGGCAAGACAGTGGAGTTTTTCTGGGATACCAAAAAGGACATTGCCGCTGGTTTCTCTGAAAGCGAGGCAATGCGGCGCCTTGAGGCCGACCGGCTCATAAAGAGGCTCGAAAACCTCAACAGCGAGAAAAGGGATCTGGAAGCACAGCTTGCCGAGATCAACACGGAGATCCAGAAGGTCGAAGAGCGCCTGGAGGAACTCAGGCAGTAGGCCAAAGGAGAAAAACCGATAATAAAGAAAAGTAAAGGGCGGCGTAAATCGCCGCCCTTTTTCATGCACCATTAGCGGTGAAAGGACCTTAAACTCATATCTTTTAACATCTCCCTTCAAAAGAACGCGTGCCTTGTTTTTGGGAAAAGGCGCATGGTAGTATGAACAAAAATTCGAATTTCAAAGGGTGAAGGCTATGAAGCGCGTCGCTGTACTCACCAGCGGAGGAGACTCGCCGGGCATGAACGCCGCCATCCGGGCAACGGCTCGCACCGCTATTTCGGAAGGCCTCGAGGTTTTCGGCGTCATGCGCGGTTTTGAAGGACTTATCGATAATGACATAAGGTCCCTTCACGCCAGGGACGTGGGCGGCATAATCCACCGGGGGGGCACGATCCTGCAGACGGCCCGGTCTAAAAGGTTTCAGACCGAAGAAGGTATGGACAAGGCTGTGGAAAATCTCCAGGCCCTGGGCATAGAAGCCCTTGTAGTCATCGGCGGGGACGGTTCCTTCAGGGGGGCCGCGGAACTTGAAAAACGAGGCATAGCCGTGGCGGGCATTCCGGGTACCATCGACAACGACATAGGCGCCACGGACCTTACCATAGGGTTTCGGACCGCCGTAGAGACGGCGCTCGATGCCGTAATGAGGCTGCGCGACACGGCATCCAGCCACGATCGCCTCTTTATCGTGGAGGTAATGGGAAGGCGCTCGGGCTTCATCGCCCTTGACGTCGCCGTGGCGGGCGGCGCTGAAGCGGTTTTGGTGCCGGAGGTCCCCTTCAGCCTCGGCCGTTTGGTGGACAAGCTCCATGCGGCCAGGCAAAAAGGGAAGACCCATTCGCTTATAGTGCTTTCCGAGGGCGTCATGGGCGCTGGAGAGCTGAGAGACCGCATCCAGGACACGGGAGGCTACGACGCCAGGGTGACCGTGCTCGGGCATATCCAGCGGGGGGGCAGCCCCTGCGCCGTTGATATCATACTCGCTTCCAGAATGGGTACTGCCGCCGTCGGCGCCTTGATTTCCGGGAAAAGACGCATCATGACGGCCGCGCGGTGCGGCAAGGTGGAAGTAGTGCCGCTTGAACTGGCATGGGAAAAAAAGAAGTTCCTCGATCCGGAGCTGATGGAGATAGTGGAGGTCTTGAGCATTTGATGGTTGCTGAAGCCGCCCAGGCGCTTCGGGAAATAGTCGCCTCGGGCAAAGCCGGAAGAAACGCTGCTTCTTTGTGCAAGGCGGAAAGCCTGATACGTGCGGCCGGTTTGCTCGAATCGGCGCGCTGTGTCCTTGTCGTTACGGGTTTTTACGTGCCATCGGCAAAAGCGCCCGAGACCGACGGCCCCCCGGGAGCTGCCGTTTTAGCCAGGTCCCTGCGGCGCATCGGCGTCTGGGCGAAAGCCGTCACGGACTGTCTGAACCTGGAGCCATTGGCGGCTTGTTGTGACATATTGGGCCTGGACGCGCCCCTTTGTGTGCAGTCGCCGGAGGAAATCCTTTCGTTCGAACCGGATGTGCTCGTCTTTGTGGAGAGGCTTGGAGCCGCCGTGGACGGATGTTATTACAACATGCGCGGTGAGGACATTACTCGCTGGACGGCAAACCTGGACGAAGCGGCATGCCTGGCCATGGGAAAACACATTCCCGTGGTCGCCGTAGGCGACGGCGGAAACGAAGCTGGGATGGGGTGTCTGAAGGAAGAACTCAAAAGATTGATGCCGAATTTCGCCCGGTGCCTTTGCCGTGTGCGAGCCGACGTGGTGATACCCGTGGACGTCTCCAACTGGGGCGCTTACGCCCTCTCGGGCTTGCTCTCGGTGCGGACGGGGCGATGGCTCGGCCACGGCCCCGATGAAGAGGGGGCCATGATAGAAGGCATGATAAAAAGGGGGGCCGTGGACGGTTTGTCATGCCTTCCCACGGCGTCTGTCGACGGCATGCCCCTTGAGGTACACCAGGAAACAGTCGCCCGTATTCAGGAAGTGTGCGAGAGATACATGGCAAAAAAAGGAGTCGGCACCCCGAGGGCCAAACTTTAGTGACGACGGTTGGAAACGGGTAAAAGCCTTTTCTCGAGAATGGGTACGAAAACAAGCGCGAAGGCGCCCCCGATACCGGTCTGAAACAGGTCGGTTACAAGTTCCATGGGCGCCACTTTCCAGCCATAGAGAACGCCCGCGCTAATCGTATATCCGGCGATCATTACTATAGCTCCGGAGAAAATCGCAAGTTTTCTGCCTTTTTTGGACAAAAGCCCCACTACGGCGCCTTCCGTTCCCTTTATGACCAGCGTCAAGGGAGCCCACAAGGGGTACCCGAGCAGCAGGTCGGCCAGGGCCGCGCCTATCCCGCCGGAAAACGCGCCGTACCTGGCTCCCAGCGTAAGGGCGATCACGTAGATCACCCCTTCTCCCAGGTTGAAATAGATGCGCATCCCGGGCATTGGGACATGTATCATCGTCGCGAGAGAGACCGCTGCCGCCAGCATTGCTCCCAAGGCTACCTTTCGCGCGGTATCATGACTTTTCACTGAAATCGATCCTCCTCTTTCTCATTTTCCTGCATAAGTGTATGCTTGAGAGGGTAAAAATTACAGGTCCAGCGGAGGCCTTTTAGAGTCTGTTTCTGGATATGTTGTGTTTTTTTCTGAACGGGTCGGCTCCGGTCTTGGGGACGGCCCTGTTCAAGACATTGGATTTGCGCGCGATTTTATTTTTTAGGGAAAAACTTGCCAAAAACCGGGGTAGTTGAGGTATAATGCTAAAGTCAGGAAAACAGTTTCTTTTCATTTCCCTCATATTGTGCGTGCCCGTTGTTGTTTCCCTGGTGTGGTTGTACGGACAACACAATTTTACAGGGCCGCTTGCGATACACAGCTTCGTCCTGTGCGAGGAGCTTGACGAAAACAGCCTGCCTATTAAAATAACAGAGCGGTTCGACTGGGGCACACGCCAGGTTTGCGTACGTTTCGTATATAGTGCGCCGCGTACGGGGTCACAGGTGCGAATAAAGTGGTTTTACGAGGACCGCGTGATCTTTCAGGAAGAAATGACGATTTCCGACAAAAAGGGCGTCAAGGCCTTTTACCTGCTTCGGGAAGACGGCGCCCCCCTTCCGATGGGTAACTATTGCGTTGTAGTTGAAAGCGACGGCCGGGAGAGCGCGCGTCGTTGTTTTACAATCACACGCTGAAGCCTATTCAGCAAAAAGGAGTTGCAAGATGCGTTTTTTCCTCGATACTGCGGAAGTAGATGAAATCCGCAAAGCGGCCCGCTGGGGCGTCATAAGTGGTGTCACCACCAATCCCACCCTTGTAGCCAAAAGCAACCAGGATCTCAAAAAAGTAATAAGTGAAATTTGTGATATTGTGGAGGGGCCGGTAAGTGCCGAAGTGGTATCTGCCGACGTGGACGGTATGGTCCGAGAAGGCAGGGAACTCGCCGCCATACACGGTAACGTGGTGGTCAAAATTCCCATGACGGCGGACGGAATGGCCGCCGTGCGCGTTCTTTCCGACGACGGGATCGATGTCAATGTCACCCTGGTGTTTTCACCGCAACAGGCTCTTTTGGCCGCCGCCGCAGGCGCGGCATACGTCAGCCCCTTCGTGGGCAGGCTCGACGACATCGGCGAGGACGGTATAGGCCTGGTTTCGGACATAGCGGAAGTATTCGCGCTGCAGGACATTCCCGTTGAGATAATAGCAGCGAGCATAAGGCACCCCAAGCATGTGATCGACGCGGCCCTTGCGGGCGCCGATATAGCCACCGTCCCTTTCGCTGTCCTGGAGAAATGCTTCAGACATCCCCTTACGGACAGCGGCATCGAACGGTTTCTTGCCGACTGGGAGGGAGCCCGGAAGAAAAATGGCTGATAACGAAGTTCTGGACACAAGGCCCCAGGCGGAAAGCACCAGGGAAAACGGACAGGTCGCAAACGGTAACGGGGAAATCCGCAAGGTCCCGCGCCCGAAGCACACCTTCGGTGATCTGGCCGGCAAGGCATTGACGGAATTGCGCAAGACCGCCAGACAGCTGAAGCTCCCCGGCGCGTCGACGTTACGCAAGGACGACTTGATAATAGCTATACTCAAAGCCCAGTCGGAAGAGATGGGGTTTCGCTTCGGCGGAGGTACCCTGGAGGCGCTCCCCGAGGGGTACGGTTTTTTGAGGCCCAGGGGGCTTCTTCCGAGCGATAACGATATTTATGTTTCCGCTTCCCAGATCCGCCGTTTCGGCCTTCGCAACGGAGACCTGGTCTGGGGCCTCATAAGGCCTCCCAAGGATCAGGAGCACTACGAAGCACTCCTCAGGGTCGAGGTGGTCAACTTTTCCGACCCCGAAGAGGCCCGGAAACGGCCCCATTTCGAGCGGCTCACGCCGATTTTCCCGGATACGCGCATTCAGCTTGAGACTAAAAAACACGAGCTCACGACCCGGCTCATCGACCTCTTTGCCCCTATAGGAAAGGGACAGAGGGCTCTTATAGTCTCGCCGCCCAAAGCCGGCAAGACCACGGTCCTCAAGAAGATAGCCAACGCCGTTACGGAGAACCATCCGGAAACGATACTAATGGTTCTCCTTGTGGACGAGCGGCCGGAAGAGGTCACCGACATGGAGCGTTCCGTAGACGGCGAGGTAATTGCCTCGACCTTCGACAGGCCCGCCGAGGAACACATGAGGGTGGCCAACCTTGCCCTCGAAAAGGCGAAGCGCCTTGTTGAAGT
>DMCT01000030.1:0-611 GCA_003446665.1 Synergistaceae bacterium
ACCAGAATGATGCCGAACAAGGTCCTTGCAGCAGCGCCTCCCGTCGTCATAAACGCCCTTGTCGTGGGGGGCTACCTTTCTTATTTGACCGAGGTTTCCTTTCCCTTCGCTGCGATGTACGTAGGGGTTGGCCAGGCCATAGCCTGCTACGCCCTGGGTCTGCCTCTTCTGGCGGCTCTTGAAAGGCGTTTCCCGGGCGGCAACGTTTGTTCTCGCGACGGTAAAGGAGGTGCCCGGAAATGAACGACCTCTTTTTTCACCCCGGCAAAATGGCTGAAGCTTTCATGGACATTGTTTCGGATGCCTGTTTTCTCGTAAACGCGGAAACAGGGCAAATAATCGCGGCCAACGCTTTGGCCTGTGAAATGACGGGGTACGAGCGGGAGGAACTGGTCGGTATGGAAATGACCGCTCTGCTACCGAAAATGGCCGATGGCGATTTGTCGCGGCTTTTTGGGGGCCTCGGCAGCGGGCCTCTGGTGATTGAGAAAGAAATGAAAAGAAAGGACGGGTCCGTTTTTACGTCCGAAATAAGGGCCGCCGTCACTGAAAACGAAGGTAACGAGATTCTCCTTATCCTTGCCAGGGACTTGTCCGGGGAAAACAAAGGC
>DMCT01000030.1:693-1602 GCA_003446665.1 Synergistaceae bacterium
AAAGGCGCTTTCGAATCGCTTTTTGCCCATTCGCCGGACGCCGTGTGCGTACTCGACGCGTCAGGGCGCGTCCTGGATGTCAATCCCGCCTTTACGGAGCTTTTCGGCTACAAGAGGGAAGAATCCATTGGACAGCTTCTCGAGGACCTGATCGCCGACTCAAGGAACAAAGAGGAGATCAGGGAGAACGTCCGTAAGGTGAACGAAAAGGGCTACGTCGAACACGAAGCCTGGCGCCGAACCAGGGACGGCAGAGAAATATACCTGGCCCTCAGGGGTGTTTCCGTCGACTGGAAAGACGGCACGAAGGTCCTCTACGCCATTTACAGGGATATGACTAAACAGCAGGAAACATTCCGCAACCTCGAACGGGAGAAAATCTACTGGGAAAATCTCTTTTTCCGAAACCTCCTGGCGATAGCCCTGGTAGACGTCGACGATCGCGTCATACAGGTAAACAGCCGCTTTGAGGAGCTATTCGGATACAGGAACGATGAAATCGCCGGGCGCAATATAGATGACCTGCTTGCTCCGGGAAAGGCCAAACAGGATGCGGAGGAAATCAGCCGCAAGGTTCATCACGGGACCGTTTCGGGCCTGGAAAGAAAACGTCGCCGCAAGGACGGAACGTGGATCGACGTGGAGATCATGGGCCTTCCCTTCAAGGTGGAAGAACAGTTTCTCGTTTACGCCATGTACCAGGACATAAGCGAACGCAAGGAAGCAGAAAGAAAAATCTTGTACCTGGGCCTTCGTGACAGCCTGACCGGGCTCTACAATCAGGCTTACCTGGAAAGGGAGCTGGACCGCCTGGACAGATCCGATTTTCTCCCCCTGGGGATAATCATGCTCGATGTGGACAACCTCAAGCTCATAAACGACGCCTTTGGGCACCTGGAGGGGAACCGC
>DMCT01000030.1:1731-4601 GCA_003446665.1 Synergistaceae bacterium
TACGGAAGGTGGGGCGGGGACGAGTTCTTGGTGATCATGCCCAACAGCACCCCATCTTGCGTCATGGTTGTCCGCGACAGGTTGAGACGTGCCCTCAGAAAAGACACGGATGGTTTTGTCGTGCCCTTGAGCGTCTCCGCAGGGATGGCCGTCAAGGAGGACGTACGCCAGAGCCTGGTGGACATAAGGAAAAAGGCCGAGGAGGAAATGTACAGGGACAAGCTGCTTTCCAGGACGGCAGGCGGGGAAGTGCTCTTCAAGGCGATAGAAAGGCGGCTGGAGGAGGATCCCGGGAGAAAACCTCATATAACGCGCGTCCTGGAGCTGGCCGAAAGGTTTGCCTTTCGCCTGGGTCTTGACCAGCGGGAAACGAAAAGACTGGAACTACTCGCTCGCTACCATGACATCGGGAACGTTGCAGTGCCCAGGGAAGTTCTCAAAAAGCCCGGTCCCATTGACGAAGCTGAGTGGCGCATTGTCCGGCGCCATGCCGAGCTGGGGTATCAAATTGCCCGAAACCTCGCCCCCCTGGCCGATATTGCCGATGAAATCCTCCACCATCACGAACGATACGACGGAAAAGGATACCCGGTGGGGCTGTCGAGCGAGGATATACCTTTTCTTTCCCGTGCTTACTCGATAATCGATGCCTTTGACGCCATGACGGGATACAGGGTCTTCAGGGAACCTGTCAAGCTAAAAGAAGCGCTGAAGGAGTTGGAATTCCAGGCCGGTTCCCAGTTTGACCCGAGCCTGACGGCTTCATTCTCGGAAATGATCAGTTTTTCCGAAGACCTGTCCTAGACTTTTAGTGCCCTCCAGCAGGCCGCGTCCCTCCCCTGGGAAACCGTGACAAGTGGAGGAGCCTGCCTGCAGCGGTCGAACCTTTCGGGGCACCGTGGTGCGAAGGGGCAAGCTCGGGGGCCGAAATCTTCGGTCTTTTCCGCTACCGGCGGACGTGCGGCTTTTTTGCCGAGCCGGGGGAGAGCCTGTGCGAGGGCTCTCGTGTAAGGATGCAGCCCTTCCGCCAGAAGGGCTTTTGTCGGTCCCCTCTCGACTATGTGGCCGTGATAGAGCACGATACCCCGGTTTGCCGCCGCTGCGGCCAGGTAAAGGTCGTGGGTGGTAAGCACCATGGCGGCGCCCCGGCTTACCCGCCTCAGAAGAATTTCCAGGATCTTTCCCCTGTTGGACGCGTCCTGCATGCTCGTAGGTTCGTCGGCCAGAATGAGCGCAGGATCGGCCGCGAGGGCCCTTGCGATGGAGACACGCTGCCTTTGCCCCCCGGACAGGGATGTGCTCACCTTCGATTCGACTATACGCCTTTCACTCAGGCCGCATTCCGCAAGGAGGGCCACCGACTTTTCGAAAACTTCCCTTTTGCGGTTCCTTGAACTTTGAAGGAGCGCGGGCTCAGCTACCGCTTCGAGGGCCGTCAAAGTCGGCGGAAGACAGCCGAAGGGGTCCTGCGGAATATAGCCGCAGCGCCTCCTCAGTTCGATGCGACGTCCTTTGGGAACCTGATGGAGGTCTTCCCCGAAGAGGGCGGCCCGGCCGCCTGAAAGGGGCAAAAGGGCGAGCCCCGCACGGAGCGCCGTCGTCTTCCCGCTTCCGGATTCGCCGATCAGGGCAAGGCACTCCCGGGAGGCGACATCCAGGCTTATGCCTCTCAGGGCTTCCACTCTTTTTCCGCGCGAAAAAAAACTCACGACGACATTTTGAAGGGACATCACCGGCATATTCATTTTACGATGCTCCCTTTTCCAGTTTGCGTATGGATTCGACGAGTTCCACCGTGTGGGGATGTCGTGGTTTTTTCAGGATCATCTCGGGACGTCCGGCTTCGACGATTTCGCCCTCTTTCATCACCGCCAGGTTATGGCAGAGGGAAAGGGCCAGGGGAAGGTCGTGAGTGACCATGCAAAGCCCCATCCGCTTTTCGGCTACCAGCTCCGCCAAAAGAACCGTGATCTCGGCCTGGGTGATGACGTCAAGAGCCGTGGTGGGTTCGTCGGCCAGAAGAAAATCGGGATCGCAGGAAATCGCCATGGCGATGGCGGCGCGTTGCTTCTGGCCGCCTGAAAGCTCGTGAGGGTAGCGACTCACAAATGCCGTCGGCAAGCCCACACGCTCGAGAAGTTCCGATGTCTTCAAAAGCGCCTCCCTGGCAGAAAGCCCCCGGTGGTGGATGATCGTTTCGGCGATCTGGTTTCCTATAGACAATACGGGGGTGAAAGAGCTCATCGCTCCCTGCAGGATCAGGGCGCATCGGTCCCAGCGGAAGCGGTTTAGCTCGTTGTAATCCATCGCAAGGACGTCGCGTCCTTCGGCAGTTATGCTTCCCGTCACCCTGGTTCCCGGAGGCAGCAGACGCAACACAGAGTAGAGCAGGGTGCTTTTGCCGCTGCCCGATTCTCCCACTATGGCCGTTACCTCATTTTTGGGGATGTCGAGGGAGAGGTTCTTTACGGCGGCGACGTATCCCTCGTTGGCCCTGTAGTCTACCGACAGCGACTGCACGCGGATCATCGAGCCATCTCCTTTTTGAGGCGGGGGTCCGCCATTTCCTCGAGGGTCCTGCCTATGTCCAAAAAGATCAGGCAGATGACGGCGATCCCGATTCCCGGAGGGAGGATAAGCCACCAGGCCCCGGTACTGAAAGCGCCAAAACCGTGGGCTTCCTGCAGCATTCGCCCCCAGGATATTATCCGGGGGTCGGAAAGGCCCAAAAAGGAAAGTCCGGCTTCCGCCAGGATTGCGGCGGGTACCCCCAGGGCCACGTTGGCCGCCAGCAGCGGGAAAGCCTCGGGCAGAAGGTGGCGCCTCAGGATGTAAAATGTGGGTGCGCCCAGGGACCTCAGGTTTTCCAC
>DMCT01000071.1 GCA_003446665.1 Synergistaceae bacterium
ACCACCAAAACCGCTAGAAAGGCAAGGGAATCCCTAGATCTCCAAACCAGAGGGTTCATTCGTGTACGTCCTGCCCCGCCTTTGTAATTGCGAGATTCCATAGCTATGGCAAGCTCGTCCGCCCTTTGGAAAACTATAACGAAAAGAGGAACGAGCACAGGGATAAAAGCCCTAAGTCGCTTTATTATTCCTCCGCTTTCAAGGTCAGCTCCTCTTGCCAACTGAGCCTTCATGATTCTGTCCGTTTCGTCAAGCAAGGTTGGCATGAAACGGATCGCGATAGTCATCATCATGGCCATTTCGTGGGCAGGAAACCCCAGCGGCTTTAAAGGTGAAAGAAGATGTTCCAGCCCGTCGGCCAGTTCAGTAGGGCTTGTAGTCAACGTCAGCGTCCCGGCGAAAATCACGAGCAAGAAAAGGCGGGAACCCATTTTGAAGGCCATTCGCAAGCCTTCTTCCGTTACCTTGAGTATACCGAAACGAAAAACCGGAGTTCCCTGGCTGAACAGCAAATGTATCACTGCTGTAAATACAACAAGGAAAATGACGGGCCTGGCGGTACGTAACACCATTGAAAGAGGCAGCCTTGACATGACCACGATAATGGCCAAGAAGGCTGCCCAAAGCCCGAAGACCTGCCATTGGCCGGCAAGAAAGACGCCTGTCAGAATAGAAAGGGTTGCCAGTATTTTAGCCCTGGGGTCAATCCTGTGCACTACAGACCCTGTCGGCACATATTGCCCCAGCGTCAGGTGGTTAAGAAATCTCATTTTCTGACGCACCTTTCTATTGCGCTTACAAGGGTTTTGGCATTCCAGGTCACCGGGACATCCATTCCAAGTTCCCTCAACCTTCCCGAAAAAAGAGGCACCGGAGGCATTACGAGGCCGGGAACTTCGCGTTCCATCAATTCCTCAAGAATGACCTCGGGAGTACCCCATAACCTCGATTTGCCCCCGGTGAGAACCAGTATCCTGTCACTGACGGACACGGCCAGCTCCAGGTCGTGAGTTATGTGCACTATACCGGTCCCTTTTTGCTTCAGACCACGCAAGAGAACACATAATTCCCTTTTACCTGATGCGTCCAGGCCAGCCGTGGGCTCATCCAAAACCAGATAATCGGGCCTGACTGCCAGTACTGAAGCAATGGCTACGCGACGCTTTTCCCCTCCCGACAAGTGAAAGGGGGAAAGTCCTTTGAAGGTTTCGCCAAGACCTGCCAGCAAAAGCGCTTCCGTTACCCTTTCGGGAATTTCGTCCTTGGGAACGCCCCAGTTCCTTGGCCCGAAAGCTATCTCCTCGAAAACGGTTTCTTCAAATATCTGCTGTTCGGGATACTGGAAGACCAATCCAACTTTCCTTCGAATCTCCCTCAGCCTGGCGCGGTTTTCCTCAACTCCAACGCCATCGACAGAGACATGTCCCTCAGTAGGCAGCAGGAGCGCATTCATATGTTGGGCTAGAGTCGACTTTCCGCTGCCGGTATGGCCCACAACGGAAACCCACTCCCCACGATCAACGACCAGGGAGACTCCCGAAAGAGCGACTGTTTCAAGGGGCGTTCCCCTATGGTAAATGTGGGTGACATTATCGATTACTATGGACACAATGCCGACACCATTTCCTCAAGAACCGGCGGAACTTCGCATGAAATAATACCGCTTCCCACAAGGCCTTTCCAGACCGCAACCAGAGGTGGTATCTCCAGCCCCCACTGGCCGAGGCGCCGGTCTTCGTCCCGAAAAAGCGCCAAAGGCAAGCCTTCCCAAACAATAGACCCTCCGTTCAAAACTACGCAACGATCGCATCGAAGTATCTCTTCCATGCGATGGGTAATCGAGACCAGGGTCATTCCTTCTGAATGAAGTCGCCAGAGCACCTGTTGCAACTCTTGTCGACCGCTCGGGTCGAGCATGGACGTCGCCTCGTCGAGGACAAGGCATGGTGGCTGCATGGCTATGGCCCCCGCAACGGCGAGGCGTTGCTTCTGCCCACCTGAAAGAGCATAGGTCGGTTTACCGGCAAGGTCAGTGAGCCCCGTTTCCTTAAGTGCCCGTTCAACTCGCCTTTTTATCTCTTCCGGAGGAACACCGAGATTTTCCGGTCCGAAGGCCACATCTTCCTCGACTATGGCCGCCACTATCTGGTTTTCCGGATTTTGAAAAACGATAGCCGCCATTTCTCGCGCACGACGTTGGCCATCATCTGTTCTTGTGTCGGATCCGCCGACAAGACAAACGCCCTGCGTCGGAACCAGCAGGGCGTTGAAATGTCTGGCGAGTGTGGATTTCCCAGATCCGTTCGCCCCTAGAACAGCTAACCATTCCCCTTCACTGACTTCCAGGTTTATATCCTTGAGAGCGAATTTTCCACTTCCGGGATAGGTATATGAAACGTTCTCAAATGATACGATTACCCTTTCGGTCATGACTCCTCTACGAGTTCGATAACGGCCATAGGAGAGGAGTCTCCGTGACGGAAACCCGTTTTGACGATACGGGTATATCCGCCATTACGCGATTCATACCTGGGCGCCAATTCATCAAAGAGTTTTTTCACAGCCGCCTTGTCGGGCATTCTCGAAGCTAACAGACGCCTGTTGTGCAGTCCTCCGCGTTTGGCCTTCGCCACGAGCCTTCCTGCAAACCTGGGCAGTTCCTTTGCTCTGGGCAGCGGGGCTTCCAGTCTT
>DMCT01000021.1 GCA_003446665.1 Synergistaceae bacterium
AAAACGAACAGATGCGCGCCCAGAGGGTTAAAGCCGAGCCTAGTCAAAGCCGGCACCCCAAGGGCGGCTGCAAGGATGTATGCAGCTGTAGTGGGGAGTCCCATGCCCAGAATGAGCGAGACGATCATTATCAGTATCAGCGCCAAAAAGGGGATGTCCCTTGCGAGGGAGAAGATAAGCCCCACGAGCTTGAACCCGATGCCGGTGAGCGACACGGAACCGACGATGATCCCCGCAGCAGCACAGGCTATCGCCACTACGGTGATGTTAGATGCTCCACTGTAAATGGCGTCTAGTATTTCCCTGGGCCCCATGCGGTGCCGGGGGTCGAAGAGCGAAACCACCCAGGCCATACCAATACCGATGACTGCCGCAAGCATGGGGGTGTAGCCCGTTAGCAGCATCCACAGGAGACCCACGATGGGAATGAGCTTGTACGAGTGTTTGAGTACGTATATTTTTGAGGGAAGTTCTTCCGGTTTGAGCCCCCGGATACCGAGCTTTATGGCACGAAGATGGACCATGAGGAAGACAGCCCCGTAGTAAAGAATAGCCGGAAAGGCTGCGGCAATGATGACTTCGCGGAACTGGATCCCGAGCAGGGATGCCATGATAAAAGCCCCGGCTCCCATGATGGGAGGCATGATCTGCCCGCCGGAACTGGCGACGGCTTCCACGGCTCCAGCGAAATAAGACTGGTAACCAAGTCTTTTCATAAGGGGGATTGTAAACGTCCCGGTCCCGTAAACGTTTGCCACTGCCGATCCCGATATGGACCCAAACAGGCATGAGCTCACCACAGCGATCTTGGCTGGCCCGCCAGGCGTGGTGCCCGCGAAAGCCTGCGCGAATTCCATGAAGTATTCCCCGATTCCGCTTTTTTCAAGAAACCCGCCGAAAATAAGAAAAATCATGACGAATGTTGCCGATACGCCGAGCGGTATGGAGAAAATCCCCTCACCAGTGAGGTAGATTTCTTCTACGACTTCGGGAAGGGTGAACTGGAGTCCCTTGAGAATACCGGGAAGGTAGGCCCCGAAATACATGTAGCCTGCGAAAAATGCCGCGATGAGTGTGAGAGGAAGCCCAACAACGCGGCGCGTGGCCTCAAGCAGAATAAATGTCAACAGAATGCCGAGCCAAAGCTGCGCAGGCGTCAGGGGATCCACCTGCGTTATGCGTACGACTATTTCACCATAGTAGACGATGCCGTAGATGCCGGGTATTACGGAAACTGCTGCGAGAAGCCAGTCAAGCCCTGTGGGCTGATCCATCGGTGAATTTTTCGTCGCGGGGTAGAAGATGAACGCCAGGGGTAGAACCCAGGTCAGGTGGATCATCCTCTGCAGGTAGGCCTCGTAAGCTCCGAAAACCGCCGTGTAAAGATGGAATACTCCCATGAAGATAATATAGACGTACATTAAAGCTTGTATTTTCCCACTCAAAGTTCGCATATGAAAGCCTCCCTGAATCAAAAAGGCAGGGGCCAGGAGGCTGTCCCGTCCCCTGCCTTTTTAACTATTGCTATTGTGCGAAGTTTTTCGAGGGCTTTTTATTTGACTTCATTCCAGAATTTGACGGCACCGGGATGAGCGTCTACCCCCTCCGAAATTGCTTCCGCGGGGTTCAGTTCGCCTATGTCCTTGATGGACTTCGCAAGGTCGTCCTTGTTCTCCCAAAGCGACTTCGCCATGGAGTACACGAGGTCGTCAGGGAGGTCTCCCCTTACGATGATGCAGGTATAGTCTCCGACGACAGGCACATCACCCGTCACTGATTTGTAAACATTTTTGTCTACGTTGAAGGTGGTGGTACCGAGGGAATTTTTCATCACCTCGCGGGCTTTTTCGTCGACGGGCAAAATGACGATGTCCGTCTGCGATTCTATCTTCATGACTACAGAAGCTGCGCGTCCTACTGCGAAGGCGAACATATCTATGTGGTTGTCGGCCAAAAGATTTGCGCCGTCGTCGTAGGATGCATATTCTACCGAGCCGCCCCAATCCTTGATGTCATCCCAGGAGACATCGAAGCCTCTTTTGAAGATGGCGCTGATTACGAATTCCGAGGAGGTACCGGGCTTGAGCGTCGCCATGCGGATGGGAAGTTTCTTCTCCACGATGTCACCTATGGTGGAAATGCCGTTTGCTTCCGCGTAATCTTTGCGCATGATGAAGTAGGTGTACTGGCGATAGAGGTTAGCGAAAAGCTTTGCGTTTTTCATGGGAGCCTGGAAGGGTGCTTCGCCCGCTTGTCCCGCTCCGAGGACCGAGGTTACCGAAAGAGCCAGTTCGCCCCTTCCGCGATCGACGTTGATGATATTGCTTACGCCACCGCCCGTACCGCTTGTCGTCGGAACGACGTTTTGCGTCCACATGTCGGCAAGGGTTCCGCCCAGGGCAAACCAGTTGCCTCCCGGCGGTCCGGCCATAAACCGTATCTGCGGAGGCCAGTCGGCTTCGGCGGCCAAAGCGGCGCCCGAAAAAGCCACCAGAAGCGCCATGGCAAGGATAAGAACCTTTCTCATGAAAAATCACTCCCAACAGTAGATTTGTTTTAGACTAAGCCAGGTTCGATCCTATTTCCTGCCACGGAAATAAACAAGAGTTTTGTAAAAAACAAAATGTTTTATTTGGTTTTGTTCACGGCAGCATTGGCGGTTGTTGCAGAAAGCCCGTTCTTAGAAGGAATTGTGAAATGAACGAAATGAACAAAAATGTTCTCAGCGAGTAAGTCTGTAGGTATTGACCGGTCGTCCCACGTCGCCGTAGGACCTTTCCACCATGGCGTCACCCCTGGCGGCGAGGTATTCGAGATAGCGCCTGGCCGTTACCCGTGAAACACCTATTGATTTTGCCGTTTCCTCGGCGGAGAGCGGCCGATCATTCTTTCGCAGCAAGTCTACGACCTTGGAGAGTGTTAGTTCGTTAAGCCCCTTGGGGAGACATGAAACTGGACTTTTCCTCTTAAGGCGATAGAGGTCGTCCACTTCTTCCTGGGTAAATTTTTTTTGCTTGGTGAGCAAGCGTTCATAGAATTCTTTGTATGACTCGAGAGTGGAACGAAACCGCTCGAATTCGAAGGGTTTGACGATGTAGTCAAAGGCCCCGGTCCGGATGACTTCGTTGATGGTTTCGATTTCCTGGGCGGCTGAAATGACGATTACGTCCACACCGTCTCCCCTTGCGCGGAGTTTTTTCAGTGTTTCAATACCGTCGAGTTCGGGCATAAAGATGTCCAGAATCACTAGATCGGCCTGCAGGCGGTCGAGCATTCTGAGAGCGGTACTTCCGTCCTGTGCTTGCCCGATTACGCAAAAGCCTTCCAGGGAACCGAGAAACCTGCGGTAGATTTCCGCAACCATGGGATCGTCTTCCACTATCAGGACCCGGATTTCATTTTTCATCGGCATCACCCCAGTTCGGCAGGCTTACCACGAATTCGGTGAAACATCCTGGCACGGAATCCACCTCGATGTCGCCTTTTAAGGCCTCGACTCTGATTTGAACGTTGTAAAGTCCGTAACCTCGATCCTTCGAAGAGGTTTTCGTTGAAAATCCGCGCTCGAAAATCCGGTCGCGTATTTCGGGGTCGATGCCTACGCCGCTGTCGCGGACGTTGATAAGCAGCCGTTTTGATTCGTCGAAAATACCCACCTCCACTTTGCGACGCTCTCTCGGTAGGTCCTTAACTGCCTCGATGGCGTTATCGATGAGGTTTCCGACGATGATAACCAAAGAAAGGCCGTCAAGGTTTTCCAGGGTGCCGCAGGAACTGTCCGGCGAGATCCAAAGATCTACCCCCAGCTCGGAACACCTCGCGCTTTTGCCTAGTAGTATCCCGCCGAGGGAAGGGTTTTTGATATTTCTTGCCACGAAAGAAATCTCGGAATGCCTTCCCCGTACAGTTTCGGAGATGAAAGAAACGGCTCTTTCATATTCCCCGAGCTGCACGAGGCCCGAGATAGTCTGGAGCTTGTTCTGGAATTCATGGTTTTGAGCCCTCAAGGCATCTACGTACATGGTTACGCCGGTAATCTGTTCTGCCAGGGTCCTGACTTCCGTCAGGTCCCTGAAGCTGCCTATGGCACCAACGGTCCTGTAATTGTCTTTTATAGGAATGCGCTGGGCCATGACCCTTTTGCCGCCGATATCGACTTCACGGTCGTATTCAGCCTCACCTGAGTTCAGAACCCTCGGGAGTCCGGTGCCCGGTATTACCGGTTCCACAGGTTGGCCGATGATATCGCTCCCGATTCCAAAGAGCTTACGGGCGGCGCTGTTTATAAGAAGCACGTTGGTGTCGGAATCTACGGCGACTATCGCCTCTCTTATGGACTCGATTATGCTCTCGCGTTGTTTCAGTAGAATGGCGATCTCGCCGGGCTCCATGCCGTGAATGATGCCTTTTACCCTTTGGGCCAGAACCACGGCGGCTACCACGGAAACTAAAAGGCCCGTAAAAAGGGCAAGCATCAGTTTTCCGTAAAGGCTGAACTTGGCGCTGCGGATTTC
>DMCT01000081.1 GCA_003446665.1 Synergistaceae bacterium
GGGTTTTGTACCCGCCGAATAGAGGGCCTCGCAGTTGCGGGTGATCCACCAACTGGCGGCGTCCAGGGCTATTGCATGCGGGAGATGGGTATAAAAATGCCTGAGCGTCTCTTCAGGTGATGTCGCCGGGGTTCTGGTCGCCGTGAGGTGCTGCCTGATGGATTCCGCAGCCGCGTTTCCGCACTTTGCGTAAGATGTCGGCTCCACGACCAGGAAAGCCCCGGTAAAGAGGATCGCCGCCGCAAACAGGCCATATACCAGGATGTGGACCATGGATGCGCCCGGCGCCCTGGAAACGGCGATCCCTCCCAAGGCTGCCAGAATGACGCCGGGAATGAAGGCGGTCATCCTGGTTTTTGTAAGGTTCCGGCCGTAATGCCGGTTCATGAATCGCCTGAAGGCCCGCTTGATTTGTCTGAAATCTCCTCCCCCGTTTTTTTCGAGCAGGACAGGTTGTCCCTTTTGAAAAAGAGCTTTGAAAATAAATCTCTCCTCCGGGGCCACCGTCCCCGGGCAGGGAGATTCCCTGTGGAACATCCAGCCAAGGTGATGACTGGAGATAGAAATGACTTTCTGCTGGGCGAGATGGATCAGCGCCGCGACGAGGCAGGAATCGTCGTATTCGAGGCGGAAAAGAAAGGCCGCTTCCGCGGGTGATGAAACGATTTCAGGCACCATTTCGGTGGCGGGTTCCTGGGTGGGGTTGACTCCGGAACGCAGTCCTATAAGGAGGAAAAAGAGGATGAAATATGCCGCCAGAAAGACAGTCGCGATAATCGTGACTGTCCAGACCGGAGGAAGCGAAAGTTCGTAAAAAAAACCGGAAATTGCGGCATTTGCGAAAGAAGGCGGGAATAAGGACACAAGTATAAAAAGCGCGGCGACGTAAAAGCCGTTTAAAAGGTGCTTTTGAACTTTTTCCCCGTCTTTTTTCCCCTTGCCCTTGCGTGGCTTTTCACATTTCTGCGAAGCCTTTTTCGGTTTCATCGAAAAATTTCCCTTCCGAAGTAAAACGGAAGATTTTCCGACACCTTGTTTATTTCATTATAATGGAAAAAGAAGTTTTCGGGTTAACTAACCGGTTTCTTTAGTAAGGAGTTTTCCGGCAGATCATTCGAGCCAGCGCTCGAGGTTCTGCAGGTACCTGTGACGCAACATGGCTGATACCGGCCCGGGAGTCCCTTTCCCGATGGTCTGCTTTCCGATCCTCGTAACGGGCAAGATTTCCTTTACGCTTCCCGTTATGAAAAACTCCTGTGCCTCGGCGAGTTCATCGAGCCGGGGACAGCGTTCTTCCACCTCGAAACCGGCTTCCAGGGCTACTTCTATGGTCATGCTTCTCATCGTCCCGTCGAGGACCCGTTCCAGGGGTGCCGTTACGATCTTTCCTTTGGCGACCATGAAGGCGTTACTGTGTGAAGACTCGGTGATTTCTCCGCCGGGGCAGTAGAGGATCTCCAGCGCCTCCGGGTCCTGCCTTAGTGGAAGGTAGCCCTGCATGTAGTTTATGCTCTTGAGAAAGGACAAGGGGCGTTCCATATCGACGGGAACCAGGGCCGCGCCTTTTGTGTAAAGTTTTTGTGGCGGCGGGTCCAATGGTTCAAAGAAAGCGAAGAACCTCGGTTTAGGGAAGGTCCCTTCCCGCATTTCGTCTCCCCCGGTAATGTAAGGTCTTGCACGACTGTCACCGCCGGTTTTCAAAAGCCCTTCCCGGATGATTTTTTCCATCTGGTTCAGGCTCATGGGAAGCGATATCCCGCACCTTTCCGCCGAGTCCCGAAGGCGCGCGAGGTGCCTCGACAGCGCCATAGGGCGACCTCCGTAGGTGCGGATAGTTTCAAAAACTCCGATGCCCCGCTGTACTGAAAGGTCCGTTACGGGGATACGGGCTTCAGTGACGGGGACGAAGGTTCCGTCGATATAACAAAAAGACATGTAGGTTCCTCCTTGAAAATTTCGAAGATGCCAGTGTGGAGTATACATCAACAGGGACGCGGGCTGCACCCGTTATGGGTCCTTTCTTGCCGGCGAGGTCTTTCAACGGAGTGTTATGCAATTTTTTTCACGAATATGTATAATGAGTATGTCATCATATATTTCAGCATTTATCTTGGCGAAAAGTTCCGGATAATCGCAAAACCCGTGTTATATACAGTCCCCTTTAGAGAAATTTTCTTTTATACTCGTGTCGTCCGGCACAAGTGGCGTTTGCTTTTGTTGTTTCTTGTGTCTTTTCCAAATACAGAGGAATGTGAAGACCGGTCGGCTTGCTAAAGTCCGCATCCTTGATCTGACTGAACGGGGAGGAGAGACGATGCCTTTTCAGGTGCTGGTGATTAACCCTGGGTCAACGAGCACAAAAATAGCCTGGTTTGTCGACGATAACAAGCTCTGGCAGGAAACTGTGTCCCATGATCCGGAGGAGATAGGGGCCTTCCCCAGTGTGGCGGCCCAATACGAGTACCGTTTGAAAACCATTGAAAAGATTGTGTCGGAGAAAGGTTCTGACCTGGACGCCCTTTCAGCTGTGGTAGGGCGCGGGGGAATCCTGGAACCCATTCCTGGAGGTACCTACATCGTCGACGAACTCATGCTCGAGCATTTGCGGCGAGGCAAACCCTGGGAACACGCGGGGAACCTGGGGGGAATCATTGCGAAAACCATCGCCGAACCGAGGAATATCCCTGCTTTTATCGTCGATCCTATAGCGGTGGACGAACTGGACGATATTTCCCGCATTACGGGCCTCCCCGAACTGCCCAA
>DMCT01000127.1 GCA_003446665.1 Synergistaceae bacterium
CTTTCCAGGGACTTTCCCACACGCTCTTTTTCGTTGAGGGCCTGAGCGCTATAGAAATCGGCGTTTATCCGCCCGGACTCCCAGAGGATGCCCCGCGCCTTTTCCATCTTGTCGATCCTGTTCATTATGGCGCTCGCGGCAAGCCCGAGCTCCACCTGTTTCTGCACTTCCTTGCGCTCACCTTCGACATAGGCGGAAATGTTCTCCTCCAGAACCGACAAGGCTTCTTCCATTTCGACTCGGCTTGTTTCCATTTCCGCGATGGCGCCGGTGATCTTCCTTACACCGTTTTTCAAAAGTCCTATCGCGCCGGAAGCCTCCATACTTCCCTGTCGCAGCTCTTCGAGCCCCTCGCGGTCCATGGCCATGCTCATCGCTTCGGCCACCAGTTTTTCCGTTTCGGCGAGCACATCGTTTCCTAGTTCGAAAAGTTTTCTTTCGCCCGATAGGACATATTGCGTGTAGGCAGCCGCAGCTTCCTGGAGGGTTCGTTGAATTTCTGAAGTGAGGTCTATTTCGCGAAAACGCACTTCGGCCAGTTCCCTTGTGTCCTTTTCTATCTGGCTGAAGCTGCTCCACGAAAACATGGTCGCTCCGGCGAAAATCGCGATGATGATGGCAAAACCGACGACCAGGCGCGTACCGATTTTCATGTTTCTGAGCAAGGCGGACCCTCCTTTTTTGTCTTGCATGAAACCCTCTTTTTTCTAATTGATTTACCCGCGACGGCCGCTGTTACAAGTAAGTTTGTGCCCCTGATTTAAGACGGCCATCATATCCCTTGTGAAAAGTTTAAGAGCAGCACTCCTTGCATTCAAAAAAATGCAGCCGACGGAGCGGCTGCACGCGCCAAAAAGCGACCCATGAAGTCCAGGGCCGCTCACGAAGGTCGCATACCCTTGAGCCCATGTTTACAGGCCGACATTCTTGCGAGCGAAAACGAAGGCACTGGCCAGCGACCCGCTGATGTAGCGGGCAACTTCCGGGCTCAGGTCCGGAAAAAGGCTTTTCAGCTCCTCCTCCTGAAAATAAATTACCCTCTCCCTTTTTATGGAGATATCGGAAAAACCTGCTTCTTCCAGCATGGTCACGTATTCTGCCTCCGGCAGAGCCCCGGCCACGCAACCGGCCCAGGCGCAAAGGCTTTTTTTCACTTCTTCGGGAACCGCCCTGATGAAGACCATGTCGGCAACGGCCATTCGTCCTCCCGGTGAAAGGACCCTGTATATCTCGCGAAATACCTTTTCCTTTTCGGGCGAAAGATTGATGACACAGTTGGAAATCACGACGTCGACAGTGCCGTCGGGCAAGGGAATGTCTTCCAGGTAGCCCTTAATGAAGGAAACGTTTTCAAGTCCCCACGCCTTCCGGTTTGCCCTGGCCTCTTCCAGCATCTCGTCCGTCATGTCCAGACCCCAGACCTTGCCTTGGGGTCCGGTTTCCAGGGCGGCAAGAAAGGCATCGAGGCCCGTTCCGCACCCCAGGTCCAGGATCCGTTCCCCCTTTTTAATGCCGGCCTTTCTTGTAGGACTTCCGCATCCAAAGGACTTGGCCCTCGCTTTTTCGGGTATCTTCGAGAGTTCTTCCTCGGTGTAGATGTCACTCGTAATGGGATCGCTTCCCGTGGAGCAACACTCGCCCGAACCACAGCAGCACGAGCCTGAACTCACCGCCCCGGCGTATTTCTTCCTGATTTCCTCCCTGAGGTTGTCCATTCTTCTACCGATCCCCTTTCGAGAAGATTCTCGTCGTTTTTTCGGCGCCACTGCTTCGGCCACCATTTCCCGTCGGGCCTCGGGTACCGCCGGTGTCGTTCCTTTTCCACAATTGACGAACTCCATTCATCCCAAAACCTGGGGTACCTGTGAACAAATCACGGTGAATCTTCTGTTAGGCACGGGGAGTGCTTTTATGACGGTCCGAGAACCTTCCCGAACTTCGCCGCCGCAGCGGGGATGTCACAAGCCCCGACAACGGCGCCTATGACGGCCACGCCCACGACGCCGGCAGAAAGAACTTCCGTCACGTTATCAGGCCTTATACCCCCGATGGCGACGCAGGGTAGCGACGTGGCACATACCACTTTCCGAAGGCCCTCCAGGCCGATGACCCTGGTGTCCTTTTTGCTTTCGGTAGGAAATACCGCCCCCACTCCAAGGTAGTCCGCACCAGCCTTTTCAGCCGCCGTGGCCGTCTCGGGCGTTCGGGCCGTGGCCCCAATGATGAAACCCTCGGGCGCCAGGCTCCGGGCCGCAGCCACCGGAAGGTCTTTGGCGCCGAGGTGGACGCCGTCGGCCCCGGCCGCGAGGGCGATATCAAGCCTGTCGTCGACGATGAAAAGGGCACCATATTCATCACAAAGTTTCCGGAGAGCCAGCGCTTCGTGATAAAGGTCTATGGAGTCTGCTTCCTTGTGACGGAGCTGCAGGGCCGTCGCGCCCCCTTCGAGCGCCAACCCGGCCTGCTCCTCCAGCGAGAGGCCGCGGCCTTGTATGGGATCCGGTATTACATAAAGCCTGAGTCTTTCAGAAAGGAGCTTCATTATTCGGCCTCCTTGCAAAATTCAAGGGGTCCCTCGGTGCGGGATCTCATGCCTTCGGAAAGCTCGTACGGTTTCAAAGCGGCGTGTTGCTGTTTCTGCGATGACGCCGGTGATCTTCTCTACACCGTTTATGGCCAGGTTCGTAGCCTCCTCCTGAAAACAAGTTACCCTCTCCCTTTCTTCCAGCATGGTCACTTATTCTGCCTCCGGCAGAGCCCCGGCCACTCAACCGGCCCAGGCGCAAAGGCTTTTTTTTCACTTCTTCGGGAACCGCCCTGATGAAGACCATGTCGGAAACAGCCATTCGTCCTCCCGGGGAAAGACCAGGCCAAGGAAAGGGTTATTTAAAAGGATTCCGTCTCGAGAATTGCCCTTATCTTTTTGCCTAGGTCCGGAGTTTCCTTCGTGGCAAGATTCCAGATGATCTCAAGGTCCAGGCCAAAATATGCATGGGCAAGGATATTCCTGAGGGCGGCGATTTCTCTCCAGGGAAGGTCAGAATGTCTTTTTCGGAATTCACTTGGGATTTTGTTGACCGCTTCTCCAATAATTTCCAGGTTCCGGATCACTGCATCCTGAATCATGGTGTCCGCTTCGAACTCGTTTTTCGAAACATCCAGGGTATATCGGGATATTTTCTCCGCACATTCCAGAATATCCTCCAGAAGCAGTTCCGGGTCACGCAACACGTATCATCTCGCTTTCAACTTTCTTTCTGATGCGGGGTTTCAGCGCCGATTCCATGACCAGATCGACGGGCCTGTCGAGGATTTCCTCAAGAAAAAACTTCAGGTTTATGTATTTCCGGTAATCAGCCGGAACTGCAAAGGAAACCAGAATATCAATATCGCTCTCGGGCAACAGGTCACCACGAACTGCAGACCCGAAGAGAAATAGTGTTTCAACTCCAAGGTCTCTTATGTTTTTTTCGTTTTCCAGGATCTTCCGGATTATCTCCTGACGTTTCATTTCTTTCTCTCCCAGGCCGTTCCTTTTCCACAATTATAGACGAACGCCATTCATCCCAAAACACGGGGTAGCTGTGAACAAATCACGGTGAATCTTCGACGGTCCGAGGATCTTCCCGAACTTCGCCGTCGCACCCCCTTCGAGCGCCAACCCGGCCTGCTCCTCCAGCGAGAGGCCGCGGCCTTGTATGGGATCCGGTATTACATAAAGCCTGAGTCTTTCAGAAAGGAGCTTCATTATTCGGCCTCCTTGCAAAATTCAAGGGGTCCCTCGGTGCGGGATCTCATGCCTTCGGAAAGCTCGTACGGTTTCAAAGCGGCGAGGGCGTCGAGAAATGCATTTTTCCAGGAAGCGGGCCATGGTGACCCTTCGGCTCGCTCCGCCGCCATGCGGAAGGCCAAAAGGGCTGCGAGACAGGCCGAAAGGGGCTCGGCCACGCACAGGCAGGCCGCCGCTACGCTGCCCAGGGCGCAGCCGCTTGCCGGTAAAAGGGGCAAAAAAGAAGAACCTCCCCTGACCTTCCAGAGCCTCCCCCCTTCTGCAAGCATGTCAGTTGCTCCCGTTGCTATGGCCACGGAAGGGCCGCCCTCCATTTTTGCGATTCGCGCCAT
>DMCT01000124.1:0-360 GCA_003446665.1 Synergistaceae bacterium
CGAAAAAGGCCACAAGGCACTGCTGAACCAGGTATCCAGAACGTCTTCTTCCTGGCTTAGCCCCAAACTCCCACCCTTTTCGCAGCGGTCGGGATCCTGTTCGGAAACGGTAAGGGAGCCACATCTTTCACAGGTCCACGCAGGAATCCTGTGGCCCCACCAAAGCTGCCGCGAGATGCACCAGTCCCGTATGTTTTCCATCCATTGGAAGTAGGTATTCTCCCACTGTTCCGGTATAATCTCGATTCGTTTTTCCTTGACCGCCTCTATCGCTTCTTTGGCAAGAGGGGCTGTCTTGACGAACCATTGCTCCGACAGGTATGGTTCTACCATGGTGCTGCACCGGTAGCAACGCCCCAC
>DMCT01000124.1:490-8254 GCA_003446665.1 Synergistaceae bacterium
ATTTTCCGCCGTGCCTCGAAGCGGTCCATCCCTTCGAAGTCGGGCCCGGCCTTTTCGTTCATTCTTCCTGTTTCGTCGATAACCTGGACCGGCTCGAGGTCATGCCGTTCGCCGACGAGAAAATCATTGGGGTCGTGGGCCGGGGTTATCTTGACGAGCCCCGTCCCGAACTCCGGATCCACCATGTTGTCTTCTATTATCGGGATCACGCGACCGCACAACGGAACGCGCACCTGCCTGCCTATATACCCTGCATTGCCCTCGTCACGCGGATGAACAGCGACGGCCACATCGCCAAGAATCGTTTCCGGGCGGGTCGTGGCGACCGTTACGCCACCATCGCCATCTACAAAGGGGTAGCGCACGTAATAAAGCATACCCTCCGTGGGCTCATGTTCTACTTCAAGGTCCGAGAGAGCCGTGTGGCAACGCGGGCACCAGTTGATAATATATTTCCCCTGGTAAACGAGTCCTTCCTTGTAGAGTCTTACGAACACTGCCCTGACCGCTCTCGAAAGGCCTTCGTCCATGGTAAAGCGCTCTCTGCTCCAATCACAGGAAGCCCCCAGCTTCTTGAGCTGGTTTATGATCCTGCTGCCGTACTCTTCCTTCCACTCCCAGACCTTTTCTACGAAGGCATCCCTCCCGAGGTCATGGCGCGAAATGCCTTGTTCCTGGAGTTGGCGTTCAACGACATTCTGCGTCGCAATCCCGGCATGATCGGTTCCCGGCAGCCACATGACGTTTTTCCCTTTCATGCGCATATAGCGGCAGGTTATATCCTGAAGGGTGTTGTTGAGGGCATGGCCCATGTGCAGCGATCCCGTGACGTTGGGAGGAGGAATCACTATGCTGAAAGGCTCTTTTTCCTCGTCAGGTGTGGATGAAAAAAGCCCAGTCTCCAGCCACCAGGCGTACCATTTATCTTCGATCGGAGAGGGATCATAGGCTTTGCTCAACTCCCGGCCTTTGTTGGTCATTTGCACGTCCTCCTTGAAATCCTGTAATTTCCTGTCCCAATCTTTTATAAGTCTTCATCCAATCCGGCCAAGAATTCATCAAGGGCCTTTTGCAGCTCCTGTATACCGATTCTTTTTTCTGTGGATACATAGATCGGAGCTCCCGCTGTCGGGGGAATATTCTCCAGATGTTTCCTGTAATAAGAGGAGCGTTTAGTCACAGGGATCTTGTCCGCCTTGGTGAAAGCGATTAAAACTGGAACGTCGCTTGCGGCAAGCCAGCGCTCCAACTGCCTGTCGTTTTCCAGCATACCGTGCCTGAAATCGACTAGATGGACCACGAGCACCAGGAAGGGACGCGTGGTTATGTAGCCTTCGATCAGGTGCGACCACTGTGAACGTTCCGCTTTGCCCCTTTTCGCAAAACCAAAACCCGGAAGATCGACCAGGTGAAAGGGTCTCTTGGCTCTTACTTCGTAAAAATTTATGCTCCGCGTCTTCCCAGGTTCCCGGCTGACTTTGGCAATACGCCTTCCCAGAAGGGCGTTTATCAAGGAGGATTTTCCCACGTTGGACCTTCCGGCAAAGGCGATTTCGGGCAGTCTTCCCTCGGGAAGCTGACTCATGTTATAAGACGTCGCAACAAGCGTTCCGGACCAGGTTGTTTCAGCCATCGTTTCCGCTGTCCATTGCTTTACCAAATACTTCGAGAATATTGCTCGTGAAATGCAGTCTAACGCCCTTCGTCACCCAGGGGGGCATTTCCTCCACATCAGCCATGTTCTCCGATGGAAATATAACTTCTTCCAAACCGTGACGTTTCGCGGCAAGAAGCTTCTCCCTGACACCTCCCACTGGAAGGACCTCACCCCTGAGGGTTATTTCGCCGCTCATGGCGAGGCTGCTTTTGACGGCCTTCCCCGAAAGCGCCGAGTACATGACCGTTGCAAGGGCTATCCCGGCTGACGGGCCGTCCTTTGGAATGGCACCTTCGGGAACGTGGACGTGAATATCCGTTTTGTCCCACTTCAGTCCCTCGAGGCCAAGTTCTTTGGCATGGGCCTTGAGATATCCCAGGGCTGTCTGGGCCGATTCCTGCATGATCTCCCCAAGGTTTCCGGTCAAAACGACATTACCCTTGCCCTCCATAGTGGCAGACTCTATAACGAGGACGTCCCCGCCGGTCTCCGTCCAGGCAAGCCCTATCACAGCACCAGGCTGGGGTTTTTTGGGCAATCTTGCATCGTAATGTTTGGGAGTTCCCAGATATTCGCGCAAGTCCCTTACTGTGATTTTTATCGGACCAGTCTCTTTTGACCCGCGATTTTGTTCCTCCACGAGTCTGCGAGTAACCTTTCGCGCGATTCTCGCCAGTTGTCGCTCCAACTCGCGAACTCCGGCCTCACGCGTATAATCCCTGATTATTTTCTTTACCGCGTTGGGAGAAAAAACGAGGAAATCCTCTTTAAGGCCATGTTCCGCAAGCACCTTTGGGATCAGGTGGCGTTTGGCAATCTGGTATTTCTCCTCGGCCACATAGCCGGGAAGCCTGATAATCTCCATCCTGTCCAAAAGGGCCCTCGGAATCGTGTGGGTAACGTTCGCCGTCGTTATGAACAGTACTTCGCTGAGATCGAAGGGGACCTCCAGGAAATGATCCGTGAATGAGCTGTTTTGCTCCGGATCCAGAACTTCGAGAAGCGCGGCAGCAGGGTCACCCCTGAAATCGGCTCCGATCTTGTCGACCTCATCGAGAAGCATTACGGGGTTTTTCTTCCCGGCCTGCTTTATCTTCTGGATTATCCGGCCCGGCAGGGAACCGATGTAGGTCCTCCTGTGCCCCCTGATCTCCGCCTCGTCACGAATTCCACCCAAGGACATGTTGACGAAATTACGTCCCAGTGCCCTCGCTATGGATCGGCCCAAAGAAGTCTTGCCGACCCCCGGGGGTCCCACAAAACAGAGCACTTGCGATTTTGTCCTGCTGCCAGCCTGTTTCCTGACGGCCAGAAATTCAAGGATCCTCTCCTTGGCTTCTTCGAGTCCCCAATGATCCTCGTTCAGGACTTTTTCGGCATACCTGATGTCTACTGTATCTTTTGAGCGTTTGCTCCACGGCAGGTTGACGAGCCAGTCTATGTAAGTCCTTACCACCGTGGCCTCCGCCGAAAGCGGCGGCATCTTGGAAAGGCGGTCGATTTCGTGAAGGGCCTTTTCCCTGGCTTCCGAAGGCATGTCGGCCTCTTCTACCTGCTCCTTGAGCTTTTCTATCTCGGAAGTTTCCTCTCCTTGCCCCAACTCATCCTGAATTACCTTCAGCTGCTCTCTGAGATAAAATTCCTTTTGCCCTTTTTCAAGCTCCTGGCGAACCCGTTCGTGTATCGATTGCTCAACTTCGAGGATCTCTATTTCTCTCAAGAGTATTTTCAGTATTTTTTCCAGCCGGACCTTGACATCTGCTGTTTCAAGAAGTTCCTGCCTGTCGGCGATTTTGATTTGCAGATGCGAAGCGACCAGGTCCGCAAGAAAATCCGGATCCTCCACATTATTGATCGACATCATCACCTCGGTAGGGACCCTCGGGTGAAGTGACACGTATCGTTCAAATTGAGCTGACACGGAGCGCTTGAGAGGCTCGAGCAACTCGTCTTCCACGGCGATCGCCGAGGCCATCCTGGAATAGCTGCATTCGTAATGATCTTCTGCAAGGAACATTCCCTCGATCCGAGCACGCTCAAGACCCTCGACCAGCACTTTTGTAGAACCGTCGGGAAGCCTGACCATCTGAACTATCATGGCCATCGTGCCAACCTGATACAAGTCATCCGGTTCGGGATCGTCCTGGGTCATGTCTTTTTGGGTCACTACGCAAATTTTTCGGTCCCGTTCGATCGCTTCTTCGAGGGCTCTCCTGGATCCCGGCCTTCCTACGAAAAGTGGCGCCACCACTCCCGGAAAAAGCACAAGGTCTCGCACGGGAAGTACGGGAAGGACCCCGGAGGATCCCCCTTTTTTGGACATCGCCAAATCAGGCTACCTCCTCATCATCTTCGAGGAACTCCATTTCGGGTTCTCCCCTGCCCAGAACGAAATCTTCGTTCAAAACAACCCTGGACAAGTTTTCTGCCTTGGAGGGAATCTCGTACATGAGGTCCAGCATTATGGACTCCATAATAGACCGCAATCCCCTGGCCCCCGTTTCCTTCAATGCCGCTACCTTTGCTATGGCTTTAAGGGCATCCTCCGTTAAATCCAAAACAACGCCTTCCATCAAAAAGGCCTTCTTGTACTGCCTTATCAGCGCGTTTTTAGGTTCTGTGAGTATCCTGACAAGAGCGTCCTCGCCGAGTCCCTCCAGCGAGGCTATCACAGGCAGCCTGCCAATGAACTCAGGTATGAACCCGTAAGCCATCAGGTCATCCGGCTGGACTTCTTTCAGGAGGATCGATTTCTGGCGTTTGGCTTCCTCTATGATATTTCCGCCGAATCCTATGGTCTTCTTGTTCACGCGCCTGGCGATTATTTTCTCCAGACCGTCAAAGGCTCCTCCGCATATGAACAGGATATTCTTCGTGTTGATCTGGATGAAATCCTGGTAGGGATGTTTTCTGCCTCCCTTTGGAGGAACGTTGGCCACCGTCCCCTCGATCATTCTCAGCATGGCCTGCTGTACGCCTTCGCCGGAGACATCTCTCGTTATAGACGTAGACTCCGATTTGCGGGCGATCTTGTCTATCTCGTCGATGTAGACGATGCCCTTTTCGGCTCGTTCTACATCATAATCAGCCGCTTGCAAAAGCCGCACGAGGATGTTTTCCACATCCTCACCGACATATCCCGCTTCTGTAAGCGTAGTCGCATCGGCGATGGCAAAGGGGACCTTGAGCTGTTTCGCCAAAGTTTCTGCAATTAGCGTTTTACCGCAACCGGTCGGCCCTATAAGCAAGATGTTGCTCTTTTGCATTTCCGCGTCGTCCCCTTTTTCTCGGGCCTCCAACTGCTCCGTGATCCTCATGTAATGGTTGTAGACGGCAACGGAAATGACCTTTTTCGCAAAGTCCTGACCGATTACGTACTGGTCGAGAAAGGCCTTGATCTCCTTTGGTTTGGGTGGAGGGTTGTCTAGGAAATCCAGGTCGTCTTCCGTCAAAGGATCCGAAAACGCCTGATCGGGCTTGCCAGCCACCTGAATGGCGGCTGAACCCGAAGTTTGTTCTTCTTCCTTGTGTTCCTGGAGAATCAGGTTGCACAGGTTGACGCATTCGTTGCATATATATACGCCAGGTCCGGCAATCAGCCTCAGGACTTCCTCGTGACTCTTTCCGCAGAATGAACATTTTGCATCGCGGAATGCACCGCCTGATTTCGACATTCAGGACATCCTTTCATATATGGTATTCAGGGCGGACAGGACCCGGTTTCCGGTCCAGGGAAAAGACTCAGCTTTTTCGGGCCCTTGCCGCCTTTGCTTTTCTCACAATTTAATTCCAAAAGGGACTTGTCTAGCGTTTCTCTATCACCTTGTCCACTATACCGTATTCCACCGCTTCCTCAGCGGACATGAAAAAGTCCCTGTCGGTATCTCTTTCTATCCGATCCCTCGGTTGGCCGGTATGCTGCACGAGTATCTCGTGCAGCCTGTCTTTCAGTCTCAAGATTTCTTTGGCGTGAATCTGGATATCCGTTGCCTGGCCCTGGGTGCCTCCCAGAGGCTGGTGCAGCATGATCCTGGCGCTGGGGAGAGCTACCCTTTTACCTTTGGTACCGCCGGCCAGAAGAACCGCCGCCATGCTCGCAGCCTGACCTACACATATGGTCGCCACAGGACATTTGATGTACTGCATTGTGTCATAAATGGCCAGTCCCGAAGTGATCACCCCACCCGGACTGTTGATGTAAATATTCACGTCCTTTTCAGGATCTTCGCTTTCAAGAAACAGCAACTGTGCCACAACTAGATTGGCAAGATGATCATCTATGGTTTCACCGATAAAAATTATCCTGTCTTTAAGCAGCCGGCTATATATATCGTAAGCCCGTTCTCCTCTGCCGGTCTGCTCTATGACCATGGGGACAAGCATCAGGCATCATCCTCCTTGTTTTTTGCGTCTTTGTTATTTACATCTTCGGTATTCACTTCTTCTGCACCAGTTCCGGTTTCTTTTACGAGCGGTTTTTCGTTGACCTTGACGGATTCCACCAAGCGATCAATGGTCTTTTTGTAACGGACCCTGCCAAAAACCTCTTCCAGTCTCTTTCTGTCATTGGCAAGAAACTGCTGGACTTTCTCGGTCTCGGCACCTATGGACTGAGCCAGGGCATTTATTTCTTCCATAAGGTCCTTCTGCGCCACCTGTATTTTTTCCCGCTCCGCATAGCTTTGGAGCACCAGGGAACGCTTGACCATATTTTCGGCACGCTTTCTTATTTCATTTTCGTGCTCCGATAGATCTATTCCTATTTCATTGAAATATTCCTCGCGTGACTTTCCGGTCTGCTGTTGGATCCGCTGTTCTTCTTCCCTTTTGATCTCTTCTACCTGTCTTTCTATGAGCTTGTCGGGAACTTCAACGTTTGAAGCATCGCACAATTTCGAGATTGCCTCCTGGCGACAACCCTCAATGCTCTCGGCTTCGAACCTGGATTTAAGGGCCTCGCGAACCTTTTCTCTGAATTCCTCTTCGGTATTCACGTCCTCGCCAAAAACCCTGGAATAAAGCTCGGGCCCTATTTCCGGAAGCTGTTTTTCCTCTATAGAAAGAATTTCCAGGTCGAACCGTACGGTTTCGGACGGCTTTTCGGCATCCTCGATATTTTCCTTCGGTATCTCTACAACTGCCGTCTCTCCGACGTTTTTCCCAAGCAAGGCCTCCCGGAACTCTTCTCTGACATTATCGGCGGAAAGGTCGATATCCGCTTTTACCGGCTCCTGTTTTTCGCCGGTTTCTTCCTCAGAATCGACTTTTACCGCGTACTGCACATGTACGATGTCCTGAGGTCCGGCAGGTCTTCCCTCTACGGGTTTTCTTTCAGCAAAAGTCTCCCTGAGCTGGTCGATGGCTTCGTCGACCATGTCCCCGGTAATTTCAACTATCCTTTTTTCCACCTCGAGAGCGGCGGGGTCCCCCAGTTCTACTTCCGGCCGGGTCTCGAAAGTGACGGTCATCAGTACCGGTTTGTCTTCCTCAAGAGTCTCTATGTCTACCTTTGGCGTGTCTATTAGTTCCAGCTCGTATTCTTCGATAAGCGTATCGAGCGTTTTCGGCAGAAGCTTTTCAAGGGCCTCCGACTTGATCGTATCCTTGCCGAGGCGCATTTCAAGAATGTTTTTAGGTACCTTACCCTTACGAAATCCCTTGATTTCCGCCTTTTGCCTCAACTCGGAAATGGCTTTTTCCATAGATTCCCTGAATTCTCCTTCGGGAACCTCCACCTTGATCTTGACGATGTTCTTTTCCTGAGACACTATTTCAGAACGCACAACGCGACAACTCCCTCCGAGCCTCTTTTTACTTTCCCGGAAAGTTTTCTCTTATCCGGGATAAAGTTTCGTACTGTTTACCTCTCGAGGCAAACCTCAAGATATTAGCATAAGGTGCAAAAAGGTCAAACCTTTTCGCCCCTCCCTCCATAAAAGTATACCCCCCGCGTACTTCCCTATCGGGGGGTCTTGAAAGTTCAATTGACCAGGAATTGGCTCCTGTAAATTTCTGGTGCGAGAGAGGGGATTCGAACCCCTAAAGCCTTGCGGCTACTGGATTCTAAGTCCAGCGCGTATGCCAGTTCCGCCACTCTCGCCCAAATA
>DMCT01000057.1 GCA_003446665.1 Synergistaceae bacterium
CATTCCCACCCCGTACTTGGAGAGGGCATACTCGAAGTAACGGATATCATCTCATCGCCTTATCCGGGAGCAAGCGTCATTCCCGACAAGTGCCGCGTCACCTTTGACCGCCGTCTTTTGCCGGGAGAAACCAAAGAAGAGGTACTGGCGCAAATCAGGCGGATTATAAGAGGTGTCGCAGCCTTCAAGCCGGATCTCAAGGCCGAGGTCTTTGTCGCCGAAGGGACCGCCAAATGCTACACGGGAGAGACCATAAAGGCCGAGCGGTTTGCCCCGGGCTGGTTGTTCGAGGAAAGCCACCCCTTCGTCCGCAAGGCTCTGGCAGGTCTCAGGTCGTCGGGGCTGGCCCCCCGTGTCTCGCATTATTCTTTTTGCACCAACGGCAGCTACTATGCAGGAAAGGCAAGGATTCCCACCGTGGGCTTCGGGCCCTCGAGGGAAGAATTGGCCCATGTCGCAGACGAATATATAGAGATCGACCAGTTGCTCTCAGCCTGCGAGGGATATGCAGGCATCGCCCGGTCGGTCCTTTCCAGGGAGGCGGACCAATGATCAAAAAGACTGATTTGAAAAGCATCGAAGCAAAAGAAGTAGCACCGGGAGTCAGGGGAAAGTTCGCCCATTCCGACAACATGACTATGGCGTGGTGGGAAATCGACGAAGGCGCCCTTTTGCCTGCCCACTCCCACGAACACGAACAGGTGGTCAACGTCGTCGAGGGGACCCTCGAAATCCGCTCGGAAGACAAGACCTGGACTCTGGAGCCTGGTTGCGTTCTGGTGTTGCCGGGCGGAGTGCCCCACGAGGCCAGGGGCGTAACATTCTGCCGCGTAATCGACGCTTTCTGCCCCGCCAGGGAAGATTACAAGTAGTTAGCTCCAGGCTCAACGTCAAGGGGGGTGTTTCATGAATCGTCCCATTTCGCGCATAACGGGGGGAGTCGAATCCGTATCCAGGAGTCTATTCGGTATTTTCGCGACTCTTTTGGTTTTCGGGGCCGCCATGGGGGTCCTGGAAGCCGCGGTGGTCGTTTACATGCGCGAGTTCTGGTATCCCGCGGGTTTTGGATTCCCGACGGCCGAAATCCCCGCAGACATTCTTGCCGTCGAAATCTGGCGCGAGGTGGCCACCTTGGTCATGCTTGGTGCAGTGGCGTTCCTCGCGGGCAAAAGGTTCTTCGACCGATTTTTGTACTTTCTTTTCACCTTTGGCATCTGGGATATTGTGTATTATGTTGGCCTTAAATTGTTTGTCGGGTGGCCGCCGTCGCTTTTCACCTGGGACGTTCTGTTTTTGATTCCCGTCACCTGGGTCGGACCTGTTCTGGCTCCCGTCCTTTGCTCGCTTACGATGATTGCCATGTCCATTGTACTGGTGACGCTAGAAGAAAACGGGTACCGCGTCAGGACAAGCCCCCTGGAGGTCGGCCTTCTTATTGCCGGTGCCTTGATGATTTTCGCCGCCTTCGTCTGGGACTTTACGGCAATGCTTGTGGCCAGCGGGTTTTCGGCGGGAAGTGAGGCCTTTGCGGAAGCTGTCGGAAACTACGTCCCCGAGTCCTTCCATTGGGGCTTGTTCCTGCTGGGCGAGGCCCTGGTCATAGCTTTCGTCGTCCTTTCGATCCGCAACTCCCGCAGGCTTATCTGAAATCGTGGAGCGTGGTATCCTATCCGGAGGGAGGGGATTGCCACGAAAAGAAATATTTTGATTTTTGCCCTCTTTGCCTTTATCGTCGGGGTCGCCGTGAGCATTTCCGTCGTGCGGCCCGGGGATGGAAATGAAGAAAAAGGACCGATACCGCAGGCTCAGCCGGTAGGCGAGTCTTTTCTGGTACCGGACGTGCTTGCGGAGTCTGTACCCGAAGAAACATCGGGGGATCTCTCGACGGCGTCTGAAGAGGCTGCTACCGAAAAGGCGTCTCCTGAAGTGCCTGAAGGGCAGTTCTTGGGTCTTGAGGTGACTCCTGCCGGGACAGGCAAGGCCTTCGATGACGCCGACCTAGAATGGGTTAGAAGTAAAACCGGCGGTAAGCCCGTGGTTTCGGAAGATGAAAAGGACATAATGGATTCTCTCGATCCGCGCTTAAAGAAAGCCGTTGAAGAGGCGGGAGATTTTGTAGAGGAGGTTGACGAGAAAACCCTCGATATAACCTCGGATATACTCGAGGTAGTTCCTTTTTTGAACCTCAAGCCCGAAAAGGCGGAAATACGCCCCAATGGTGGAGGTGCCACGCTCACAATAGAGTTGTCACCGGAGGCCCTTGGCATAAATACAGGTAAAAAAACCGCGCCCGAAACGGCGTCTTCGGACGAAGCTCCTGCCGAACAGCCGGAAGAAGACGTGAAAGTGGACTCCCAGGATGAGGGTGGGGAAGGGAATTCCTGAGAAAGATGTCTTCTTTTAGTAAGGCATACCCCGGTTTGAGACTGCAAAGTTTCAGTACCCGTCTATATCAGGCATAAAGTATATTCAAGGAGGATGAGTCATGAAAAAAACAGTAAAGACCGACAAGGCCCCGGCAGCCATAGGGCCTTACAACCAGGCGGTGTGGGCAGGGGATT
>DMCT01000093.1 GCA_003446665.1 Synergistaceae bacterium
TTGTCCCTTTCTTTTCGGCACGTATACCCAGAGCGGACCCCTGAGGGTTGTAAAGGGCTTCCGCACAGGCCGGCACCATGGCTTGCTTGTTGGCCGATTCCTGGAGCACGATCTTTATGTCACCTTCGTACCTGGAAAGGATGCGCTCGTAATGGTCGTCGCGCCTGACGAGGGGGCTTTCAAGCAAACGGGAAAGCGCTTCCCGCGTCCTGTCGTCGTGGGTCGGGCCGAGGCCTCCTGAAATGACGATGATATCCGTTTGGCCCAGCCATGAACCCAATATTTGCGACAAAACTTCTTCCGAATCGGGAACTATCTGAATGGAAAGCACTTTCCAACCGAGAGAAGTCAATCGCGCCGCCAGCCAGGCACAGTTTGCCTCTTTACCGGTCCCGGAAAGCAGCTCGTCCCCTACCGCAATAAGGACAGCATCATTCGCCAATTTTTTCACCTGCTTCGAGTTTTAAAAAAAGCGCTCATAAAGTGTCGCCAGCCCCCCGGCCAGAAAAAGCCACTGTACGGCCCGCACTATGACGTTTGCATAAAGACCCGCAACGACGTCGTCAGCCATAATCCCGACTCCCTTGGGAAGTTTTTCTGCCACGTTTACGGGGAAAGGCTTTATGATGTCGAAAACCCTGAATAAAAACAGCGCAGGAAGGCCAAGGCCGGGCGAAAGCCCCGCTACGGCCACCCAGGTCCCTACAACTTCATCGACAACTACCTCAGAGGGGTCTTCCCTGTTTTGGTGATCCGCGTACTTGCCGGAAACAAAAACCCCGAAAACAAACACGGCCCCTACAACCCAAAGAGGCAAAGGTTTTACGACGTATGCCAAAAATGCTACGGCCGATGCCACTGTCCCGGGCATGTTGGTGAGAAACCCGAGGCCAAAACAAGTGCTGAAATGTCGATAAAGGGCTTCAGGACTCATGGCGGACAACCTTCCCCTCAAGGTCGTGTTCATAGCTTTCGGTAATTTCCACTTCCACGAAAGTGCCGGGCTTGATGCCTTTGCCGTTTTTGATCTCGACTATGCCGTCGACTTCAGGGGCATCTCTGAAGGAACGTCCCAAAGCCGCGCCGGACGATTGCCCGCCTGTCCCTTCCACCAGCACACGCAAGCGCCTTCCTATGAAGCGGCGCTGCCGTTTCCAGGAGATCCCTTCCTGGACCTCCAGTAATTCCACTGCCCTTTCCTGTCTCTTTTCCTCGGGCACGGAAGGTGAAAGAAGTGCCGCCGCAGTTCCTTCTTCTTCAGAGTAGGGGAACACGCCCACACGGTCGAGCTCAAAGTCCTCAAGGAAATCGATCAACTTGAGGAACTGTTTGTCAGTCTCGCCTGGGAAACCAGTCATGAGCGTGGTCCTGAGGGCAAAATCGGCGTCGGCCGAACGGGCCCACTCAAAGGGTTTTTTTACGTCTTGTTCAAGAACTTGCCCCCTGTTCATGGCCTTGAGTATTTCGCCATCGACGTGCTGAATGGGAATATCCATGTAGTTTTGGATGACCGGACTCGACACTATGATCTCAACAAGTCTTTTTGTCACCCTCGCCGGGTGAAGGTATAAAAGCCTGATCCACAGGTCACGGCCCTGGAGCTCTTCTTCGAGACGGAGCAATAGATCCGGTAACATGGACTTGCCGCACTTGTCCATGCCATATGCAGTCAGGTCCTGTCCGACCAGACAGATTTCCCTGGCCCCCGATTCCGCCAGTCTTCGGGCATCCTCGAGTATTTCGGTCTCGCTTCGGCTTTTAAGACCTCCTCTGATCAACGGGATCGTGCAGTAACTGCACCTGTTGTCGCATCCCTCGGAGATCTTCAGGTACCTTGACCAGGGTGAATAGCCCGGCAGAAGGGCGCGCCGCCCTTCCCGTGGGACCCCGCCTAGCGCCTCGATCACTTTTTCGGGCTCGTCGGCCCCGGCCCAGAAATCGACGGTAGGAAGCTCCCTTTCAAGCGCTTCACCATACCGGTTTACGAGACAACCTATCACGCCGATCTTTCGAATGTTTTCGGTTTTCTTGAGATATTCCAGGTCAAATATCGCGTCCAGGCTCTCTTCCACTGCTGGAACTATAAAACCGCAAGTGTTCACCAAGGCGACCTCTGCCTGCCTGACGTCTTCGACCAACTCGTGACCGGCGCATCCAAGCATTCCTGCGAGCCTTTCACTGTCTACCTGGTTTTTCGCACACCCAAGGGTAAGAAGATATATTTTCATAAAAATCTACAACCTGTTTCTTGAGCCATCAGGTAGGTATTCGATGGTAATCACCTCTCCGCTCCCACCGATACGCCCGAGGTCCCTGCCGTCCCATGAGTGCATCACCGCTCCGGCATTACCATACCTTATCCTTGTGGGAACATCGACGGTCACTTCGTGCGTATCCCCGTTTCGGAGAGTCCCCTGGTAAAGAATTTCGTCGTTTTTCGTCACCCTTATCCAGCAGGCACCAGACGCTCTGATGACGAGTTTCCTTTCGGGAACAACATCCTCTTTAAGTTCAGCCTGCAGCTTCTCGCCGCCGGGGAGCCATGTCAGGGCTTCATCCGAAGAGGCAGCGGTCTTCATTTCGTCTTTTGGAACAACGGTCTGGATTCCATCTGCTCCTGTTTCCACGGCTACTTCCGTGTCTTCCCCTGCCGAAGGCGTCTGTGTCTTTTCTTCCAGAGGTAGGCCTTTGGCGACATCCTCTTCGGAGGCCTGATCACCCGATGAGGCTACAGGGATTTCCGCCGAGTTTTTTGCAAGAGTGCTTTCCCTTTTGGTCAGCAAATCGTCCCTTTGCTGCCAGAAGATAAATATGGACACGCCTATGACCACAAGCAGGCTGGCCCAAAGCCACCAACGGGATGTTTTCTGAAAACCTTTCTGAGGAGGCATATAACTCACCAATGTCTCGGTCTGCATTTTACCTGTGTCTGCTTGCAAAAGATTCTCGAATTCCTCGAAAAGATCCTCCGCTCCTATGTAAGACAAGTAATTTCTTACAAACCCCTTCGCATACACCAGGCCGGGAAGCCTTTCAAGATGGCCCTCCTCTATCGCTTCCAAGAATCTCCTGTGGATTTTGGTGGCATCGGATATTTCGTCCAGCGTCAACCCGGTAGTCTCGCGCCGTTTTTTGACCTGCTCGCAAAGTTCCTCAAAGTTTTTTTGCCTGTCTTTCAACTGCGAATCGCCTCCAATGCACGCCTTCGCAATGCCCTCACCATATCGGCGGGGTCCTTCGCACCGAAGATGGCGCTTCCGGCAACAATCACGTCACACCCGGCAAGAACGGCTCTTTCGACCGTGTCAAGGCCAAGTCCACCGTCTATCTCGATGAGATAGGAAAGCCCCCTGGCCTCCCTCCATCTGAAAAGCGATTCGACCTTTTCGAGCGTTTCCGGGATGAACGCCTGGCCGCCAAATCCCGGGTTTACGGACATTACAAGCACGATGTCCACCATGTGCAGTACGGGTTTCAGCCATTCCGTCGGCGTACCAGGGTTAAGGGTAACACCCGGCTTTTTCCCCTCGTCTTTTATCATCCCGAGAACCCTGTGCAGGTGGGGTGTGGCCTCCACGTGAACGGTAAGATAGTCGGCACCTGCTTCGGCGAACCGGCGAACTAGCAGCTCCGGTTTCTCCACCATAAGGTGAACGTCGAGAAAGGCCTCCCCGCAAGCTTCCCTAAGGGAACGGACCAATGCCGGCCCATAGGAAAGATTGGGGACGAAGTGCCCGTCCATGATATCGAGGTGCAGCCAGTTCGTCTCGTTTTCCAGAGACCCAACCGCTTCACCCAAAAAAAGAGGGTCGGCGGAAAGCAGCGACGGCGCTATTATTGGTTCTTTTCTCTCGGCTCTCATCGGTATCTGTCCTGCCACACAAATTCGCCGCCCAGGTAGATCGTGACGGCGGCCTCGCCGACATATTCCGCTTCAAGTTCGACATACTCCCCGCTTCGGGCCTGCCTGTCCAGCAAGGTTCTTGTTCCTTTGTCGTCAATAATCTCCACGCGCAGTGACATGGGTCTGGCGAGGGGCGGTACCTGATAACGGATCCTGGCTGTCTTCACTTCTTCCTGTGGCCGGGGCTTCGGTGTTTCCTGTGTTTCTTGAGGTTTTTGTTCCTGTACCCCCGAAGAAACCCCGTCGGCCGGTTTTTGCTGGGGCTTGCCCTGTGCGGCCGGACGCTCCTTCAGCAATTCGTCAAGCGGGGAAGGGGCAGGTGCCGGTCTTCCGTTAGCCGGTTCCTCTTCCGGTGTCCGTATGATCTGCGGCGCTGTCGAAGCTGTGCCCGCTGTCGGCTGTTTTTGTTCAGCCGGCTGCGTTTCCTGTTCGGGTTTTTTTGCAGTGGCAACCACGAGGGCCACCGCCTGACCCTCCGGCAGGGTCTTACCCGGTCTGGGCACCGTGTCCATAACCATACCTGGAGGAGTCATCAGTGTGTATTCATACCTTACTTCGCCAACACGCAACCCGCTTTGGCCGATGATCTGCCGGGCAACCTGCTCGCTTCGGTCCAGGACGTTTGGAACCTGAACCTGTCCGTTTACACGGGGCGTACCAAGGCTGACCAAAAGGTCGATACGCCTGTTTTCTGGCACCATAGCCGGAGCAGCAGGACTCTGTGCTATAACGACGCCAGGCGGACGGGTTTCACTATGAATCCTGACCACATCGCCAACGTCAAACCCTTTCTCGTTCAAATGAGCCACCGACTGACCATACTCCATGCCCCGCACGTCGGGAACGGGCTTGCGTTTGCCGCCCTTGCTCACCTTCAGGACTATGACCTTGCCTTTTTTTATAGTCGATCCCGTCTCGGGCCATTGAGAGACTACCGTTCCCGAGGGAAGAAGTGATTCTACCTCGTCGATCCGGACAAGCAACCCCATTTTTTCGGTCACGGAAACGGCGTCGACTATGCTCATCCCCTCCAACCCCGGTACGGCGACATCGCGGAATCCGAAAAAGATGGAGTAAAACGCAAATGCACCGGATCCGACGATAACCAACAGGGAGATAAGGAGGGTAATTCGGAACATTTTTTTCATAATTTTTCCTCCTAGTCGCGCTTCATCAGTGCTGCGAGGAAAAAGCCGTCATTCCATGGAAGCGTCGGCCAGAGATAATATCCCCATGGTCTTCCTCGTTGGACATTATGATAGATGTTGGCAAGGGGCATTTCAACAACATCGGGGCAGCCGCTCAATGTCTCGGCTACGACCCTCTCGTTTTCCTCCCGTAAGATGCTGCATGTGGAATACAAAACCACTCCTCCTGGAGCCACTATCTCCAGCGCCCTGGAAAGAAGCCTGGCCTGAAGCGAGGCGAGTTCTTTCAGTTTTCGAGGATTTTGTCTGAGCTTCGCATCAGGATGGCGCGCCCAGGTTCCGCTTCCCGAGCAAGGGGCATCGACAAAGACAAGTTTCGGCAGGTTTAAAGGCTCAAGTTTCAAGGCATCCCCCTGGCGAAAGCGCAGGTTGCACCCTTCGAGCCCAAGCCTTTTCATTTCCCTCTTCGCAGCCTCGAGCCGTGGGGCCGATATCTCCCAGGATTCCAGACAAATTCCAGGAAGATCCTGCAAGATCTGTCCCGTCTTTACACCACGTCCGCAACACATTTCCAGGGCAGGTCCACCGTCATAAAAAGAAGCGACTATTCCGGCGACAATCATCGAGGATTCCGTCTGGGGCGTCACATGGCCTTCCCTGAACCCCGGCAAACCAGGCGGAAAGGCTGAAGAAGCCATTCTAATGGACCGTTTCAGAACCGGAGAAGCCCAGGCACGAAAACCCCTTTTTTCAAGCTCTTCGATAACAGGCTGCGGCTGGATGCCAGGTGAAAGTCTCAGGGACATGAACGTCTTCATAGCCATGAGTCGGACAAGTCGGCGGGCTTCATCCCTGCCCCAGCAATCGCCAAGGTGCATTCCCACCCAGTTCGGGACGCCGCTATACATGCACTGATCCCGCAAGGAAGGGCTTCGGGATATCTCATCCACCGCAGCCTTCCCTCGCTGCGATGCTTTGCGCAGCACAGCATTGACCAAACCGGCTTCTTTCGGGCGTCCGTTTTTTTTAACTACCTCCACCAATGCGTTGACCAGGACTTGGGGGGCAAAAGAATTCAATTCAAGCAAGCCGGCTATTCCCAGAACCAGAGCGTCACCCGCAAAAACCGAGACAGCACTCAGCGGCCTGCCTGAAAATCTCACCGCCAGATTTTTCCAAAGCGGCGCCCGGCGCAAACCCGCATATACCAGGGATGTAACCAAAATCCTGTCGCCATCTGGAAGCTTCTCGGTTCTCTTTCTGATTGCTTCGCTCGCGAAAGCGCCCTTCATTACATCACGCCAGACAAAAAGCGCCGCTTCCACACCTCTCATACCCCTATGACCTCGACTTTCGGAGGTTCACCACGAACCCTTGTCCTTATAAAAATCTCTCCCGGCACCATTACACTCATCCCCATAGTCCTTACCCTGTGGTTTCTTCTTTCGATTCCCGCGATTTCAACGCCTTCGAGGTCCGTGGAGGTCGTCATATACTCTTGCGCATAGCGCCCGGCATAAGGCCCCAAAATCCATGAAGCGGCGAGGGCGAGGATCACCGTGAAGATACTCAGCGAACCGGTGGCGATCAATAGCAGTATAAAAAACACCGACATCAGTGTGTTGACAGTCACTATCGTGGTCCCGCATCTTTCGTGTATTGCCAGGCGGGTCTCCCCCTTCCTGATCCTCAGCAGGGCTTCCTGTGCGGCCCAAAGGGCAAGCTCCGGAGAAACCGGGCCGTTCACTGTAAAACCTTCCTCCGACGCCAGCCCCGACATCATGGGGATCCCGTATTTCTCTTCGATTACGTTTATGGTCCCGTGTTCGAGGGCATGGTTTCTGCGAACCCGTTTGTTGGACAAGACCCTAAAGAGCTCTTTCGGCCCCAAAACGAGCCACACAAGGGACCGCGCTGCGAACCCGAGCGGCACGAGCAGGAGCAAAAAGACGAAAAAGCCCAAAAAGAGCAGCCCAAGCCAGGGCATAACGAAAAGAAGCATCAACGCCACAATAAGCAGAGGCATCTTTGAAGTCCCCTCCCTTGCTCCATGTTATCCCGCTCCGCCAAGCAGGTGGGCGAACCCTTCTCCAAAAGCCCCTTAAAGAAACAGGGTGGCTTGTGCCACCCTGCAATCATACAGCCTGCGTAACTCAAATTCATGTTTGCCGCAATGATCAATCGTTTCTCATGCCCCGCAAAAGCAGCAACCGCACCAGCTGCAACGCAGCCATGACGGTAGCGGCAACATAGGTCAACGCCGCAGCGTTAAGAACGGCCCTTGCACCCTTCAACTCGTCGGCAGCGAGAATCCCCGTGCCGGACAAAATCTTCAGGGCCCTTCCGCTCGCGTTGTATTCCACCGGAAGCGTCACAAGGTGAAAAACCAGCACGCCGACAAAAAAGAGTATGCCCACGTCCATCAAAACCGGCGCCCTGAAAAGGAAACCTATAAAAAACAGCGGAAACGCCATGCCGGACCCAAGATTCACCACAGGAACGATGGAGTTCCTGACTTTAAGCGGTGCATAGGCCCCGGCGTCCTGCAAGGCATGGCCCGCCTCGTGGGCTGCAACTCCAATCGCTGCAATGCTCGGACTGTTATACACCGTCTCGGACAGCCTGAGGACCTTGCCCCGCGGGTCGTAGTGGTCTGTAAGAGAACCGGCGGTTCTTTCGACAGATATATTGTAAAGGCCGTTTTCATCCAGGATCCTGCGGGCCACGTCTTTTGCCGTCATGCCGTTTCTTGCCATTACGCGACTATATTGCGCATAGGCTCCCTTGACTTTCATCTGCGCCCATATGGCGAGGATCAATCCCGGTATCAAAAGCAAAATTGTCGGATCGAAAAAGAAGGGATACAGCATCCCTTCACCTCCACTTTCAGTTTTTATGACCCTTTGAAAGGGACCTTTTCATTGCCAAAGACATTCTACACGAAGCGCCGAAATAAGTCAATATTAGTCAGACTTTTTGTAAAACCTCGCAATTTCAGCGACAACCCGCTCCTGCTCCTCTGGAAGAATCTCGGGGAACATGGGAAGGGCGAGCGTCTCCCGCGACAGGGCTTCTGAAACCGGGAAATCCCCGGGGGCGTATCCCAGGCTCATAAAGCAGGTCTGCAGGTGAAGAGGTCGCGGGTAGTACACCCTCGTTACGATGCCTCTTTCTTTCAGGAAATTCTGTAGTTCGTCCCTTTTTTCGCATCGAAGGACGTACTGATGATAAGTGTGGTGATTACCTGTTTCTTCCTCGGGAATGGAAACAACGTTTTCCAGGTTCATCTCCGCGAAAAGCAACCGGTATCTCCCGGCGGCCCGACGTCTTTCGGTGTTCCAGGTTTCAAGATGCCTCAGCCGCACCCTCAAAACAGCAGCCTGCAGTGCGTCGAGTCGACTGTTGATGCCTACTTCTTCGTGCATGTATTGCTCGCCAGCTCCATGCACCCGAAGTCTCGAAAGCCGTGACGCAAGTTCTTTTGACGATGTGGTGACAAGTCCCCCGTCCCCGTAGGCCCCGAGATTTTTGGTCGGGAAGAAGGAAAAGCATCCTATAGTCCCCACCGTTCCCGCCTTGACGGGCCGACCGTCCAGAAACCTTGCGGCCCCTATCGCCTGGGCTGCGTCTTCAACGATGGGGATTTCCCTTTTTTCGGCGATAGACAGCAAATCTTCCACCCGGGCCATTTGACCGAAAAGATGGACCGGGAGTATGGCCCTTGTCTTTTCGGTGATCGCTTTTTCCACTTCGGCAGGCGAAATATTGTAGGTTTTTGGATCAACATCGACAAATACCGGTTTCGCGCCAAGTCTCGTTATGCAGCTCGCCGTTGCGAAAAACGAATATGGGGTTGTGATCACTTCGTCGCCAGGTCCTGTGTCGAGAGCCATCAAGGCCAAAAGGAGCGCGTCCGATCCGGAAGCACATCCTATTGCATGGGGCGTTCCCAGGTACATGGCAATTTCTTCCTCGAACCGCTCGACTTCGGGGCCCAGTATAAAATGCTGGCTTTCGAGTACACTTTCGATGGCATTTCCAATCTCATCACGTATCCGCTGGTAGTTCCGTTTCAGGTCAAAGGAAGGTAAAGATGTCTCAGGCGCCATGACAATCCTCCTTGCAGGGTAGGTAGTTTTCGTGTGCTAAATATATTCTCACACAACAAGCGCTTTTGGTGACAAAACGGCGGAGGGAATCATCCCCCCGCCATTTCATCTTTCACAAATTTCTTCCCGTGCCGGGATAAGGACCCTGGAGGATAACTTTACTTTTAGGGATTCCCCAGGTCACGCAGGGAATTTTCGAGGTGTTCTTTCATGAGGGTTTCAGCTTTTTCGGCATTTTTCTCCTTCAACGCCCGGACTATCTCCTTGTGCTGGGCAATGCTCGGGTTTTCCTCCAGGTCATAGAAGGGATCGTAAAAAACGACGTAAGCGTTTGTCCTGGCGAGAATGTTCTCGATATATTCGGCAAGCACCCGGTTACCGCTTGCCTCGGCAATCACCTTGTGAAAAGTCTCGTTCACCTCAAGATAAAGCTCCAGGTTTTTTTCTTCGAAAGCCCTTTCCTCCTCGATGACCGCATCCTCCAGGCGACGAAGGTTTCTTTCGCTGATCTTCGCTGCCGCAAGTCGTGTCGCCAGGCATTCCAGCTCTTCGCGGACGATATAGGTGTCATCCATCTCCCGCTTGGTCGGCGAAGCCAGCCGCGCACCGCTGTTCGGGATTATTATAACAAGACCTTCGCTCGCCAGCCTCCTGAGGGCTTCCCTCACCGGGGTCCTGCTTACTCCCATCTGGACCGCGATATTTACTTCCGGCAACCTTTGACCAGGTTTGAGCTGTTTTGTGATAATCTTGTGACGAAGCTCGTGGTACACATAATCGGCGGAGGTAGTGTAAAGTCTGGGCTCCATTATCATAGGCTTCTTCCCTCCCGGCGCTTTTCCTTTATGATTGAAAAACAATATGATCTTGTACACATTTCAAGAC
>DMCT01000126.1 GCA_003446665.1 Synergistaceae bacterium
CGCCGCAGCCGGCAAGGGCTTTCTGAAGCTCCGGACCACCGGGGCCCTCCCCGGGGGGGATCTCGTGCCCCCCGCCCTCGAGGGCCAGCATCATGCAGGACTTTACAGGCCCCCCGTCCAAAAGGACGGTGCAGGCGCCGCAATCGCCGTTTTCGCACCCCGCCTTGGCTCCCGTCAGCCCGAGACTCTCCCGCAAAACACGAAGCAGCGTGTCGGACGGACGCAGGGCGACCTTGAGTTTCCTGCCGTTTACGGAAAGGGTTACCTCGTCAAGTCCACTGTATGTCTTCATTTTCAGCTCATACCCCCAGCTCTTCAAGTACTAAAGACACGGAAAGCTCCGTCAGCAAGCGACGGTAATCCGACGAGGCCAAAACATCAAAGATGAAAGATCCGGCGAAAGGTTCGAGGAGTCCCTCGGCGGAAGCATCGCCAGTGGGCTCGAGCAAGACAGGATAGCCCAAGGCTCCGCTCAGGGCAACGCGAACACCGTCTTTGGCCTTGACTCCGGCCGCCGTTACCACTGGATAGGCTACCTTGCCCCCGGTGGTCTTGCGCACGAGGCTGTACGGTAATTCAAGGGCTTCCCCGGGCACGCGAAGCTGCAGCAGAAGCTCTCCCGGGGCAAGTTTCAGCCTTTTGTCGAAGGTGGTCTTCAGCGGCACCCACCGCGTGGAATCCTTGCCGGCGACCAGGGCCTCCCCGTCGCAGAGCAAAAAGGGGAGGACCGCTTCCCTGTAGGGCAGGCGGCCGCAGATGTTTCCCCCCAGAGTCAGGCGGTTTCTCACGGTCCTGTCGGCGATGCCGCGGCAGGCCCTCTCCAGCAGCGGAAACGCTTTAGAGTCGACGATATCAGAAAGCGTCACAGCGCTCCCGAATACCGCCATACCATCTTTTTTGCCAAGTTCCCTGCATTCGGGTATCGATTTTATGTCTATCACCGCACCCGGGGTAACCTGGCCCTTGCGGCAAAAGGTGACGATTTCCGTCCCCCCGGCGTAGTAAAGGGGTGACTTGCCTTCTTCCGCGAACTCCGAATATGCCTTGAGGGCTTCCTCGACAGTCTCGGCCTTGCAGTAGTCGAAATCAAAAGGTATCACTACTTTTCCCCCCTCATGATGCGCCAGGTTCTTTCCGCCGTCACGGGAAGCGTGTTGACGGGTTTTTCGATCGCCCTGGAGACGGCGTTCGCCAAGGCGGCGGGAATGGCTATCACTCCCTGCTCTCCCATACCTCGCATGCCGTAGGGACCGTCTTTTTGAGGCGTTTCGACGAAGTCTATGTAATATTTCGGGTCGTCGCCGATTCGAGGTAGTTTGTAGGTGCGAAGCGAGCCATTGGTGACCTGGCCGCGTTCGTTGAAGGTAAAACCTTCCTGCGTCGCGAAACCCAAAGCCATCTGAATGGCGCCCGCGACCTGGCCTCGAGCGATCGCCGGGTTTATCACCTTGCCCACGTCAAGCGTGGAGGCCGCCTTCACTACCTTGAAGCTGCCGTCTCGAAGGTCGAGCTCTACCTCCACGGCCTGGGCGCCCAGCGTCCACTCCAAAGCCGGGTGTCCATGGCCCGTTTCGGGGTCGATTTCGGTGAGGCGCCTGGATATGTAGCGCCCTCTCCCTATTACCTGTCCCCCGACGGCGTGGCCGTTTTCATAGACGTAACCCAGGGCGACGCTGGCCAGATCCAGGCCGACCTCGGGGTAGTCGGGTAAAAACACCCGTCCGCCCGAGACCTCGAGCTCCTGGGGAAGGCAGTGCAGCACCTGGGCGGCGGTGTTTTTTATCTGGCTTATGGCGTCGTCGCAGGCTTCCACGACGGCCCTTCCGACCATGAAGGTGGTCCTGCTTGCAGCCGTTGCCCAGTCATGGGGGTGTCGCCTGGTGTCAAGCTCGGCGGCTACGTGTATCTTGTCCAGATCGAGTTTAAGCCTTTCGGCGGCGATTTGCGCTATGGCCGTGGTCGCTCCGGAACCTATTTCGACGGCGCCGGTAATCACGTTTACGCTGCCGTCTTCGTTGAAGGTTAAAACCGCTCCCCCGTCGGCGTTGGTAGGCATGGCCGGGGCTTTCCAGAGGCAGGCTATGCCCTTGGCTCGTACCTTACCGTCACCTGTTTCCTTTCTGCTACCCTCGGACCAGTTGATCATCTCGGCTGTTTTTTTGATGCACGCCGTCAGGTCTCCGGTGTTCAGATCCAGCACGCTGCCTGTCGGGGTCGTGTCGCCGGCTTTTACGGCGTTTTTGAGGCGAAGCTCCACGGGGTCCATCTCGAGTTTTTCGGCCAGAACGTCTAGAGCCCTTTCTATCGCCGTGGCAAGCTCTATATGGCCGAAGCCCCTGTAGGCCGTGGCGAATGGATGGTTCGTGTAGACGCAGAGGGAATCGCAGCGCAAGTTCTCGACCCTGTATGGACCGGTGCAGGAGATGGCCGCGGCCCTGCTGATGTTGACGGCGTAATCAGCGTAGCCTCCGCTGTCAAAAAGATACAGCAAATCCATGCCCACTATCCGGCCGTCCTTCGTGGCGGCGATTTTCACCGTCGATTCCAGGCCTATGTGACCGGGCGACGTCGCCATGTCCTCCTCGCGTTCGTTGACCAGCTTGACGGGCCGTCCGCCCACGCTTTTTGAAAGAAGGTACGCCAGTCCCTCCAGCTGGATTCCGGCTTTTCCGCCGAATCCGCCTCCCAGGTACGGGGCTATCACTGCTATCTTTCCCGCGGGGATACCGAAACCTATCGAAAGGAGCGACCGCACCACGAAAGGCGCCTGCGTGGAGGAGATAACCACCACGGAACCGTCGGGACGTATTTCCGCTATGGATCCCCGGGGCTCCATGGCGCCGTGGTCGCCGGGCGGAAACGAAACGTCTGCCTCCGCCACCACGTCCGCTTCCTCGAAGGCTCTTTCCACGTCGCCTTTTCTGATCCTGGTCCTGTTCGCCACGTTTGTTCCCGGCTCGGGCAATATGGCCGGTATGTGACGGTAGGACGCCATGTCCTCGTGAAGTATGGGGGCTTCCGGTTCAAGGGCCTCCCTTGGCGAAAGCACCGGTTGAAGCGGCTCGTATTTGACTTTTACCAGTGCCGCCGCGGCTTTTGCCGCCGTTTCGCTTTCCGCCACCACGGCGGCGACGGGTTCGTAAAAGTGGCGAACCACCGTTCTGGCGAGTGGAGGCTTGTCTCCGAGATAAATGCCAAGGTTCCATGGAAAGTCCTCGCCCGTCACGACGGCCAAAACCCCCGGGACGTCGCGTGCTGTCGACGTGTCGATCGAAAGGATCCTCGCATGAGCGTGGGGGCTCGTGACCAGCGCGGCGTGGAGCAACCCCGGGAACTGGATGTCGCCAACGTAGCGCGCCCTTCCCGTTACCTTCTC
>DMCT01000156.1 GCA_003446665.1 Synergistaceae bacterium
TACCCCGCCGGCAGGTGGTTGGCGAAACGCTTTACCTTGAGCAGTGCCTTGAGATAGTTTTTTTCAAAGAGATTTATGACCTGGGCCGCCGTCAAGGCGTCGGCCTTTCCGTCCCAATAGAAGAGCTGGGCCATTTCGAGGTTCTCCCCTATTTCCATTTCTCCGTACCAGATATCGGCAAGCACAGCCTTGAAACGCTCCCTTTCTCCCGAAGGCACCATGTCCCGTATCGCTCTGTCTATGTACCTTAGCCCTTGGCGAAGCTCGTCTTCCACGATGGAGATATCGAGCGGGGGAAGGGAATATTTTGCTATGAACTCTGCCTCGTCGACGATGGTCCTGTGTTTTTTGAGAAGCTTGCCGTAATCAGGCTGGAGACTGACGCTAGCCCGCTCCGGGGGAGATTTGACCAACTTTCTGAAAATGGTCCCTGTATCGGCATTGCGCTGCTCGTAGGGGGAATCCTTGAGCCACGTAACGTATCCCGTGTCGAAAAGCCCTTTACGACCGGCCCGGCCGGCCATTTGCAGAAAATCGTTTTTCGAGATGGGCTCCCTGTCGTGATACTTCACCAACTGGGCGAAAACGGCATACTCCGCCGGAAGGTTCACCCCCAGCGCAAGGGCATTGGTCCCTACCACCACGTCGAGAATCCTTTCTCTGAAGGCCGCCTCGACGAGAAGTTTCTCCTTGGGAAGCATCCCACCGTGATAGACTCCAACACCGCGCAAAAGGGGCATGTGAACCTTCGGCACATCCAGAATGTCGGCCAGGTCATAAAGCCTTTTCCTGTAAGCCTTGCTCCTGCGTTTTCGTTTCCTGGCTATCTTGTACGCAAGGTCTACGGCGCCTTTTTGGGAAAAAACGAAGACCAAAGCGTCATGAATCAACTCAAGCCTGAAGGGTCTGCGAGGAAGAAAAACGAGATCGGTCACCCTCTCGTGGCCTTCATATACAACAAAGTCCCGGTTCGCGATCCTCGAAAGGTACCGACCCACGTCGTGCGTACCGCCGAAGGTCGCCGACATTACCAAAAGGCGCGAGTCGGGATGGGAATTCCTGATGCCTTCAATGTATGTCCGGGCCCGTTCGGGGTCCCCGAAAATGTAGTGAAACTCGTCTATTATCACTGAAAGCCCAGGGTTGCCGGCGTATTTCAGGGTGTATATCTCCTGGGTGCAGCAGATGATGTCGGCACCCTCGTTTTTTTTGAAGTCCCCCGTCTCTATGCCGACATCGAACCCCATCTTCCTCAGGTCGAGGTACCGCTCGTTGCTCAGGGCCTTGATGGGTGCCGTAAAAATGATACGTCGCCTGCCCGGGGGTATGACGTTACCTTCCGTGTCCAGAAGTCCGGCCCACAAATAGGCCACCCAGGTCTTTCCAGATCCAGTTGGGGCAGCCAGAACGCCGTCTTTCGCCTGTATAGTCTCGAAGGCTTCGATCTGCCATGGATAAAAGCGCCGTTCCTCCATAATCTTCCCCCTACCGAAAAGGATTACCCCTTCATCCTTCAACGATTAACGCGTTGCCGTCTCTTGAAAGCATCTCTATCCATTATAAAGAAAGGGACGTAAAAAACGCTCTGTCCTCTCCACAGGTTTCGTGATCGGCGTTTTCCTTGACGTCGTGGAAGGAAACGTTTACACCTTAACACCTTTTACGCTTAAACCGGTTTCGTAAAAGTAAAAAGCCCGCTTGGGGGTCCGGAAGCGGGCTTTTCGCTCGAGATCCTCAGCAGGACCCCGTTGGAATGTGGTTTTATTTTACCAGATCGAAGGGCCAACCGGCGATACCACCTTCGAGTACAAACACCTTTTCGAAACCCAGACGCGAAAGGATGGCATATGCGTCCCAGCCCCTTACCGAAACCTTGCAATAGGTGACGATATCTTTGTCCTTGGGTAGTTCCCTGGCTTTTTCCCAAAGCATGCCAAGAGGAATGTTCACGAATTCATAAGGCAGCCTTCCCTGATTCTCGACTTCTCCTGGCGTCCTGACGTCGACGAGCAGGGGTTCCCACCCGCCTTCGATTTTTTGTTTTAACTCGGAGGGACCGATTGACTTCATCAGCCCGTCCATCTTGTTTCTGAGCGCGTTCGCGGCGTGGGCAACGGGGTCCAATGCCGTGGAATATGGCGGGGCGTAGGCCAGATCCGTGTTCGCCAGCATATCGACGTCAAGTCCTCCGGTCACCGCCGTCGCCAATGTATCGAGGCGTTTGTCGGCCCTGCCGGGGCCGAAAACCTGGGCGCCGAGAACCTTGCGGCTTTTTTTATCCGCAACAAGCCTGATCGTGATGGGAGCCGATCCGGGCATGAAGTGGGGCGTATCAGCATCGACGATGGTCACCGCTTCGGCGTCGAAACCTTCTTTTATGGCCTGTTCCTTCGTGAGACCTGTCTTTCCGATAGTATACTCGAAAGCCTTCATGATGGCCGTTCCGGCAACTCCACGGAAGGTCGAGGGAATGCCTGCTATGTTATCGGCAATCACACGTCCCTGCCGGTTCGCCACAGAGCCCATGGGCTGCCACGTCCTTTCGCCGGTGATGAGATGTTTTGCCTCGACGCAGTCGCCTCCCGCATATATATCCGGATCGCTTGTCCTCATGTGTGCATCGACGATTATGCCGCCCTTTTCGCCGATCTCGAGTCCGGCGTCTTTCGCAATTGCCGTGTTTGGACGAACTCCCACTGCCATGAGAACCATGTCCGCGGGAATTTCCCGTTTGTCCGTCCTTACGGAGGAAAGCTCCCCACCGCAACCGACAATTTCCTGCACTTTCTCTCCTCCGTAAAAATTTACACCCCTGGTTTTGAGCGCCTTTATAAGGTACAAACCAAATTCCTTTTCCATCATTGTGGGAAGAGGTGTTTCCATCAGGTCCACTACGGAAACTTCCAGTCCATGGTTCCGCAGCGCCTCCACGACCTCCATCCCGATGAGACCTCCCCCTATGATGACGGCGCGCCTGACGTTCCCGCTGTCGATGGCAGAGCGCATGGCCAGGGCATCAGGCATGTTCCACAAGGTAAACACTCTCGGGAGGTCTGCACCCGGAATGGGAGGCCGGATGGGCGATGCCCCGGCCGCAATGACAAGTTTGTCGTAGGAAAATTTTTTCTCCTCACCCGACGCGACGTCCAGGGCCGTAACGGTATGGTTCTTTCTGTCGATCTTCGTCGCCAGGTGACCGGTATGGACATCCACATGCTTGACCTTCCGGAAAAAAGTTGCGTCCCTGACCACGCCGATGGGAGTGCTCATCAAATCCTTGTACTCCTTCACAACCCCTCCGACGTAATAGGGGAGTCCGCATCCTGCATAACTCAGATACTCGCCTTTTTCGAGAATGGTCACTTCCGCTTCGGGGTCTATTCTCATGAGGCGGGCGGCGGTTTTGCCTCCGCAGGCGACTCCCCCTATAATCAGGACCTTTTTGCCCATTTTTTACATCTCCCTTGAAAATTTCTCATGATATTATTACCCGTTTGGGTTTATTACTTATACTGCCTCTTTAAGCTCGATTTGTCCAGAAGACAGGCGGCAAAGGCCGATGAACCCGACGAGGTTTTGCCCTATAATGACAGTCGTGCGCACCCATAACGGCCAAATGGAGGCAGAATCATGAAGTTCGCGAAAATGCAGGGAAACGGGAACGACTTCATCGTCATAGACAACCGTGAAAACCTCTACGATTACGAGAAAATCAGGGGAGCCGCCGTCAAGGCCTGCAGGAGAAGGCTCTCTCTGGGGGCAGACGGCCTTATGACGATAGGAAAGCCATTCATCCCCGGCTCGCATTTCAGCATGCGCTTTTTCAATCGCGACGGCTCCGAAAGCGCCATGTCGGGCAACGGCGCTCGTTGCATAGCCCGTTATGCTTTCGAGAAGGGATTGGCGCCTGAAAAAATGCGTTTTGACACCATCGGGGGTTCCCTGGATGCTCTTGTCGAAGGTGCAAAGGTAACGCTCGACATGGGAACGGTCGATACGTCCTCGGTGCTTTTAGACGAAACCTTCAGCCACATGGGTGAGACCTTTCCCGTCAACCACATGGAGCTCGGCCACGGTTCTGCAGCTGCGCCGCACACGGTGGTGTTCCTTGAAAAATCTGACTGGAGACCCCTCGAAACCCTGGCCCCTTTCGCAAGGGCACTCCAAAAGGATTCAACGCGTTTCCCGGACGGGACAAATGTGAACTTTCTCAAGGTACTAGGCCACGGCGCACTTGAAGTCTACACTTACGAACGCGGTGTGGACGACTTTACTTTGTCCTGCGGAACCGGCTCCATAGCCTCTGC
>DMCT01000107.1 GCA_003446665.1 Synergistaceae bacterium
ACGAAGCCGCCTGTATCCCCTTCTTCGGCGGCTTCGTTTAAAAGATATTTTTCACGTCACACGCAATTCGACCATAAGGTCCAGGCCGGAATCGAAAGTCCCGTTTATGAAGTGGACAAGGTCCCTTTACTCCAAAAGCCCGAACATTCTTTTGGCCTTCTTTTTCAAAGCTTCCCCATAAGGGGGATCCGGCCACCCTTTACGTTCTGCCGTCCTGGAGAAAACCCCACAAAAAAGCGACAGCCAAAATGCGTGCAGTGAAGAGAACAGGAAACCTGTCACAAGAAACACAATGCAGAAGAGTCCGAAAAAATTCCTGAAAAATGTCTGTTTATGAGCGGTTTCGGTCATATCTGCCTCACCATGGAGTTCCAAGGATTATGTGCGGAAGAAAAAGCACAAACTTCGGGAAAAAGCTTGTGATAAGCAGGACTGGTCCCCAGCACAGCAACATGAAATAAAGTGCCGGGCGCATCATCTCGTCTATGGGGGTATTGTTTAATCTCCCCGCAAGATAGAGAACTGGAGCCGCAGGTGGCGTTATGCACCCTAGACCGGTGTTGACTCCGACTATACCAGCATAGTGTATGGGGTTAAATCCCAATTCCAGAATGATCGGCATCAATATCGGCGTAGTCAGAACCACGACGCTGATGTCATCCATGAGCATCCCCATGATCACGAGAAAAATGTTAATCATGAAAAGGATGACCCATCGGTTCTCGGAAATAGACTGGAAAAAGATCATCAATCTCGATGGGAGATCTTCCAGGAGGTAAAGTCGGCTTAACATGGCGACGGAAAAGAGCATGGCCATTATGACACCCGTCGTGATGGCAGATTCGACAACAGGCGATATAAGTCCTCTCCAGTCGAACCCCTTGTAAACGAACATCCCCACTGGTATCGCATAGAGCACAGCCACCGCGGACGCTTCAGTAGTGGTCATTATTCCTCCGTAGATTCCACCCAAAACGATAACGGGCAACATCAGCGCCGGAAGGGCTATTTTGCTACGCTTCTTGAACAGGTCCCACTTAACGGCAGTCGTACGGTGCTGTGCGACAAGGACATTTTTGTTATCTCTTAGCAGCCAGATATTCACAAGGCTGATCAGGATGATGGTCACGATTCCCGGCCCAATGGTCGCCAAAAAACATGCCAGCACCGGCTGACCGCTGATCCAGGCGAAAATAATGAGTGTGGCGTTTGGTGGAATTAAAAGCCCCAATAAGGAGGCATTTGCCATTAAAGCCGACGAATGCCCCTTGGGGTAACCTCCTTCCTCCAGCCTTGGGAACATTATTGTCCCGATGCAGGAAAGGGTCGCGCACGCTGCCCCGGAAATCGACCCGAAAACGGCACATGAGATGGTACCGACGACTCCCAGTCCACCCTTTATATGCCCGACAAAAACGTCAACAAAGTCGATCAGTTTCTCCCCAATACGCCCCCTCTCCATGATGCCTCCGGCCATAATGAACAAGGCTATTGCAATAAGCGAGACCGAGTTTATCTGTCTGAAAGCATAAGGCAGAAGCTGGCTCGACGCGTATCCAGTACCGTCTGGTCCCCCAAAAAATATCAGCCAGGAAGCGGACGCCATAAAGCTGACAGGGACGGGAACACCAAGGACAAGAGACAGTAGCAGTATGAAAACAGCAACATAAATCATTTGGTTCCTCCTGCAAAAAGTTCTATGGCGCTTTGCCTCAAATCACGGGCAAAATAAAGGAACATGAAGATAAGGCCCAGAAATACTGCGAGATAAGATGTCCAGAAGGGGATTCTCCATGCCGTAGTCATGGGCAGAGCTACGCCAGTTCCAAGAGGCCCACGGAAACCAAACCAGAAGAATTCGAACCCATACCATACAAAAAGGCCTGATACCAAGGTTGTTACAAGATTTTTCAAAAAAACAAGGAAAAGCTTCAGCACTCCCGCGGGAACGTACGACTGGACCAAGTCTGCCGAAACATGTGTCCTGTTGAAAGCTCCCAAAGCGGCTCCCGAAAAATACAACCAGAAAGCAAAAAGTTTCACCCACTCTTCGTAACCGTAAAGATCTACTTTTAGGACGTATCGCAAAAAGGTTGCAAGAACGATCAACAATGTCAAAACAAAGGACATAGAAAAGGTAATGAAAGAGAAAGAGAAAATGACAATTTTATCAAAAAGGTTTTTCGGCTTCCTGTATACGACTTGTTGTTCTGAGATAGGAACTTCCGCCACATCCATCCCTCCTGACAATAGAGAAGGCCCGGAGACTTGTTTGGCAGGTTTCTTAAACGGCCGGGACTTCAGTTCAGCACAACAACCGTTTTGATACTCTGCCCCCTTTTTAGCTTACTTCTCAGTCAACCAACCGGGATTCTTACGATTTCCGCTTATTGAAGCGCCAAGAGCCCAGGCCATCAAGCCACCCGAAGTAACGGCCACTGCCCGTTCAAGCAATCGGTGATTGTAAAGAAAGGAATTACTTTACACGATGTGTCATGTGGAGCACACTACAACATTCAGCGAGGGAATGTCCAAGCGGACATTCCCTCGCTTTATTTTTTACTGCTGTACGACTTCCTTGCGGAACTCTTCGATAAGCTCTTTGGTCATTTTGCCTTCAAGCTTTGTCCACGTGCTCCTGCACGCCTCCGCGAGGGCTTGCAGCTCACGTGGTTCGTAGGTATATACCTCGACACCCTTGTCGCGCATCATCTGCATGAATTCCTCGTCATTTTTCTCCGCAAGTTCAATACTCCTCAATGTGGCTGCTTCGATAGTTTCCTGGAGTATCTTTTGATCCTCCGGAGAAAGCTTTTGCCAGACCTGCTCACTGATCATGAAGTTAAGAACTTCAACAGAATAGTTTGTCATGTACCAGTATTTAAGCACATCACCAAGGATCGTGGCTGCCGCTGCTACAGGATAACCGTTAACACCATCGACAACACCCGTCTGGAGGGACTGATATACATCGGAATAGGGAATTGTTACCGTCCTGTATCCCATGGCTTCCGCAGCCAATTTGTATACATCCATGTTCGGAACCCTGATAAGGAGCCCCTTGTCCACTGTCGGGTCCAGTGGTTCCTTCGCCGGTTTGGTAGTACCGGTTCCTATCATTCCTTCAATATAGAAGCCGAGTAGCCGGACTCCAAGGTTCTGGTTCAGTTCGTCCATTTTCTTGAAAATCCATCCATCTTTTGTGAAAAGCCTCTTTACGTCATCGTAACCCTGGACATAACCGTTGATGTAAACCAGTTCAAGCCTCGGGTCAAATTGGCTTGGCACCGAGGTACAGGCCATCTCGATGGTTCCCCGGATCATCTCTTCGTAAACCAACTCATAGTCTCCCAGCTGGCTCGCGGGATAGACCCTGACCTCTATGCGGCCGTTTGTCTTTTGCCCTATCTCATCGGCGACTTCCTGCATAAGAAGGGTTGCGGGATGATCGGAAGGTGACTGGCCTGCGAGTTTCAGGGTAACTTCTGGAGCTGCAAATGATGAAGCTGCAAAAAACACACTAAAAGAAAGCACCAAAAGACAAATGACAAACCTGTTTCTCGTATTACGCTTCACAAAGATCATCTCCTTTTGTCTCGACCACAAAAACAGCATTCCTCTCTCCTTGCAGGTTTGCAGGCTTGAAACTTTACGCATCAATCCTAAGGAACTGCCACCTCCCCGCTATTGAGATGAACGGAGTGAAAAAACACATCGAACAGTAAGTATTAGCCCTTTGCAAAACCAGGATACACACGATTGTTAAATTATAGATTGTAATATATCATATTTTACATATTAGACGCATTTTATTCTATGTAATAGATTCCGGACTGTCAAATTGCCGAGTTGCCTCACCTAAAACTTTAGACGAAACGGATCCGTTGCCTCGCAAAAGAATCTAGACGAAGGGATTACGATTTCTCCGGGGTAATTGGCCCGGCGGGAGGAAGGTACTGTGAGGCTGACGGTGGGAACGAGGGACGAAATCCTGCGCTCGATGGCGGGAGCGTACAAAAAGACCACCAAGAAGGAAAAGGACGCATACTAACTAGACCATATCGCGGAAGTTACCGACTACAACAGGGCCTATGCCTCCCACCGGCTTCAGTTGTACGGTAACCGGCTTTTCCTACGTAGCTGTGACGACAGACAGGCGGTCTTCGAAACAGAGAAGGAAAGTCTCCTCCCGGCAACGCGAAGCCACAGCGACATTACGCCCGCAATTAAATTTCGAAAGCTAGACGCCCGACTCAATCTGCTGTGGAAAGATTTTAATGATCTTAAAAGTGAGGTGTTTTCAATGAAACGAGTAAGCATTCTCAA
>DMCT01000095.1 GCA_003446665.1 Synergistaceae bacterium
CCCTCAGCCCCCCGATAATGACGCGCCCCTGCTCCGCCCCCATAAAATCGACAAGTAGACCTTCAAAGGCCTTCCCCCGCCCGTTTGGTAGATGACTCAGGGCTTCACGGTTCATTGCCTGTCTTTCGTCTATACTGAATGTACAGGTTTTGCTCCTGTTTTCCAGCACTCCCACTACCAGCTCACCAAATATCGAAGCAGCTCGCTCGGCGATGTAAATATGGCCGTTCGTAATCGGGTCAAATGATCCCGGATAGACCGCCCTTTGTATCATTTCTCCTCCCCCTTCCGCTCCGTTTTGCGGAAAAAAGACAGGCACGTTTCGCCGTAACGCCTGGTTTCCAGGAATTCGAGTTTCCGCATGTTTTCGGTAGATGGGCTTTCCCGTAGTGAATGCTCAAGGATAAAGATTCCCTCCTCCTCCATGAGTTCCGCCAGGACAAAAGATCCTCGACCCGTAAGCCACGTCGTCCAACCTTTCTCATAAGGAGGATCAGCGAAAATGATGTCAAATCGAAACTCCTTTTTTTTCAAAAAAGCAAGAGCCCGTCTTGCATCCATATGCAAAACCTTCGCATTCGCCTTGTTTCTGAAGTCCTTTTTCAACCTGGATGCTTCATGTCCGCATTTTTCGACAAGACATACCAAATCGGCCCCGTTGTCAAGGGCTTTACGGGATATTCGGCCGGACCCGGCAAAAAGCTCAAGTACCTTTTTCCCCCGGACGGATCCGAGAATATGAAAAAGCGCCAGAATAACCTTTTGAGTGGTAGGACGCATTTTCCACGGTATGATTATCGACCCCTTTCATATTCTTGTTCATCAATGTGAACTGGTTTGATATCGATGACAGGTGTTTCATCTATGGCGTCTAGCCCTTTGACAGTAAGCAGGCAGCCTCGTTTTTCGATTACTTCCACAACGGTAGCACCGACTGGATTAGGCCTGGATGGGCTGCAAGTGGAAAAAAGACCCTTTAAGGGCCTTCCCTTTTCACCTTTGGGATGAACTTTTACCGAGAAGCCGTGGGACCTGTGGAAAATGAAAAGAACCAGGACTTTCTTCCCTTTTGTGATTCCCTCAAGGGCTTCTCTGTAAGATTCATCTATCGCGATTATCGACGTTCTATTTTTGAATCGCTCCGGAGGCATAGGCTCTCTTATCTCCGATCTTACTATACCAATGGGATATAAGGCATAACCTTTCACTTTTATTGAATTTCCTCCATTCTGATTCGAAGTTCCTGCATGGCTTTCTTCACTGCAGGGGTGACAAGGGGTTTCGTCGCAGGATCAAACTTGATAAGCGATTTTCCCTCTCTGGGGACAATCTTGATATAAAAATGCTGTTGAAACTCTTCGTCGGCCGTCATGGTTTCAAGAAGAAACGTACCATCGGAACCTTCGAAGCAGTTTTTGAAAATCCATCTTTGTTCCCTGGATCCTCCGGAGGTATCATTAAATGTTGAAAGAAGCCTCATATCAGGCTTCGCGCCCTCTGATTCCAGGTGCATTTCTGATGCTCTCCCTTCACTAATCCGTTTTACCGTCCAGGGTTTTTCCTTGCGAAATCGTACCACATGTATCGTTTTGCCTTCCGCTGTCCATTTACGTTCATACTTGGTCATTACAGCTCTTTCAGGATTGATCTCATGGCTTTCAAAAGAAAGCGCCTGATGACGGCTAAGAATCTTTCTCGATTCAAATGCATACTCCTCGTCATCAGTCGCCAGCTCGAAAAAACCTCCCAAAATCAGAACCGCTGCAAGTACATCGGGGAAAAAACCCGCCGTAACCCGCCGTTTTTCGTGTCTTTTCTTGGGCCAAGGACAAGGGAAATTCATATAAATACCTTCGAACACGCCGTCGGGGAAACATTCCCTGAGCAAAAACCTTGCGTCTCCTGAAAGCAGATAGACGTTGTCAAGTCCTTCTCTTTCTACTTTTGCCTGGCATTTCATAAGGCACGTCCTGGAAACTTCGAACCCGAAGTAAAACTTTTCCGGATCTTTTTTCGCCAGATGAACAAGAAACTCTCCGTTACCAAACCCGATTTCTCCGATTATCGAAACATTTTCGTGTGTTTTAAAAAACACATCCAGAAAGTTCGGCGCTTCGTTATCCAGGATTACATCGGCTCTCATGATAATAATTGCACCTCTTCCGTCGATTCGTTCTTGACGAAATAAATGTTCTCCATACAATATACATAAACAGTCTACTTGCAAATTTTTTTAATTTACCGGCAAATGCGTGTCAAGGCGCTCCTTACAATTGCATGATACCCTCAAACACGCCTGGATGTTATTACCCGATAGTCAACGCATCTGTTGGTTTAGTCCCCTGTGGTAGTATGAGAAAAGCGAAAGACAAACATAAAGGAGACCGATCTTGTCCATTGTACAGGTCGCTTAAAAAAAAGGAGGGGAAACACATGTCGAAAGTCATCGAAATTCGATGGCATGGACGGGGTGGGCAAGGAGCGAAAACAGGCTCTTCCATCTTGTCCGAAGTTCTGTTTGAATCAGGGAAATTCGCTCAGGCTTTTCCTGAATACGGCGCCGAAAGACAAGGCGCGCCGATGAAAGCCTACAACCGGATTTCCGAAACTCCCATTCGCGTTCGTTCCGGAGTGCTGAACCCGGACGTGGTGATCGTTATCGATCCGACTCTTCTTGACGCCGCGAACCCGACCGAAGGAGGAAAGGACGACACGGTCTACATCATCAACACGACGAAAAAACCCGAGGCAATCAAGAAACAACTCGGGTTGCCCGATTCCGCAAGAGTCATGACCGTGGATGCCACCAGTATAACCCTTGAAGAGTTTGGCCAGAACCGGCCCAATACTCCGATGCTCGGTGTCGTCGCCAGGCTTTTCGAAGATGTTTCCGTCGACGCTTTCATTGAGCACTTCAGGAATAAAATGGGGCCCAAGCTCCCCGAGAAAGTTCTTGAGGCGAACCTTAATGCCATCAGGCGCGGTTACGAGGAGGTGCAGGAAGGATGAAACTGAAAGGCTGGAAAGATCTACCCATCGCCACGACGGTCCCCGCATCCACGGCAGAGCAGGTAGAAACGGGACAGTGGCGCAGCATCAGGCCGGTCTGGGACGAAGAAAAGTGCATCCATTGTCTGCAATGCTGGGTCCAGTGTCCCGACAGGTCCATAAAGGCTGACGAAAAAGGCAATATGACCGGCATAGAATACTTCTACTGCAAGGGTTGCGGACTCTGCGCCGCCATTTGCCCCAAAAAGGCAATCGAAATGCGGCCCGAGGCCGAGTTCCTTGAAGAGTGACGACAGAGGAAAGGGTGTGATACACATGCCTCGCAAGGATATAACTTCAGGCAACTGGGCTGTAGCTGAAGCGATGCGACAGGTGAACCCCGACGTAGTGGCCGCGTATCCGATCACTCCATC
>DMCT01000134.1:0-401 GCA_003446665.1 Synergistaceae bacterium
CGGTCGTGATCTTTCAAAGCACCGGCCAGAATCTCGGAAGCACTGGCGCTGCCTTCGTTTATAAGCACGACAGCAGGCAGATCCGTCTCGGTGCCTGAAGTCGCGTAAAGGACTTCGTTGGCCCTGTCGAAACGACCCCTCGTGCTGACGATAACCCCTTCTTCGAGAAACATGTCAGCAATATCCACGCAAACAGACAGCAGGCCGCCCGGGTTATTCCTTAAATCTATAACCAGGCCCTGTGCACCTTTGGATTCTATATCCCTCAAGGCATCCTGAAACTCCCATTCCGTTTTCTGGTTAAACTGGGAGATCCTCAGATAGCCTGTGTCTCCTATCATTTCGTACCTGACCGTATGTATTTGTATATTTTCCCTCTTTATATCAAATTTCAGAAGCTG
>DMCT01000134.1:500-3630 GCA_003446665.1 Synergistaceae bacterium
TCCTCGCCTTCGCGCCTTATCCAGATAGTCACGTTTGTTCCAGGCTTTCCGCGCAGTGTGTCTACCACCTTGTTCTGATCCCAACCGAGAATGACCTCTTCACCGATCTTTACTATTTCATCCTTGGGTTTCAGTCCCGCCCTGTCTGCCGGCGTCCCCTCGATTGGACTTATTATGAGAGTGCGTCCGTCTCTTTGGCTGATATAGATCCCGAGGCCACCGTATTCGCCCTGCATCTCTATTTCTTCTTCCTTGAGCGTGTCGGGGTCCACAAAGCGGGTATAAGGATCATCCCAGGCTTTAACCATCCCGTGAATGGCCCCATATACAAGATCCTTTTCTTTTATTTCCGAAGGCCCGTCCACGTGATAGGTTTCCACAATCGTCCTGGCCTGTTTGATAAGCCACAAGTCGGAGGCCGGAAAAGGCACGATCCGCGAGAGGTCGTATTCCTCGCTCGCCCTCGCGGAAAAGATCCCTCCAGCTATCAAAGAGCCTATAAGGATTCCAAGCAATATATCGCGAAACCTTCGAGACATTTTTCTCGCTCCATCCCTTCAGTACTTTTTCAGCGTCCCAGGTATCTCATCGGATCCCGTGCTTCTCCATTGACTCTTACCTCGAAGTGCAAATGCGGACCTGTGGTTACCCCGGTCCTACCCACGCTCCCGATTCTCTGCCCAACCTTGACTCCTTGCCCTTCCTGTACATGAATTCTCGAAAGATGGGCGTAGACAGTGGTGAGATCGCTTCCATGGTCTATTATGATTACCTGGCCGTAGCCTCGCAGCCATCCGGCATAGAGCACCTCTCCGGATTCGGCGGCTCTTACGGGATCCCCCTCACGGCCATCTATATCTATGCCCGTATGCATGGTCTTCGTCTTGAACGTCGGGTGCACTCGCATACCGAAAGTGCTCATTATTTCCCCTTTGACAGGCCATTGAAGCTTCCCGCCTTTGTAAGTGAGTGCAGCCCTGTTACGCGCCGCCGCCAACTGCCTTTTTCTTTCCAGAAGCTGCTTGATCTTGTTCTGCAATTCCTTTTCTGCCTGCTGGAGTTCACGCATGGCGCGTGTATGCGCCTCTTTCCTCTCGGACAGGGAATCCAGCATGTTTTCTCTTTGCTTTTCTGCGGCTTTCAGCGTCCTTTTTTTCTCCTCCAGGTCCGCCCTCTGTTGCTGGAGAGTCTTTTTTTGATACTCCAGCTCTGCCCTGGCAGCCTGAAGCTTTTTTGCCGACTGGGACAGATCCTTTATGATCTGCTGGTCCTGTCTTGCTATTTTCGAGAGAAGATAGGAATTGGTCATGGCTTCGTGCGCGTTTACAGCCGAAAACAAAAGGTTGAAATTGGCCACATCGCCGTATTTATATATCGCGACAATTCTTTCCCCAAAAACGTTTTTCGTCAGCTCTATCTGCTTTTCCGTCCTGGCAATCTCTTCTTCCGTCTCTTTTATCTTGAGCCTCGTATGCTCTTCCTTTAAAGAGACGAGACGAATCTGCTGCTCCAAAAGGGTGATGTTCTGGTTGATCTGCGAAAGATCATTGAGTATGGATTTCTCCTTTTTTTTCGTTTGCATTACTTGCCGCTGGTGATATTCTATTTGCCTTTTTATTGTCTCCAGCCGTTTTTCCTCACTATTTATGGTTCCCTCAAGCTGTGAGATGTCGGACGCATAAGCAAAGGGAATCCCAGCAAAAAGCACCTGCAGAAGGCAAATCAACAGAGAAATCCGCCAAATCTTCCCGAATGTCCGTATCTTTGGCAATGAGAACATTCCTCCACACCCCCGCAGTTTTACTGGGGCCGTGTTGCCGCCCTGATGAATTTGGAAACAGCCAACCAGCTGCAAATCCATCCAATTGTAACCCCGCCGCCCACCAGGACAATACCCAGCCTCAAAACAAGCTCGCGGTCTTTTATCAGCGTCAAAAACGGCAACGAATGAATCAAGGCATTTATGGCATAGCCATATGAAAAATAAAGAATCCCGCTCGCAAACAACGCACCTAAAACTCCAAGAGTGACTCCCTGAAGGACAAAAGGAAAAGCGACAAAGGCGGGCGTGGCCCCCACTAGGAGCATCGTCTCGATTTCGTCTTTTCTGGCATAAACGCTTATCCTTATAGTATTAAAAAGCACAAGAGAAGCCGCCGCAATGCAAATGACCAAAATAACCATAGACAAGCGGGAAACAAAAGAAGATATCTTCCCCAGACGATCCGCCAACTCCCCTGAATACACCACGTCGTCTACTTCCGGCATCGCTATAAGTTCCCTGGCGACAACCGTGGCGAACTCGGCCTTTTTCACCCGGACCTGCACACTGGCGGGAAGCGGATTGTCACCCAGTAATGTTACGGCATCAGCCTGGCTACCCAATCTTGCCTTGAGACTTTCGAGCGCCTGCTGAGGCGTAATCGTCTCGACGGAAGCCACGCATTCCATGGCCTGCATTTTCTCGGCCACAGTCCTCATTGAATCTTCTCCGTCCTTTACGTAAGCCTGCACAAACAGGTTGCTTTCCACTCCCGCAATCATAGCCCTTGTGTTCATGACCAAAAGAACGCTTGCGCCAACAAGATAAAAAACCGCCACCGCTGTTACAAAGGTCAGTACGCTTAGACCTAGGTTTCGGGCAAGAAGGCGCCAGGTATCGCGGAGAATATATCTAAAGATTGCCATCCGCCTCGTACCTGCCTTTCCTTTCGTCCCTGACGACGCGTCCTCTCCTGATGCCTACGACACGTTGCCTGAATTCGTCGACTATATACTGATTATGAGTGGCCACCAGTACAGTCGTTCCCGAGGCATTGATCGAAAGGAGTATGCTCATGATATCTTCCGCCGTAGTTAGGTCAAGGTTGCCCGTGGGTTCGTCTGCGAGCAATATGCCGGGGCAGTTTACCATAGCTCTTGCGATGGCGACTCGTTGCTGCTCTCCGCCCGAAAGTTGCTCAGGGTATAGATGCCGTCTCCTCCAGAGGCCGAGCCTGTCCAGAATTTCTCCGGTCCTTTCCCGAACAAGGTTTTTCGGCATGCCTATGGCTTCCTGCACAAAGGCTATGTTTTCATAGACCGTAAGGCCTTCTATCAATCTGAAATCCTGAAAGACCACCCCTATGTC
>DMCT01000064.1 GCA_003446665.1 Synergistaceae bacterium
CCGCGCCTGGAACTTACTCTTACCTTGTCTCCGTTTTTTATCTGGAGTCTTTCGGCGTCGGCTGGGTTGATTTCCACGTATAGCGAGCCTATGTATTCCCCTGACGGGGAGCGACGGGTCATGGTACCCGTGTGGAAATGGTACAGGCTCCTTCCAATGGTCGCAATAAATGGATATTCTGCATCAGGCTCCTCGTGCGGCTTTTGCCAGTCGCAAGGGGCGAACCGGGCTTTACCGTGGGGAAACTCCCTTGTGTAAAGGATGGGGGTCCCGGGGTGGTTTTCGTCAGGACAGGGCCACATAAGCGGTCCTTCCTCGAGACGTTCATAGGTAATGCCGCCATATTGCGGAACGAATCGGCGTATTTCCTCCATGACCGTTCTCGGGGAGTCGTAATTCCATGATGCACCACATGCCTTTGCGATCTCGGTGATAATCCACCAGTCGGGTTTCGCCTCGCCGGGAGACTCCACGGCTTTTCTGATTCTCTGCACTGCGCGGCTTGTATTGGTGAAAGTACCTTCCCTTTCGGCCCAGCTGGCGGCGGGGAGAACAACGTCGGCAAGCATGGCTGTCTCGGTCAGAAAAAGGTCCTGGACGACCAGAAACTCGAGGTTTTCAAGTGCTTCGCGTTGTTTGTTGGTGTCAGGATCGCTTACCATGGGGTTTTCTCCCATTATGTAAAGTCCCTTCAGGCTCCCATCCAGGGCGGCTTCAATCATTTTAACCATGCTTTTGCCCGGATTCGGTGGGAGTTCGCCCCCCAAAACCTCCTTGACCCTTGCCTGGGCCTTTTCTCTTTCTGATGAAATATTAATGTAGCCGGGAAGTATCTCGGGCATGCAGCCTACATCGCACGCACCCTGTACGTTGTTGTGTCCTCTTAGCGGATTGATACCGGTGCCCTGACGTCCGAGCATACCGCACAAAAGCGCCAGGTTGGCCAGGGCCCTTACGTTGTCGGTTCCGTACTTGTGCTGGGTTATGCCCATGGAATAAAAGATTGCGGAATTGGGACCTTTGGCGTAAAGGCGTGCTGCGTTGCGCAGGGTATCTCCATCGATTCCCGTGATGTTGGCCACTTTTTCCGGCGTGTAGGAAGCGACGGTTTTTTTGAGGTCCTCGAATCCGTCAACGTGTTTTCGGACGAATTCGTCGTCGTAGAGACCTTCTTCGATGATTATGTTTATCATGCCGTTCAAAAAGGCCACGTCACTTCCGCTATTGTGCCTGATAGGGACGTCCGCGTATTGTTTCAGTTCGATATCCCTTGGATCGCAGACTATAAGCGAAGTTTTACCCTTGATTTTCCTTTCTTTTATCCAGGTAGCCAAAACCGGGTGGTTTTCGGTCGTATTGGAACCTATGATCATTATTACGTCGGCCTGCTTGATGGACTCGAAATCATTTGTCATGGCCGCGCTCCCCAAGGTTTCCCCCAGCCCTTTGACCGTCGGCGAATGACAAAGTCGTGCGCAATGATCTATGTTGTTGGTTCCTATTACCTCCCGTGCAAACCGCTGCATCAGGTAGTTTTCCTCATTGGTGCATTTGGCCGAGGAGATAAAACCAAGAGCATCCGGACCGTTTTTATCTTTTATTTCAAGCAGTTTCCTTGAAACCTTATCAAGGGCTTCTTCCCAGGTTGCTTCACGGAAATCTTCGCCTTCTTTAATCAGGGGTGTGGTCAGTCTGTCCTTGTGGTGGACGAAGTGCCATCCGAACCGCCCCTTTACGCAGATGCGGCCTTTGTTGAGGGATGTTTCGCTGTCGAAGTCGGTGGTTACGTTATCTATTCGTCCTGTCTTGGTGTCCACATGGACCATAATTTCGCACCCGACGGCACAGTAGGGACAAATGGTCTTGACTGTTTTGGTAAACTCCGGTCTGGTGATCCCGTGCTGTGTCCTTTCCGTCAAGGCGCCTGTGGGACACATCTGTACGCAAAGGCCGCAGTTGACGCAGTCAGAATTGTCTATACCACGGTCTATCCCGGGCGCGACGTAGGTTTCGATGCCCCGTTTCTGGAAATCGATGGCGTGGTACAAGGCATGTTCGTCGCATACCCTTACGCACACGCCGCACTGGACGCATTTGTCCATGTTTCTGACATAAAAGGGATTTTCCTCTTCGGGTCTGTCAGGTCGTGCGTAGAATTCCTTGGGGAACTCATCAGGAGAGGCCTCATATTCCACTCCGTAAGCCCTGAGTTTGCATTCGTAAATGTCTGGGCATCCGCACTTCATGCACCGGTTTCCGTCATTTCTTACCTGGTCCTCACTCAGACTCAGATTGAATTCTTCGAAAGGCTTCTCGAATCTTTCGGCTGCATCGAGTATACGGGGCTTTTCCCGCGGCTGTTTTTCCTGATCCATAAAGTCTTCGGGGCCCAGATCGTCGCGTACTACATCGCATTCGAAAGGTCGGTGAGGGATGCCCTCGCTGATGTAGTGGTGGACCGATTCGGCCGTCCAGTGACCCGCCCCGATCGCGGCAATGGCGATATCTGGTCCCGTTTTCTGATCTCCACATACGAATACACCCTCGATGGGCGTGGCAAAGTGGTCGTTGACGACGATACGCTTCCCGTCGTGGATGTTTTCCGGCAGGGAGGAAAGGTCGGGCCTTTGTCCTATCGCCGCAATAACGGTCCGGACGTCGAGGGTAAAAGTCTCTCCCGTAGGGATTGGTTTTCTCCTTCCAGAGGCATCGGGTTCTCCGAGAACCATCTTTTCGCAGACTATTCTTTCTACCTTCCCTGCGCCCTCGATGGATTTGGGAGCCGCAAGGAAAATAAACTCCACGCCCTCCTCGATGGCTTCCTCGATCTCTACGTCTTCGGCGGGCATTTCTTCCCGGCTGCGCCTGTAAATCACGGAAACCTTCTCGGCGCCAAGACGCAAAGCGGACCGTGCGGCATCCATCGCTGTATTACCTCCGCCTATGACAGCCACATGTTTGCCTACGTAAACATCTTGACCGGTGTTTACCTTGTAAAGGAATTCGATTCCCGCCTGAACGCCTTCAAGATCCTCCCCAAAAACGCGCATTGGCATGGACGACCAGCAGCCCATGGCTAGGACTACGGCATCGTTTTCTTTTTTGAGCGAATCCAGGGTTATGTCTCTGCCCAAAGCAGTGTTAAGCCTGACGTTGATCCCGTGGTCTACAAGCCATTTGACCTCCCTGTCAAGCACCGGCTGTGGAAGCCTGTAATCGGGAATGCCGTAGCGCATCATGCCGCCCAGCTTGTCTTCCTTTTCGTACAGGGTAACGGCGTATCCCTTGAGGCGCAGGAAATATGCGGCGGAAAGTCCTGCAGGTCCACCTCCTACGATCGCAACTTTTTTGCCGTTTTCCCTGATTTGCGGAATTTCTCCCAGTTCGTCCTGAGAAATGGCCCAATCACCGATAAACCTTTTGATCTCCCTTATGGATACGGCCTCATCGTCTACGAAATTCCGTCTGCATTTTTCCTCGCACGGGGCGGGGCAGACACGGCCGATGCTTGCCGGCATGGTTATATTCTGATGAAGGATGTCCTGGGCGGCTTTGTAGTTGCCTTCCGCAGCCAGATTGACATAACCCTTGACGTCTCCTCTCGCCGGGCAGGCAAGCTGGCAGGGGGGCCTGCAGTCGCCCACGTGATCGGACAAAAGCAGCTCCAGGGCGAGTTTCCTTGCACCGATGATTCTTTCGGTATGGGTCTCGATCTCCATGCCGTCTTGCACCGGCATGGAGCAGGCCCGAACAAGGCTTTTCGCCCCTTTTACGTCCACAAGACAAAGGGAGCATCCTCCATGGAGTGAAAGGTCAGGGTTGTAGCACAAGGTGGGTATATCCACCCCTGCTTCCTCGCAAAGTTCCAGGATCATTTGTCCCGGTTGAGCTTTAACCTCTTTGCCGTTTAAGGTGACCGTGAATGTTCGTTCCATAATCGATGGACCTCCTTACTCGACGCTGATCGCCTTGACGGGGCAGACGTTCCTGCACTGCCCGCAGCGGACACATAGCGAATCATCGATGACATGCGTCTTTTTTACTTCTCCGGTAATTGCCTTTACAGGACAAACCTTGGCACATCTCGTACAGCCGATGCACGTCGAAGGATCTATCTTGTAATGAATGAGATTGGTGCAGACTTTGGCCGGGCATTTCTTGTCGATGATGTGTGCTTCGTACTCATGCCGGAAGTATTTGAGAGTCGTAAGCACAGGGTTAGGCGCCGTCTGTCCAAGTCCGCACAGAGATCCGTCCTTGACCTTGTAGGCCATGTCCTCCAGGAGATCAAGATCCTCGGGCTTTCCTTTTCCGTCGCAGATCCTCTCAAGGGTTTCCAGCATTCGTTTGGTCCCTATGCGGCAGAAGGGACACTTGCCGCAGGATTCCTTCTGGACGAAACTAAGAAAAAACTTTGCTACGTCGACTATGCAGGTATCCTCGTCCATTACTATCATGCCGCCGGATCCCATGATTGCGCCGGTGGCGTTTATGGATTCGTAGTCTACGGGTGTGTCCAGCTGTGATTCGGGCAGACATCCGCCCGATGGCCCGCCGAGCTGTACCGCCTTGAAAGGCTTGTCACCCGGGATACCTCCACCTACCTCGAAAATAACGTCCCTGAGGGGCATCCCCATCGGGACCTCAACCAGCCCTCCCTTGCGGATTTTACCGGCCAGGGCGAAAACCTTGGTCCCCCTGCTTTTACCGGTCCCGTACTGGTAAAAGGTCTTGGCCCCGTTGCGTATGATCCAGGGCACATTGGCGAGAGTTTCCACGTTATTGATGTTGGTTGGTTTTCCCCAGATACCCTTGTTAGCAGGGAAAGGCGGACGCGGCCTGGGCATGCCGCGTTTCCCCTCTATGGAGGCCATAAGGGCGGTCTCCTCGCCGCAGACAAAAGCTCCTGCCCCTTCCTTTATGTAAATGTCGAAGGAAAAACCGGAATCCATAATGTTCTCGCCCAGGAAACCGCGCTCTTTTGCCTGTTCCAGGGCGATGTTGAGGCGTTTTATCGCCAGAGGATACTCGGCTCTGCAGTATATGATTCCCTGTGAAGCGCCAATGGCGTATCCGCAAATAAGCATTCCTTCCAGAACACGGTGCGGGTCTCCTTCCAAAACGGAGCGATCCATGAAGGCTCCGGGGTCTCCCTCGTCAGCGTTGCAGACAACATATTTTGTGTCCGACTGAGCCTTCTGGGCGAATCTCCACTTGAGTCCCGTCGGGAAGCCGGCGCCTCCGCGGCCTCTTAGGCCACTTTCGAGGATTTCTTCCACAATCGTCTCAGGATCCATCGTCTTCAGGGCTTTCTCCAAAGCCTTGTATCCGTCCACTGAAATATATTCGTCGATGCTTGCAGGGTCTATCTTCCCGCAGTTTTCCAGAACAACGCGTACCTGTTTCGAGATCATGGAATTCTCGAGAGCATCCGTTTCGGTACTGAGGACGATGTTCTCCTCCAAAGGGGTTTTCCCTACGACGTGTTTGTCGAAAATCTCGCGGGCCTTTTCAGGTGATACCTCACCATAAAGAACTTTCCTGCCATCCTGCTCAATTTCCACAAGGGGTTCGTGGAAACAGAGGCCGATACATCCCACTTCTTTTATTTCTACATCATCCCGGGTAGCGGCGGACTCTTTAAGGGCTTCGTAAACCGGGCGCGCCCCGGCGGCTATTCCGCAGCTGGCCATACCTACTTTTATCAGCGTTTTTGAGGTCATTGCGTTTCCTCCTTGTCACCGGCCCTGTAAGATTCAAGTACGTTCACGGCCTTTTCCGGGTTAAGCCTGCCGTGAACCACTCCGTTTACCATCATTACCGGAGCCAGACTGCAACACCCGAGGCAAGCGACAAAGTGAAGGGAGAACATTCCGTCTTCTGTCGTGCCGCCTTCTTTAACACCCAGGTGGCGCTGCAGCTGTTCACCGATAAGCCAGGAACCCTGGACATGGCATGCCGTGCCACGGCAAAGGCGGACGACATATTTGCCCTCCGGCTGGAAGCGGAACATGGAATAGAATGAAGCTACGCCAAAAAGTTCTGCTGTTGGTATGTTAAGGGAACGGGAAACAATGTCCAGGGCTTCTTCCGGTAGATAACCGAAAGTTTCCTGAATCGACGAAAGAAGGGCTATGGTGCTTCCTTTCTTGCCTCGGAATTTCTCGATGACGGGGGCGAGCCGCTCGTCCAGCTTTTCAGACGTTGCCGTTGTCATAAGCATCTCCTCCTGTTTTCAGGGGGAAATACCCCCTGACACTGGTGGGACTATTACTGGAAATTACATGTCTTCATAAATTATGAGTATAACAAAAGTTTCTGTTTTGAGGTATTTGAAAGGTCAACCTCATCTTGACAGTCGGGAACGCAATCGTATAATTACCACTAGATGGTATATTTGGGGTAATAAATACGTGGAGTGAGTTAAAAAAGGGAGTTGATGAAATTGGCAAATGTTAAAGTGTATTCAACGCCGACCTGTCCCTGGTGCATTAAGGTGAAAGAATACCTTGGATCCAGGGGAATCGATTTCGACATTATCGACGTCAGCAAAGACAGGGATGCGGCGATGGAGATGGTTAAAAAGACCGGGCAAATGGGTGTTCCGGTTACTGAAATCGGCGAAACTTGCATCGTGGGGTTCGATACC
>DMCT01000002.1:0-592 GCA_003446665.1 Synergistaceae bacterium
GTGCCGATATTATCACCAAAAAGTATGGGGATGGCCGCTTCGAGGGGCAGCAAGCCCTGCGAAGCCATGGCCATCGTAAGACCTACCGTCGCAGAACTTGACTGCACAAGCATAGTCAGACCGGTTCCGGCCAATATTCCAAGGAAGGGGTGATGGCTGAAGGCCAGAAAGATATCCTGCCTGTCTCTTAAAAAATACATGGCCTCCTCCATCGTCTGCATACCTACAAATAGCAGGCCAAACCCGACAATGCAGTTTCCGACATATTTCTGCCGTTTCGTCCTGCCGAAAACTGCGAAAATCATCCCGAGCCCGATAATGGGCAAAGCAAAGGCCTTTATCTTGAAGGCGATGATCTGCGCCGTTATGGTCGTCCCGATGGCAGCGCCCATGATAACTCCTATCGCCTGTTTAAGGGTCATCAGCCCGGCATGCACGAAGCTGGCGGCCATGACGGTGGTAGCGCTGCTGCTTTGTATCAACATCGTGACGACCGTTCCGACAATAACACCCTTCACGGGCGTACTTGTAAGCGCAGCAATAAGTCGGCGCATTCTGTCTCCGGCCAGGTCCTGCAGGGCTTCCCCCATCA
>DMCT01000002.1:826-6820 GCA_003446665.1 Synergistaceae bacterium
CTAACCATGGGAACGATTACCGGATATGAGCGTCCCTTTATTCCGTATTGCCGCAGCTTGTCCTTGACGCGGTTAACTATAAGGGAATCGAGCTGTTCAGGGTCTCGCCGACTGTATGAACGCCCCTTTGCTACTGCATCCTTCACAGCCTTGCACAGTTCACTCTTTAGACCTGCCGCGTCTTTCATATGTATGAACCCGACGCTTTCTATCCGGGGTTCCCCAAGGACCTTCCATTCGCTGTCGAGAACGGCAGTCAAAACCAGCACACCGTCTTCCGAGAGATCACGTCTTTCTTTCAGGAGACTGCTTTGCATCTCACCCAGCGCCATTCCGTCCACCAGCCGCCCCCCCGCAGGAAAGGCATTCCTTTTCACCTGCGCCGATTTTCCTGTAAGCTTCAACATATCGCCGTTTTGGATGACATGCACATTCCTTTGAGGGATCCCCATCTCAACCGCTAGCTGTGCATGTCTGACAAGATGTCTGTACTCACCGTGAACGGGAACGAAATACTTCGGCCGAACCATGCTGAACATCATCTTGAGCTCCTCCAGCGAAGCATGACCGGAAACATGGACGTTCTTGTCCCTGTCGTAGATCACGTCGCAGCCGCATGCGTAAAGCCTGTTGATGGTCCTGCTTACGAGCTTTTCGTTGCCAGGAATGGGCGACGCGAACACCGCTACTACGTCTTTTTGCCCGAGAGTTATGTGACGATGTTCTCCCTTGCTCATCAAAACCAGCCCGGAAAAGGGTTCTCCCTGGCTTCCTGTGGTAAGAACTACTGTTTTGCTGTCGGGGATCCTGGATATCTCTTCCTGTGGCACTAACAAGTCGTCGTCAGCTTTGATATAACCCAGCTCCCTGGCCAGTTCAACGTTCTGGATCATACTCCGCCCCATGAGTACGACCTTGCGGTTGAACTTGGCTGCCGCATCCAGAATAAGCTGGGCCCTGTGAAGGTTGCTGGCAAAGGCCGAGATGATTATACGTTTGCTCTTGTAAGTTCTGAAGATGTTTTCCAGTGTCCCGCCAAGAAGACGTTCCGAGGGGGTGAAGCCGTTCCGTTCCACATTGGTGGAATCGGACAACATCAGCAGGACTCCACGGCTGCCGAACTCGGCGAAAGCCGTATAGTCGGTTATCCTGCCGTCTACGGGCGTCGGGTCCAGCTTGAAATCACCTGTATGTACGATGGTGCCTATGGGAGTTTCAACCGCAAGGCCAATCCCGTCGGGTATGGAATGGCATACCGAAATACAGTGCAACATGAAGCAGCCCAGGCTGAACGATTCTCCCGCAGCGACTTCGATCGTCTCAAGGGAATAATCGGGCGCTGAATCCCTGAATTTGGCCTTTACCAAACCCAAAGTGAGCCTGGTTCCGTAGACCGGGACATCGAGGCCGGGGAGAATCAGGGGAAGTCCGCCTATATGGTCTTCGTGTCCATGGGTGAGCACCAGTCCTCGAATCTTGTCCTTGCGTTCGAGCAGATATGTGACGTCAGGAATGACGAAATCGATTCCAAGCATTTCTTCCTCGGGGAACATGAGACCACAGTCAATAACGACGATATCGTTGCCATACTCGATGGCCATCATGTTCTTGCCTATCTGGCCCAACCCCCCGAGAGGGATCAACCTTAGTTCGCCGTCTTTCGGTCCTTTGACGTTCCGACGACGTCCACGTGATTTTGTTCTTGCCATTGATGCACCTCCAAATAAACATCCTAACATGACTTTCCCTTTTTAAGGGCAGGCCACGCAATGTTTGGGGGTGGCGATCGCCACCCCCAGTATTTCCCGCTGGTTCTTCCTACCAGGGTTTAATCAGAATAGTCCTCTCCCGATACCCGGGCTTTCTTTTTCGGCGCCCTGTCGGGAATAAAATCAGCTCGCCTGCCGAGTATGTTTCTCTCGGGAGCGGCATTATGGTCAAGTCTTCTGGACAATGTTTCCATGACGGCTTCGGCAGTCCCTTCGCCTTGAAAAGCCTTTATATATCTCTCGGCCCATTCCGCCGTCTCCTCCACGATCATTTCCTGTCTCTTTTCGGGCAAGGACATGATCATTTCATGGAAAGGCTTGTTGGCCTTTTTGTAGTTGCCGTCCTTACGTGAATATCCATGTTCATCGGCCCATTCAACGATCTTGCGCCACAGTTCTTCCGGAACTCCGCGGTTCGGATCCTTTACGTAAGAACCGTCTCTGGTAACGGCGTTACCCGTTTGTGAATCCATTTCCAGACCAAAAACAATGTTTTGCCAGAGGGTGCCCACATTACCCTTGTTGATGCCGTATTGCGAGAAGGCGGAAACCTTGTCCAGAGGAGTTCCCGAAATGCCATGCTGTGCGATGGTCACTCCATATGGGGCTATCGCTCCTGCTACTTCACCGGTCCTTTCAAGATCTATACCCTCGGCTTCTCCGACGCTGGTATCGTAGGTCCCGTGCTTGCTGCCGTTTGAAATCGCCAGATAATCCGGGAAAATTCCCCAGGCATTCAGGCCGCCGATGAAAAAAAGAGCCTCGTCCACGGTGGTCAACTCCCCGGGCCCTTTTATCTCGCCTACTTCCACTTCCAGGCCAATGTAAGCCGGGATATGCATGGCCACGTCCCTGGTGAAGGCCAGATTCTCCCACTCGGGATTGTGAGAAGCGTCGATGGCAACGGAAGTCCAGCCTCGTTCCATAATACCTCTCAGATGGGCTATGGACTTGAGCAGATCTTCCCTGGATTTTATCGCGTAATGGTCCACGTGCAATCCGAAAACCACGCCATGCCCCAATTCGGCTGAATATTTCACCGCGTAATCTGGGACGTTGTCAAAGGTACAACCGCAATAGGTAGACTCCGATTTTGCCAGCTCCAACAAGACTGCGGCATTGAGTTTTTTCGCTGCTTTCAGGACTCCCTTTATCGTCAGCGGGTTTCGCACGTTCGCCGCCAGAACTATCGATTTTGTCTTTTTAGCCGCCTCCGCGATATCTCGTCCGCTAACTATAGCCACGGGTTCACTTTCGTAGACGGCCTGCACGTTCAAGGGCCTCTTTGTAAGAAGCTGCTTGTAGGCTGCTGTTTCTACATGCATGGGAAGCACCTCCCGAGAAATTTCGTAAAAAAACAAAAGGATACAAAAACTCGTCTCCCGGATTACATTTTATAACAGGCGCCGCCGTTTCTGACCTCCAATCATCCGTCTGTTTCATAATACCCGATTTATGCCCCTATTGCGTGAGGGCAAAACCCATGATAATATATGCGTCGCGCTCCGCTGGGAGTTTCGTGCTGATTGGGGGATCGTCTAATTGGCAGGACGCTTGACTCTGGATCAAGAAGTCGGGGTTCGAGTCCCTGTCCCCCAGCCAAAGCGTTAAAGTGGCCCCATCGTCTAGCGGTCCAGGACCCAGGGTTCTCAGTCCTGTAACACGGGTTCGAATCCCGTTGGGGCTACCAGCAAATACAAAAGGAAGGATGCTTTAGAGGTGTCCTTCCTTTTTTGTTTTTTCCAACCACGTCCATTCCCGGAATTCCTGGCAAATTACGAGTCCTGCGATACTAACCTGAGTACATAAATCCTGTTTACAACACCAGGCCGCTTCCTTGTTTCTTCCCTTTACACACCCCACAAAGACAGTTTGATGGTCATGCAAGTCCGGCGGGATGCATTTTATCGCGAATTTAGCTAAACTAAAAAAGCAGGCATAAAGGGAAATTCTAAAAAGACTAAAAGTCAGCAAAAGGGGGAAAAGCTATGAGCAAGACAATCGATATCGATTGGGAGAACCTGGGCTTCAAGTACATGAAAACAGACTACCGCTATATTTCCAAGTGGAAAGACGGCAAGTGGGACGAAGGCAAGCTGGTGGAGGATAACACGATCACATTGAGCGAAGCGGCGAACGTATTGCATTATGGCCAGGAATGTTTCGAAGGCCTTAAGGCCTACCGTACAAAAAGCGGCAAGATTCAGCTTTTCAGGCCCGACATGAACGCAAAACGCATGCAGGAAAGCGCTAAAAGACTCGTTATGCCTGAAATACCTGTAGAGAAGTTCATAGATGCCTGCGACCAGGTCGTAAAGGCGAACGAAGCCTATGTACCACCTTACGGTACAGGCGCTACCCTTTACATCAGACCTTTTTTGATCGGAGCCGGTGAAAATATAGGCGTCAAACCGGCAACAGAGTATATTTTCTGCGTTTTCTGCATGCCTGTCGGTGCATATTTCAAGGGTGGCCTGAGTCCAGTCAACTTTGTGGTGACCGAATACGACAGGGCCGCGCCAAATGGCACAGGGGCCGCGAAGGTAGGAGGCAACTACGCGGCAAGCCTGCTCCCGCACGAAGAAGCAGTGAAAAAAGGTTTTGCGGATTGCATCTACCTCGACCCCGCAACTCATACCAAAATCGAGGAAGTCGGAGCGGCGAACTTTTTCGGCATAACGAAAGACAACAAGTTCGTAACGCCAGATTCCCCCTCCATTCTGCCCAGCGTAACCAGGAAATCACTGGTTCAGGTTGCAAAAAACTATCTTGATATGGAAGCCGAGGAAAGGGATATCTACATCGATGAACTCGACCAACTTGCCGAAGCCGGAGCCTGCGGAACCGCCGCGGTTATTACACCCATAGGCGGAATCGAATACAAGGGGAAAAAGCACGTATTCTACAGCGAAACCGAAGTAGGGCCTGTAACGAAAAAGCTTTACGAAACGCTTGTAGGAATACAATTCGGCGATATAGAGGCCCCGGAGGGCTGGATTCACGAGGTGAAATAAGACACCAGACACGAAGGCCAGGCTTTTCAGCCTGGCCTTCGCTTCGGGTCCTTGTTTGACCTGCTTTTAACATTCCTCCAAGGACCCTTTTATAACCGGGAGCTTCTCCCGGGTGAGGCCTTTATTCCTCTACCCTTCTCTCAGTGCAAAGTAATACTATCACCTTTCCCTCGCTTCGTCAAGCACCAATTTCCCCTCTCGGGTTTTGTTTTTTTCGCAGAGGTTGTATCCTTTTTTGCATGTTGAGACGCTGGCTTCCATGGAGATTTCTCGTCAAACGAGCCGCCAGGGCGCACGGGATCGTCGATCCTCTGGCCATTTTGGCCCGGCTTAGGCGCTTTACCCAACCTTCGGAGGTACAAGAACCCATCGAGCTCTTGAGGGCCGGAATAGTTTTCCATGCCCGCGGCCTTATCAACACGAAAGCCATTCAGCACAACCTGGACTGGGTCTGGCCATACTGGGTCGAGCGGCAGTTCAACCCAGACGACCCGTCCTTTATCCCGAGAGCCTTTTCGTTTACTCACGTCAACCTTACCCACAGAAACTGGACCGCCGCGGGACATCCCGACCTGCCCCTTTACCCTCTCGTAGACCCGAGAGGTCTCGTAACGCCCTTGCACGACGGCTGGTCCATCGACTTGTGGCTATTGTCTTCTAAAGGCGGTCTTCTCCTTCCATCCAAGCTCGAAGAAGTCAGCCAGAAGCTTGTGTTCTCTCCAAATCTCGCCGTCAAGACAGATTCATCAGCAAACGGGATGAAAATCTCAACCAACGTTACCCTCGAAACCAGTGATGAAGCCCCCTATGCAAAAATAAACGCGTCCTGCCACTGCGCCGAAGGCGGGTGGCTCGTAGTCTCTATTAGACCCTACAACCCCGAAGGTGTTCAGTTCATCGAAAAAATTTTCTGCGATGAGGATTCCAGACGGTTAATAGTTAACGGCAAGACGCCCGTTGAATTCGACAGAATACCTGAAAAGACTATCTTCTCGGATTACGACTCCGGTGACGTGGTCAATCAATTGGGATATTCTGACAGCAAGGGTGTGACATGCAATGTAGGGATGGTCACCGCTGCTGCGCTCTTTCCTTTTCAAAAAGGAGAAAAAGGTTCTCTTGAGATCCGGGTCCCGCTAAAAGAGGATCTTCCGGAAAAGACCTTTGTCCGTACCACGGCAGCGTACCGTACATCACCGGAATCCTGGAAG
>DMCT01000002.1:7109-9333 GCA_003446665.1 Synergistaceae bacterium
CTTACACTTATCGCCGTTTCTGGTTCCGTGACGCCTGCCTTATGCTGAACTCACTAATGACAATAGGGCTAACGAAACGGGCGCGAAGAATTTTGGATACCTTCCCTTCCAGGCAAAAGAGCAACGGGTATTTCCAGTCACAGGAAGGCGAGTGGGACTCAAACGGCCAGGTTCTATGGATATTGGACAGATACCATAGACTTACAGGTGAGGTCCCGGGCAGGGAATGGATAAACGCAATTCGCAAAGGTGCCGACTGGATAACAAAAAAGCGGGTCAGGGGAAAGGACGCCGGTCTGCACTCCGGGCTTTTCCCGCCCGGTTTCAGTGCCGAGCACTTGGGACCCAACGACTATTACTATTGGGACGATTTTTGGGGACTGGCCGGGTTGCGAGCGGCCTCGCGTCTTATGAGTCTTTTTGGCGAAATTGAACTATCCCTTATATACGATAAAGAAGCCTACGATTTCGAAGAGGCTATCATGAGAAGCATCGAGAACATACCAGAAAAACGTTCACAAGGGGGCATCCCGGCATCACCGTATCGACGTATCGACGCAGGAGCTGTGGGATCGCTGGTAGCAGATTATCCTTTGCAAATAACACCACCTGGTGACAAGCGAATCATGAAAACGACGGAACTCATGATCGAAAAATTCTTCCACAAGGGAGGTTTCTTCCAGGANNATCATCCATTCTGGGATAAACACATATCTTACTCTCGGTATCGCGGAAACCCTCCTTCGAAAAGGCGATGACCGTTACAGGGAACTGCTCCGTAACGTGGCTGATCTGGCCTCATCTACAGGACAATGGCCCGAGGCGATTCATCCCATAACTTTGGGAGGCTGCATGGGAGACGGCCAGCACGGCTGGGCGGCCGCAGAGTGGGTATTGTTGATTCGAAACCTTTTCGTCAGGGAAGAAGGAAATAGTCTGGTACTGGGCTCAGGGATACTGCCCGATTGGACAAATACAGATGAACCGGTTTTCTTCGGACCGACCCAAACGCATGCCGGCCCGGTGGCTGTCCGTTTCTTCAAGGAAAACGGAAAAGCCCGGTTTGAAATCGACGCGGAATTTTCAAAGTCCTGGAATCTGCCCGAATCCATAATCATTCACGTTCCAGGCTACAAAAAGATAGAAACGGCGTATACTTGCCCAAAGATTTTCACCCTGGAGGAGAATCAAACATGAACATCTGCATGTTTACAAATACATATCTTCCTCATGTAGGCGGAGTAGCCCGTTCGGTGTCCTCTTTTGCCGAAGACCTTCAAAAGCGCGGACTTAATGTCATGATAGTGGCCCCCACCTTCCCCACAGACGAGGCTCACGTTGAGGATCACAACGTACTCCGGGTGCCTGCAGTACAGAATTTCAACGGAAGCGACTTTTCGGTCCGTATTCCGATCCCTCTTTTTATCGACAAGAAAATCGACGAATTCAGGCCCCACGTAATTCACAGCCACCACCCCTTCCTCCTGGGTGACGCGGCCTTTCGGGCGGCCTCGCGTCGGGACCTGCCGCTGGTTTTTACGCACCACACATTGTACGAACAATACACTCACTACGTTTTTCCCGAATCCAAGGTCATGAAGCGTCTTGCCATCGAGATCGCCACGGTATACGCGAACCTTTGCACCAGAGTTATCGCCCCAAGCGAGAGCATTGCCCGGTTGATCAGGGAACGCGGTGTAAAAAAACCCATAGAAATCATTCCAACAGGTGTGGATGTCGATTTTTTCCGGTCTGGCGACGGCATTTCTTTCAGGAATAGTCAAGGCATCCCGGAGGACGCCTTTGTCATAGGACATCTTGGAAGGCTGGCTCCTGAAAAAAACCTTCAATACCTTGCGGAAGCAGTCATAAAAGCCTTTGAGGAACTCCCTGAAAACACCGTTTTTCTTGTTGTCGGCTCTGGTCCCAGTGAAAAGTCCATCACCGATATGTTCAAAGACGCCGGCCTGGAAGAACGTCTCGTCATGGCCGGAAAAAGGAAAGGACGAGAACTGGCCGATGCATACAGGGCCATGGATCTTTTCGTTTTCTCTTCCAAATCAGAAACTCAAGGTCTGGTTCTTGTGGAAGCAATGGCTGCAGAGGTTCCCGTGATAGCCCTCGACGCTTCGGGAACGCGGGACATATTGGAGGACGGGGAAAACGGCAGGCTTTTGCCTGAAAACGCGGATACGGAACAGTTCGCCAGGGCCATAGTCGATTT
>DMCT01000002.1:9477-10693 GCA_003446665.1 Synergistaceae bacterium
CCAGGGAAGGCACAGGCCCCGAAGGCACTTTCCCAGTATGGGATGAGCTGCTTAAGACTATGAAGGCGGAATGGACTCTTTTGACTGAAAAGGGTGACGCGCTCCTGAAATCGGTCCTGCAGGAATTCAACCAACAATAACGACTTTATCAAACAGATTGGAAATTCAGGGGTACTGCGGTGAATAAAAAAAAGAGAAAAGAAATCGTTTCTATCATTCGTGTGACTCTGCTCGCTGCGGCCGCATCACTGGCCATGTACGCTATGGAACGGCTCGATATTTTTGAAAGGGTAATAACCACCATCAGCGAAAGCGTTTCACCTACTTTGTTTATCGCAGCCATGTTCGTATTACCCATATTTGGTTTTTCGATAAGCGTCTTCCTCGTTCTGGGAGGAGTCAAGTTTGGGATAATTCATTTTATCCTTTTGTGGATCATGATACTCCCATTGCATGTTTTAACCGCTTACTACCTTGCAAGGTGGGCAAGGCGACCACTCAAAAATTTCCTCTTGTACAAATTAAACTACAGGCTGCCGAGTATCCCTGAGAAGCATGTCGCGAGGTTCAGTTTTCTCTTCCTTGCTTTTCCCGGCATACCATACGCTGGCAAAAACTACATCCTGCCTTTGGCCGGCATACCCTTCCGATATTCCGTCATCATGAATACCATCGTTCAGGGCGCTATAGGTCTTCCTTTCATCATCCTCGGAAAATCTGCTGCAAACGTTAACCTGACCATCTTCAACACCACTCTGGCGATAATGGTCGCCGGTTACGTACTTCGCTGGTGGCTTAAAAACAGATTCGAAGACTGATCCGCCGCAAAGCTGCCTTGTAAATGCATTCTATAACTGCCCTATAAAGACAATCGATCAATAAGAAAATACCGCCAACGGGAACGAAAACTGTGGGCATCTCACTAATTGATGGAAGATTGAGACCTCAGGGACTATCAGGATTTAAAACCGGTACCGTCAAGCTTCCCTGAGGCATGACGATGTACTTTAGATTGTTACCTTTTTCCTCCTCGATCCGCCTTATGGCCTCTTCCACCGAATGAACCTTCACGGCGAAAAGTTTCTTCACCATTTCATCGTTCAGCGAGGTCACCAGATAGACAGTCTTTCCCGCAGCAACCTTGGCAATGCCGAATGCCTTGTGCCCGCCCATCATGAAATCCGTTTTTATACGTTCCACGATATCATCTGGGCAT
>DMCT01000061.1 GCA_003446665.1 Synergistaceae bacterium
GATTCATGTCGCCGCCAGGGTGGTGAAAATAGAGGAAAAGGGAAGCTCCCTGACGGTGACCTTTGAAGATAAAAACGGGAAAAGCACGACCGTCGAGGTCGAAAAGGTATTGCTCGCTGCGGGACGTACCCCGAATACGGAGATCCTCGGCCTGGAGCGGACAGGCGTCAATGTCGAACGCGGCCGCATCGTCGTGGATAAACATATGAGAACCAACCTGCCCCACATCTATGCCATAGGCGACTGCGCGTCGCCCTATATGCTTGCTCACGTGGCGATGGCCGAAGGAGAGACGGCGGCGGCAAACATCGGTGGACAAGACCTGGAAATGGATTATACCGTTGTTCCTTCATGCATCTTTACGTCCCCGGAGCTGGCTTCGGTCGGGTTGTCAGAGTCTGAATGCCTAAAGGCGGGGATTTCTGTGAAGACGGGGCGATTTCCCATGGCAGGAAACGGAAGGGCGCTGACTTTAGGCGAAGCCGAAGGGGTTGTCAAGATCATGGCCGACTCGAGATACGAAAGGGTTTTGGGCGTGCACATCCTCGGCCCAAATGCGACAGAACTCATATCAACGGCCTGCATGGCCATGAAGCTCGAAGCCACGGCTGAAGAGATATCCGACATGATCTTCGCGCATCCTACAATCGGGGAAGCATTGAAAGAAGCAGCCCTGTCGCTTCAGGGGAGGACCATTCACCTCCCGAAAGGGTGATAAAAATTGTTGGACACTTTCCCGGAATGGCTGAAAATACCGGCTCCCGATGAAAGAGCATTAAAGGAAATGCAGGACCTGGTAAAGGGGCTCTCTCTCCACACGGTGTGCGAAGAGGCAAATTGCCCCAACGTCGGGGAATGTTTCAAATCCCGTACGGCCACCTTCCTGTTGATGGGAAAAGTTTGCACACGCGATTGCGGCTTTTGCGCCGTAAGCCACGGAAAGCCCATGCCGTTGAACCCGGATGAGCCCCAGAGGGTGGCGGAAGCCAGCCTGAAACTGGGGCTGAAGTACGTTGTTTTGACGTGCGTCACCAGGGACGACCTGGTTGACGGCGGAGCTTCGTACATGGCCTCGGTCGTAGCGGAAGTAAAGAAGCTGAACCCTCACGCCAGGGTAGAACTCCTGGTTTCGGACCTTGCCGGCAACCTGGAGGCGCTGCAAATACTGCTCGAGGCACCACTGGACGTTCTAGCCCACAACATGGAAACTGTGCGGTCCCTTTATAAACCGGTGCGTCCCGGCGCCTTATACGAGAGGAGCCTGGCCATCCTTGAAAACGCAAGGAAATCGGCTCCTGCTTTAGTTACCAAATCGGGACTGATGCTCGGCCTGGGTGAAAGCCCCGACGAGGTGGAAGAAGTCATGAAGGACCTCTCTAACGCGGGGTGTGATGTGCTCACCCTGGGACAATACCTGCAGCCCTCACCGGACCATTTCCCCGTAAAAGAATACATCACCCCGGCGAAATACCAAGCCTACGAAAGCAAGGCCTATGAACTCGGCTTTAAGCTTGTGTTGGCCGGTCCCTTGGTTAGGAGTTCCTATATGGCCGGTTCGTTTGCCTGACGCTTCAAAAGGGGGGTGATCAGAAAAAGAGCCGCGAGAGTGGGTCAGTTTAAAGACTCGAGAGAACAAGCGAAAAGGAGGTAGGGCTCATGGCTGTCGAAAAGGAAAAACTGAACTGGATGTACAGGAACATGCTCACAATAAGAAACTTCGAGGAAAGAGTAGCCGAGCTTTTCGCCGCAGGTAAATGTTTCGGGTTTGTCCACCTCTATGTGGGCGAGGAAGCGGTAGCCACTGGAGTATGCGCGAATCTGCGCAAGGAAGACTACATCACCAGCACTCACAGGGGTCACGGTCACCTGATCTCAAAGGGCGGAGACCTCAAGCTGATGATGGCGGAGCTTTTTGGAAGACGCACGGGCTACTGCAAGGGTAAAGGCGGATCAATGCACATCGCAGACGTCGAGCTCGGGATTCTGGGGGCCAACGGGATAGTCGGCGGAGGTTTTCCCGCTGCCGTCGGAGCTGGTTTTACGGCGAAGTACAAGGGTACCGACCACGTGGTCGCCTGCTTTTTCGGAGACGGCGCGTCGAACCAGGGAACCTTTCACGAAGCCCTGAACATGGCATCCATCTGGAAACTCCCCGTTGTTTTTGTTAACGAAAACAACTTTTACGGCATTTCCCTGTCGCAAAAAAGATCGATGAACATCCCCGATGTAGCAGCCAGGGCGGCGTCGTACAACATTCCCGGCGTAGTGGTTGACGGAAACGACGTTCTGGCCGTTTACGAGGCCGTACAAGAGGCGGTCAAGCGCGCAAGAACCGGCGAAGGGCCAACACTGGTGGAGTGCAAGACTTATCGTTACAGGGGACACTTCGAAGGCGATCCCACGGTCTATCGGCCGGAAGAAGAAGTTCAGGAATGGAAGAAAAAGGATCCCATTCCCCGATTCGAGGCCAAGCTCTCCCAGATGGCAATCATGACTGAAGAGCAAATGAAACAGGTTCGGGATGAAATATCCAACCAGATCGAAGAAGCCGTGAAGTTTGCCGAGGAAAGCCCCTGGCCGTCTCCGGAAGAAGTACTGGATGACGTATACGCGTGAGCTGGGAGGCGATATAGATGAGAAAGCTGACGATTCGAGCTGCGATAAATGAGGCCCTCCGCCAGGAGATGAGGCGCGATCCAGATGTGTATGTACTTGGCGAGGATGTGGGCGTTTTCGGCGGCTGCTTTGGTGTCACTGCCGGACTGATAGACGAATTCGGCCCCGAGCGGGTGATCGATACGCCCATCACCGAAAGCGCCATAGTCGGCAATGCCGTCGGCGCGGCGGCGACAGGTCTGCGGCCGGTGGCGGAGATAATGTTCATGGATTTCGTTGGGGTAACATTGGACCAGATATTTAACCAGGCCGCCAAGATGCGCTACATGTTCGGTGGAAAGGCCACAATACCCATGGTAATAAGAACGGCCTGCGGCGCAGGCGGTTCAGCCGCGGCCCAGCACTCACAGTCACTGGAAGCCTGGTTCATGCACGTTCCCGGACTTAAGGTGGTTGCGCCCTCAACGGCCTATGACGCGAAAGGCCTTTTGGTCAGTTCCATAAGGGACGACAACCCCGTGATCTTTGTCGAGCACAAGTTCATTTACGACATCGAGGGGGAAGCTCCCGAGGAACTTTACACGGTTCCTCTCGGCAAGGCCGACGTCAAAAGAGAAGGGAGCGACGTGACGGTCATAGCAACGATGGCCATGGTCCACCGGGCACTGGAAGC
>DMCT01000122.1:0-6579 GCA_003446665.1 Synergistaceae bacterium
TGATCTCCACGAGTTCGTCCATGGCGATCCATTCGAGGGCTTTCTCCAGCGTCATCTCGATGGGAACATCGAGTTTGATCCCCTGCTCTTTTGTTGATGCCCGGTGGTTGGTCGCCTGCTTTTTTTTCGTCGGGTTGCATGTCATGTCTTTTGGGCGAGAATGTTCCCCGATGACCATCCCCTCGTAAACCCTGCTCATGGGGCTGATGAAAAGGACTCCGCGCTGTTGGAGGTTTTCAAGCTGGTAGGCCGTGGCGACGCCGGTTTCAATGCTGATCATGGAACCCCTTTCCCGAAAACGGATTTCACCTGCCCATGGACCGTATCCGTTGAAGGAAGAGGACATGATGCCCAGTCCTTTTGTGTCAGTCAAGAACTCGTTTCTGTATCCGATAAGACCTCGCGTAGGGATCTGGAAGTCGAGTCTGACGAGCCCAGTCTGCAGGTTTTGCAGCCCTGTCATGCGTCCTCTTCGACGGGAAAGTTTTTCGAAGACGACACCCTGGAATTCCTCGGGAATGTCAATTGTAAGTGCTTCCATTGGTTCGAATATTTCCCCGTCAAGGTTTTCCGTAATGACTTCGGGCTTGGATACGCAGAATTCCAACCCCTCTCTTCGCATTTCCTCTATGAGGATGGCAAGATGGAGCTCTCCGCGTCCCGAGACCTTGACGCCGTCAGGTCGTCCGAGGTCTTCCATGTGGAGAGCCACGTTGGATTCCAGCTCCCGCTCAAGCCGACTTTTCAACTGTCTCAGGGTAATTGCCTGGCCTTCCTGGCCGGCGAAGGGGCCGTTGTTGACCAGAAAAAACATGGAAACCGTGGGTTCCTCAATGGAAAGGGGCGGGAGTGTCACCGGTTCTTCCAGCTGTGCGGAGAAGGTGTCGCCGATGTTGATTTCCCCAGGTCCTGAAATCCAGACAATGTCACCTGCGGTAACCTCTGAAACCTCGACTCTGTCCAGTCCCCTTGTAACCCAGAGACGAGCGGCCTTTTCGGTAAATGAACCGGTTATTTCCCAGGCGCCCTCCTGTTTTGCGGAATCGATCCATCTCGACGTGGTACGGACGAAGACATCACCTTTTTGGAGGCTCCCCTGTAAAACCTTTCCGCAGCCGATCCTTCCGATGTATTCGTTCCATCCCAGAGTGGATACCTGCATGAGGAAAGGGCCTTCCTTGTTTGCCCGGGGCGGGCTGACGTGGCTGATGATGGCATCGAGCAGTGCATCCATGCCGTTTCGTTCGCTCTCCTCGAGATCTTCCACAGCCCATCCTTCGAGGCCTGATCCGTAAACAACCGGAAAATCAGCCTGCTCGTCGGAGGCACCGAGCTCGAAGAACAGGTCGAAGGTCCGGTTGAGAGCGTCCAGGGGATTTGAGCCCGGCCTGTCAGCCTTGTTGATGAAAACAAGAGGTTTCAGCCCGATCCTCAGTGCGTGCTGAAGTACGTAACGGGTCTGCGGCATGGGGCCTTCGTTTGCGTCGACAAGAAGAAGTACGGAATCGACGGTAGAAAGAACGCGTTCGACTTCTCCGGAAAAATCCGCGTGGCCTGGGGTGTCGACGAGATTGATCAGGTATCCTTTCCATTCGACGGTGCAGTGTTTGGATCGGATTGTTATGCCCCGTTCTCTTTCGATGTCTCCACTGTCCATGATGCGTTCAGCGACTCGTGCGTTGTCCCTGAAGACCTTGGCGGCCCTGAACACGGCATCGATCAGTGTCGTCTTTCCATGGTCGATATGAGCGATGACCGCGATATTCCTGATTTTTTCAACTGGATGCATTGGAACCTCTCTTTTCCTTCCGGTTTTACCGCATATTTGTGACAAAGAAAAACGCATCATATGCCCCAGAAGCATTTGCGTCAAGAAGGGCGGGGCTGGATTCTCAAGGCGATCCATACCCAAAAGAAGAAAGCCAATGCTCTGGGCAAGATGAGAAAGGTAGGCGAAAAGCTCGAAGCCTTGAACCTTTCCAAGGCTGCCAGCGTCTATAATGTCAATCGAGGTGGTTTTGATGACAAAACGGGTTACGGTTATCGGGTCGGGAGGAGCAGGTCTTGTTGCCGCAATCGCTGCCAGGAAGGCCGGAGCCGATGTGGTCGTACTTTCAAAGACCACCCGTACCACGGCGACGTGTACGGCTTATGCTGCAGGGGTGTTTTCGCTTGCCTGCTGCGGCCTTTCGCCCGATGAGTATTTCAAAAAGACCATGGAAACGGGCCATTACTTAAACGACTCGGCTTTAGTGAAAATTCTGACAGAGGAAGCCGAAAGCACTTTCCAGACCCTTATGCGGTGGGGCGTCCGGATAAAAATGAAAAAAGGATCTGCCTCAGTCAGGGCCACGGCACCCAACGGGTTGATGGGTGGGGCCGGTTTCACCGGGGAATTGGCCGCTATTGCCGAAAGCGAGGGTGTCAGGTTCCTGGATTGGACGGTGGCGACGTCGCTTCGGTTGGAAAGAGGCCGTGTAGCAGGAGTCGAAATGGAGAACTGGCGCACGGGGGAAAGGACGTGTATTCCTTCGGGCGCGGTTATTTTGGCGACGGGAGGCGGCGGCCAGATCTACAGTCACACCGACAACCCGGGCAGGATTACCGGCGATGGCTACGCTCTGGCGTCGGATATCGGTGCGGTCTTTCGCGACATGGAGTTCGTGCAGTTTTACCCTCTCGGATGGGCGGAGCCCGGTTTCCCTAAGTGGATGGCGGACGTGGAACTTGTGGATTTCGTGAGGATAACCGACGCAGAGGGCAGGGAGTTTTTGAAAGAGGCAATGAAAGAATGGGGCTATAAAAGCGGCAGCGAGGTAAGCCTTTATGCTCGCGACAAATGCGCCAGGCTTATGGCGGAAAAATCCGCAGAGGGTGGTGTCTTCGCCCACCTGGAGGATTTGACAGACGGGCAATTGAAGGATCCTAAAGTGCAGTACTGCCTGACGTTGAACGCGGAGTTTTTCAGGAGTGTTAAGAGGCCTTTGCGGATGGCCCCGCTTGAACACTATTTTTGCGGAGGCGTGGTCATAGATGGTTTCGGTCGTACATCTGTAGACGGGCTTTATGCCTGTGGCGAGGTCACCGGTGGTGTCGACGGAGCAAACAGGGTTGGCGGAAACGCGCTGACGAATATCGTGGTTTTCGGGTACAGGGCCGGCAATATTGCGGCCAAAGAGTGCGAAAAAAGCCTTGGCCCCCTGGATGCAGGCGAGTGGAGGGGCCTTCATGCCATTTCTGAAAAAGGCGAAAGGCCGGGAGTGTTGCGCAAGGAACTGCAGGAAAAGGCCTGGGAGGCACTGGGGCCTGTAAGGAGAGGACGGCAGATAGAGGAGTTCCTGGGGTACCTGGGGGATTTCGAAAACAGGACGATAGGCGTGGAAACTCCACTGGACCGTCTTTTTGCTCTTGAGATGAAAGGGCTGCACGCAACGGCAAAGGCCGTTGCCGAAGCAGCCCTGAAAAGGAAAGAAAGCCTGGGAACGCATTGGAGAATCGACTGACTCGGGTGCTTTCAGGTGTTTTTGGCGAACAGTCAGTATAACCGTCGTTGTACAAGCCCGCCGATTTTGCTGCGGCCAGCCATTTTCCCGCTGCGCCTGGCGTTTTTTCCAATAGGTACTGAAGGATCTGCTCCGGTTTTTTCAGGGGATATTTCTGCATGATGACGCGGAAGGTGGCAAGGAAGGAAAAAGAGAGATCGCGAAGAAGACGGAATGAATTACCTGAAATGGTATGATTTATTCGGGAGGCGAAAAAGGCTTTGAACGCAAGACAAATATCGGTTCCGGAAGACTTGAGAAACCTCTTTTGGGACGTGGACATGACGAGTCTCGACCTGCAAAAGCACAAGGCTTTTGTCATAGAGCGGGTTCTAAACATGGGGGATCAGCATGCCTTGGTATGGCTTCGGTCGGTGGTTTCCGAAGAGGAGATTATGGAAGTCGTAAAAACCAGTCGCCGGTTGACCCGCAAGACGGCTCTTTGCTGGAAAAACATCCTCGGACTCTGCGAGGAGGAAATGCGATGTTTTGGGACGTCCTCGATCCAGCCAGGCTCGACCTGCTGAAGAGCCTGGCACGCAAAGTGCCGGTCGGACAGTCGTATCTCGCGGGCGGAACGGCCCTGGCTCTTGTCCTGGGGCACAGGGAATCGGTGGATTTTGCCTGGTTTACGCCTGAATCATTCGACCCTGAAATCTTGTCACGACGACTGGAAAGCTTGGGCCCCGTCAGAATGGCCGAAACGGCGCCGGGTACTTTCATAGGATGGGTGGGCGACACCCAGATAACCTGGCTTCATTTCCCTAACCCCATGATAGAGCCTTTTATCGAGACTCCCGAGGTTCAGGGATTAAAAATCGCGTCCCTGACAGACATCGCCATCACGAAATGGAACGCGCTGGCGAATCGGGGTTCCGTCAAGGATTTTTTCGACCTTTTCATCCTCGACAGGCATGGTGTCACCCTTAAGGACCTGTTTCCCCTTTTGGAAAAGAAATATCCAGGCGCCAGGATAAACACGTACCACATGATAAAAAGCCTCTCCTGGTTTGACGACGCCGAAGCCGAACCCTGGCCGGTGCTCAGAAAACCCATACACTGGGAGGATCTCAAGAACCGGTTTCTCGCGATACAAAGGGAACTTTTTGCGCTGTTGCGGTAGCTTTTGGAAATACGGGCGTCGATCGCAAGGTGCGTTTTTTACTTCAGAAAAATCTTCTCCAGTTCCGCGGCAGAAAGTTGGTACTTCGCCGAAATTCTGCGCTTGTCTCCGGAAAGGCTCGTGGTAATGCACTCCCGTGCGTTTACGCAGCTTCTGTTTTCGCCCTTTTTGTAGCCGTTGCAAACGCGTAGCACGTCGGGGGAAATCTCATCGATAAGTGCGATGTGCCCGTCGCCGCTTTTAAGCCGCCCAAGTTCGATCTTGCCGTCCAGGACATGTAGCCCGCGTGCCGCGAACTCTTCGTAAATAACTTGGGCGATTTTTTTGACTAGTTCCTTGACGGTGGATACTTCTTCTTCTGTCATTACTCCGGCTCCCGTCAGCGAATCGAAGGTGATCAGCGTGTCAGTTTTGTCTTTGGTCCATGCCTCGATCACCTGAGGAAGGTCCGCGCAGGGTCTGACGAAGGGGTAGCGGCGCCAGAAGCTCCCCATCGCGCTGTTTCTCCACGTCCACTCCAGGTTCAAAAGAGGAGCGGAACCTTCAAATTCGGGACCTTGTTCGGGCATACTGATGGGAGTGGCTGGTTCGACGATCATGACATTGTCTGAAACGGTGTCGATGTAGTGGGTCTGGATACCTCGTTTTGCCAGGAGTCTGAAGAAATACGTGGCAAATTTGCAGGCGACGGAACCCTTGCCCGGTATCTCGCCCACGACATTGTCGTACCCGGGGTCGAAAACGGGTTTGCCCTTTTCGTCGAAGTAGCCGGTGGCGCGGTCAGTGAACACAAAGGCGTATTTCCCCTTGTATTGCCCTGAAGGAATGCGGTAGATATCCTTTGATTTTCCCGATGAAACGAAATTTTCCCTGGTGAGTATGCTTTGAAGTTCCATCGTCAATCCTCCTTCCAACTTCCCAATATTATCTGAAAAGGAAGTTATTTCAATATACCCTATACCCTTTCAGGGAGTTCATCAGGAAGTCTTTCCCGTCGAGGGTCGTACATCATTGAGGAGTCTTTGAAAACATTGCTTTTTACTGTTAGAGTGATAACATAAACTTAAACAACAGGGTGGGTTTTAGGAGTAACAAACGTGAGGGAAGGTGATCGGGATGAAAAAGGTGGTTGTCGCTATCGATGGAAGCGAGGTCAGCAAGAGCCTGATCGAATATGCCTTTCATTACGCCGAGAGGGAAAAAGACGTAGAGTTGATTTTCTTGCACGTAATAGAGTCATGGGAAAACAGACAAATCGAGTACAAGGGACATGTCGCCTACTTGCCGCCGCCCGAGAGCGAAATTCGCCAGCAGTTCAGTGAAATCGTCGAGGAAATACGAAAAAAAACGGGTTCGCCGGTGAGATCCTATTCGGTTGAGGTAAGGGTCGGTATTTCCTATCAGGAGATCGTCGATTTCGCCACGGAACAGAAGGCAAAGCTGATCATGATAGGACATCGCGGGATAAGCGGACTCAGGCGGTTTATCATAGGCAGTGTCGCGGCAAAAGTTGTAGCGCACACCCCTTGCAGTGTCTACGTGCACATACCGGAGCAGGTGGCGGGCGAAAAGAAGTAAAATGCCTGAAAAAAGCAACTCTTTGGTGAGGAAGCCGGGTTATTTGGGGGCTCGTTTGTTGGAGGTGCTATTTCGGGTGCGAAAGCTGGTTTTGTTGGTGGTTGCGGGATTTGTCTGCTCGATTTTCGCCTCGGCGCAGGCAAGAGCTCTTGTGCTTGAAAGCAGCGCCTTCGGGGACGGAGAAATGATGCCAAAGGAGACGGGATATCGCAACGGGAATGTGTCTCCCGCCTTGTTCTGGGAAGACGTTCCTGAAGGCGTAAAAAGCTTCGTTCTTGTCATGGACGACCCTGACGCACAGGGGTGGACCCACTGGGTAGTATATAACATTCCTCC
>DMCT01000122.1:6835-9559 GCA_003446665.1 Synergistaceae bacterium
TGCAAGGCTTGACCTTGCACCCGGCGCGTCAAAAGCGTCGCTCCTTGAGTCCATCAAGGGGCACATACTTGCCCAGGCAAGGCTTGTGGGAAGATACGGTCGGTAGAATGTCGTACTTGAGGTTACGTATAATAGATAATTCATTCACCCGTGAAGAGGGTTTAGAATCGAATTGAGTAAATGTCTCCAGGCAGATAAGAGGGTGGTGTTATGTCCAAAAGAGGCAAAGTTTTGCTGGTCATTGTGGGAGCGATTGTCGTCCTCGCAATTGTGGGGATGAGTATCGACTACGGCACCGGGCTTGTGCGGGACATGGTGGCAAAAGCCGTACAGGAAAATCTAGATTCCCAGGTGACGAAAGGGTCGGTCAGCGGGAATCCGGTCAAAGGATATACGCTTTCGGATATAGCGATTGAGACTGATGGGGAGGAGGTCCTTTCAGCCGATAGGATAAGGGCCAAGGTATCGATCCTGGCGTTTTTGACGGGCGGTGCCCCCGTTTCTATGCTAGAGATTGAGGGTTTCCGGTCCGACGTGGATAAGATCAACCGCCTGATCCCGAAAATCAAGCCGGGGGAAGGCGGAGGCGAGCTGCCGCTCCAGAAGGTCCGCATCACAGACAGTACCTTCGGCTCGCAATGGGCGACTTTGCAGATACGCAACGTTCTTCTCGCCTTTTCGGATGATGTAATCAAAACCGACCTGGACCTCGTGGTCGACGAGCTTCCCGTAAAGGGCGAACTTGACGTTTCCATGGACGAGGGAGCTCTGGCGGTAAAGAAAATGAATATAAAAATCGGCGAAGGAAGCCTGAGCGGCTCAGGTGCGATCCTCCCGGAACTTTCCATGGAAGTTAAAGCAGCGAATCTGAATATTCCGCAGCTAATAGACTTTTGGCCCAAGGCGAATCCAGCGATGTACAAGGGAACAGTCTCGACGGAATTTACCGTCAAAGGGACCTGGCTGGATCCGGACATTTCGGGAAACGTGGATTACTCCGGCCAAATGCTGGCAGGCATGCCGGTCGAAAGGGCAGTAGCCCGATGGAGGTATCACTCTTACAGGCTGGATGTGGCAGGCCTGGATATGAGGTTATTCGGGTTCCCCCTTGCGGGTAGCCTTGCTTTTGTTTTTGATCCGACTGCTCCTCCCAGGATGCTTGTAGATCTCAAAGGGTCGTCCGCGAACCTGGAGGCTCTGTCCAAGGTATCGAAAAAACTCGAAGGCCTGAGTGGGACCCTGGACAAGTTTTCGGTGCATCTTGAAGGCGATGTCCAGAAACCGCAGGGGCAGATCTCTTTCGCTGCCGGCAATCTGGGATACAAGGGTTACGCCGTAACGGACACATCAATCGATGCAAAGGTCAAGGACGGAAACATCGCTATAACCGGAAAAAGCGTCTTCGAGGGGGCCCCGTTGGCCTTTGGGGGTAATGTGTCGAACTTCATGGTAAAGCCAGCCGTGAATATTTCGGGGACGTTGAGGTCCCTGTCACTCGGGAAGATGGGGACCCTGGTTCCGGCCATCAAGGAGATGAAGGCCTCAGGAAATGTGAATGCGGACTACAAGATTACTGACGGAGTTCCCGATTTTGTGGTCACTGGAAAGGTTTGGTCCGACAAATTATCGGCAATGGATTACACCTTGACGAATGTTTCAACCTTCTTCGACTACAACATGAAGGCAGACACCCTTTTATTCTCGGACCTGAAGGGCCTTTTTAAACAGGCAGCCCTTTCGGGTAAAGGCAAGATCTCGAGTCTTACCTCAGAAAAGCGGAGCGGGGACATCCGGATTCAAGCCGGCAATCTTGATTCTGCGTTTTTTGCTGCCTTCTATCCTCCGATATCGGAGTACAAGCTGAAAGGCAAGATGGCCGTCGAGGCCCATATAAGAGGGGCACTGGCGAACCCGGCGGTAACGGTCACCCTTACTTCCCCGTCGCTTTCGGTTATGGATAGCGTCGGTTTCACCAACTTGAGGGCAGGAACGGAAATAGCCGGCATTAGCGCGGGCGTCCCCTCGGATCTTGATCTCGATATTGCAGCCGATTCAGCCAGCATTGGCGGCGTGGTGCTCCAGAGTCCAAATGTCGGTATAAACAAAAAAGACAAGATCATTACCATAAAGGAAGGAAAGGCTATTGTCGGTGGCGGGAACCTGTCGGCAAGCGGTACGGTTACCATGGTGGAACCGACGGAAAAGACGGCCCTCGACATCGCCGTGAAGGCTTCCAACGTCAATCTTGAAAAGATAACTCAAAAGGGAGGAAAGCCCTTGCCGGCGGCAGGCGTTATCAACGGAGATGCCAGAGTTTCGGGGACGTTGGAAAATCCGAAGATAGCCGTTGAGGTCTCAGCACCGTTTGTCGCGGCGGCGGGGATGGCGGTCGACAACGTCAAGGCCAGGGTCGCAGGCGACATGAAAAAGCTTTCTATCGAGGAGATGTCCGGGAAGGTCGGTGAGGGCTCGATCACGGTTACCGGAGACATGAGGCCTGCTCCGTTTTCAGCTGATCTTGCCGTAAACGGGCAGAATCTGGACATCAAACCATTAACGAGCCGGTTCGAAAAACTCAGGACCTTCAATATAACCGGAACGATGGATCTGGTTTTCAACGGTCATTTCGAAAAGGGTAAAAATAGTGGAAACGGTAAGGCTACTTCGTCTTCGGTGCGCTTTATGGGCATTAACTTTACGGATATAGTGCTTCCCGTGGAGCTG
>DMCT01000038.1 GCA_003446665.1 Synergistaceae bacterium
AATAAATAGAACCGTTATATCATCCCAGCATCAATGGGTAGGCTGCCAAGCATGGCAAAGATAAAAATTTAATATAAGCTGCCCAAAAAAGAAACCTCCTGTTAAAGAGAAATAAAGCTAGGACAAGCTTAAACTCAAAAATAGGAGGTTTCCCATGTGTTGTTACGAAGAAGATAGCAGGCTTGAAGCATTTCGTCAATTCCGAAAAGAGATACGCGGATCGCAGGATTACCTGATCGTAGGAATCGACATAGCCAAGGAAAAGCACCATGCTTTTTTCGGGACGGCAACCGGAAAGACACTATTACGACGATTGATCTTTGACAATACCATAGAAGGATTTGAGAAGCTGCTGGATCAGACCGAAGCGATTCAATCGTCTTATAAGCTGAAGAAAGTCGTCTTCGGCATGGAGCCGACGGCGAACTACCATAAGCCTCTGGGAGAACATTTAATCCGGTGCGGGAGGATGGTGGTTCTGGTTGGCGGCGTGGCCGTTAAGCGAAACAGAGAACTTTTGGATGGCCGCTGGGACAAACATGATGATAAAGACGCCGCCAATGTGGCGGATTTGATCTCGCAGGGGAAATGCCTGTTTTACGAATGTCCGGTCATGGAAATACGGGACCTTCGTCATTTGCTATCGCTGAAGCGTAAACTTCGGAAACAGGAGCACGGATACCGGGTCAGGATTCGCAATCAACTGATCGCCCGGTATTTTCCGGAGCTGGATCAATACAGCGGTTACCCCGAGACGGAAGCCATTGTCCGCTGGTGTTTGGACCCATCAAGGATCGCGGGCTTTGAAAACGACCAGTTTGAAACCATGGTGTCCTCCGGCAGAAAGACTCTGGTTAAGAAGAAACGTTTAGACGACATTCAGAAACTGGCCATCGCTTCCATCGGATGCGAGATGGGTGAAGGAGCCGGCTTTGACGCAAAAATCATGGTGGAAGGATTACGTCATATTCGGAAAGCTATCCAGGATACGGAAAACAAAATTGAAGAAACCTGCAAGCAGTTTCCGGAATACGATTACTTGCTGACCATTCCCGGCTTTGGCCCGGATGTATCCGCGAAGGTTTTGGGCGCTTTGGGAAACCCGCACCGGTTTTTCAATCAGCAACAGGTGCTCAAAATGGCGGGGCTGGATCTTGGAGCGGATCGTAGCGGCAAGACATCCCAGAATGCCGTGCCGGTAATCTCCAAGCAGGGGAAAGCGGATTTACGATATGCCTTGTATCAGGCGGCCTTTGTCGCTGCCTCCCGGAATAAAGAATTTATGTTCTATTTTGCAAAACAACTGCAAGGAAGAGAGAAAGAGAAAGGCATCAAAACCAAACGTTTCGTAAAATTATCGGCCAAGTTTTTGGTGATTGCCTGGACATTGATGAAAAAACAGGAGGTGTTCGACATCAAGTATCTGAAGCAGATAGAGTAACAGAAAAAAGAAAAACAGAATCAATGATTCTCTGAAGCGAGCTCGGTATAGAACGTTGAGGCGACATGACCTCGGGAGGGACAATAAAGAGCCGCTCACTGACTTTAAAATCTGGATAAGGGATGATGGGCGTTGCCGCAAGCGGCAAATGTCGGATACTGATAACGATGAGATTTAAGGTCCAACAAAAAGGTGAGCACCGGGGAAACAAACCAGCACGTCTGCCTTGCAGGCACAAGGTAGGCGTGCGTTTGAAAGAAAGCGTGAAATTTACATTACCGATTTTGTTGCTCTTTTAAAAATAATTTTTTTCTCTTGACGGGAACATTATAGGATGTCCCCTTTTTCTACTTCTTGACATACACGCACTCATATTGTACTATTTGTACAAAATGTACACAGGAGACACGGCAATGACCACAAAAATATCCACGGCGGATGCCAGAAAAAATCTTTCCAATATCGTTAACCGCGTATCCTTTGGAAAGGAACCAATTATTTTAACCAGAAGAGGTGAAGAAATTGCTGCGCTGGTAGGCATGGACGAACTCAAACTCCTTCAGGAGATAGAAGACCGCATAGATATAGCCGATGCTATTAAGGCCATTAAAGAGCCGGGCGACGACATACCTGCCGAGCAGTTCTGGGAAAAACTTGGTCTCTAAAATGACATACACAATAAAGTACAGCCCCGCCGTTGAAAAAAATCTGAGAGCGCTTCCCCAAAAGGAACTGATACGAATAAAGAAAAAAATAGAATCTCTAGCTGAAAAACTTCCGGATCGGGTCACAACAAAAATGAAGGGAAACAATAATTTTCACAAAATAAGATCAGGAAACTACCGAATTATTTATGAGATTCACGATGATGTTCTTGTTGTTCTAGTAGTAAAGATCGGCCACAGAAAAGACATCTATAAACATCTATCTTAAATCTGTTTTTTGAATACCCATTACCCGTTCCCTACAGGCTTTACAAGTTTGCGGATGAAGTGGATATTGTAGGGACTGTTCCCCGTTGTATGGACTGTTCCACGTTGTAGGGACTGTTCCACGTTGTAGGGACTGTTCCCCGAACAGTCCGAAAAGAAAAGCGGCGCGTTCGGGGACC
>DMCT01000014.1 GCA_003446665.1 Synergistaceae bacterium
TAGTGCGAAAGATGGTTGTCGAAGGACTGGAATTTTTAGGTGCCGACGTTGACCCTGAAAAAAACAACGTCAGAGGGAAAGAACGGATAATAAGCACCGATGGGGCTAAAGTTTCCGTTTTGGTAGTACCGACGAATGAGGAACTGGTAATTGCCAGAGATACGAAGGAGCTGATCAACGGCTAAATGGGCTTTTCAGAAGGGAACCGCCAGCGTATAGACAGTCGTCCGCAAAACTGGAATTGCCCTGTGCAGACCGGGCAGTTCGAAAGCGGGAAAAACTACGAGTTCCTTTGGATACTTCCACTACAAGGTTATGTCCCCTTTGGCGGACAAACATTCTTCTTCGATGGCGAAGTCGAAACCGAAGCGACTGTAGAACGACACCGGGAACGTGTGATAATTGATATCAAAATAAAAGCCAAGGGCGAGGCTGCCTGTTCAAGATGTCTTGAAAAGGTGGAACTTGCTTTTGACAATGAATTCCGGTATTTTTATGTTTCGTCATTCGACGAGTCGGAAAAAGAGGCTGCCGAAAGCGACGAGCACACGGTTTTGACAAGCAAAAACACCACGTCTATCGATATCGCCGATCAGGTTTGGGAGACGTTGGTGATGGCATTGCCCGAAAAAGTGCTTTGCCGTGAGGATTGCAAGGGCATATGTCCCGTTTGTGGTTCCAACAGGAATTACGAGAATTGTTCCTGCGGAGAATCGGGAAGGGACCCAAGGTTAGATGTGCTGGCGGATATCCTTTCCGAAAAAAAGCCGGAGGACGACAGAAAAGGGGGGACAGAACATGGCGGTACCCAAAAATAAGACTTCGCATGCAAGAACACATAACAGAAAGGCCAAATGGCTCGGAGCACTAAAGTCACCTGCGATGACTACTTGCTCCCAGTGCGGGGAAGTTATCCTCACGCACCGGGCATGCCCTGAATGCGGATATTACAGGGGGAGAAAAGTAAAGGTGGAAAAAGCATCCGGCGAAGGGCAAAATGACGAATCCTGAAAAAAATAACAACAGGAAACAACGGCAATAACCAAGTATTAAGCCGGCATGGGGATGGTAAACTTCTTCCATGCCGGTTTTGCTATTGACCGCGCAGCTTTCCCTATATATACTCACCATGTTATGATATCTGATGTTATTATCTGGTGGTAAGGATGAGGGAAATGGTTCGTTCCTCTGGAAAGCTTGCCAGGCAAAGGCGTATACAGGCAGAACTCAAGGCCGATCCACTGCTTACGGATGAAGAACTTGCCCGCCTGCTTAATGTGAGTATAAGTACCATACGCTTGGACAGGGTGACTCTCGGCATCCCGGAAGTAAGGGAAAGGATGCGCGTGATGGCCCAGCAGGCCTTTTCACGGCTCCGCTCCCTTAAACGGGAAGAAGTAATAGGAGAACTGATAGACCTTCAGCCTAACAGTGGTGGCCTGTCTATTTTGACAACCTCTTCTGAAATGGCTTTCAGGCATACGGAACTTGTCTCCGATCACTACATATATGCCCAGGCCAGTTCGCTGGCGATAGCCGTTATAGAAGCCGACCTGGTGTTTACCGGCGCAGCCAGGGTAAGGTATCGTCTGCCGGCCAAAGTCGGAGAGCGACTCATAGCCAAGGCGAAAGTTGGCACCCAAAAGGGAAACAAATATGTAGTCAGCGTAAGGACAAGGGCAGGCGATCGGGAAATATTCCTAGGACGTTTCATTACCGTTGTCAAGGATTCCGAGTGTCTTCACGACAGCCGCTAAGATCGCAAGAGTGACAGAGGAGAGATCGACGTGTTGATAGCACTTGATGCAATGGGCGGTGATCACGCGCCCATGGAGATTTGCAAAGGAGCAATCCTTGCCTGCAGTCAGCATAACGATATACAGATCGCTCTCATTGGCAGGCCGGAGGCTATTAAACCCCACATTGAGACTGCGTCTGCAGAAATTTTGAAAAGACTGAACATTGTAGAAGCCGAGGAAGTAATCGATATGGCTGAAGCTCCTGCCGTGGCCATTCGGAGAAAACGAAAATCAAGTCTTCACATTGCCATGCAGATGGTCCATTCCGGGGAAGCCGTCGGTTGCGTATCTGCAGGAAATACCGGAGCCATTGTCGCCGGTGGAGTACTCATAGTGGGACGTATAAAGGGTATAGACAGACCGGGACTGGGGATCCCCCTGCCAGCCGTTGAACGTGTCAGTCTGCTCATCGATGTGGGGGCGACAGTCAGGTGCAAGCCGCTCAACCTGCACCAGTTCGCGTTGATGGGAGACGTTTACATGCGGACCATACAGTCTGTCGAACGGCCAATGATAGGATTGCTTTCCAACGGTTCGGAAGAAATAAAGGGAGACGAACTTATACAGGAAACACGCAACCTTTTCAAAAATTCTCACTTAAACTTCGTCGGAAACGTGGAGGGGCAGGATATACCTATAGGCGTTACCGACGTCGTGGTCTGTGAGGGACTTACGGGAAACATTCTTCTGAAGTTCATAGAAGGAACGGGAGAAGCCCTTTTTTCGTTGATGAAAGCCGAGATACAAAAACGTTTCCTTGCCAAGATCGGTATGGCTTTCATGCTTCCCATGCTAAAGGAGCTGTCACGGCGTTTCGATTATGAAAGAACGGGTGGGACACCACTTCTTGGAGTAAACGGAGCTGTCATAAAGGCCCATGGAAGGTCGAAGGCAAGGGCAATAAGCAGTGCTCTTGGTGTAACAAGAGATTTCGTCAGCAAGAACGGAGTACAGGCAATCGTTGAGGAACTCGAGGAAGGAGGAGTGCGGAGTGGGAATTGAATTAGGCCTTCCTGTTGCCCTCAAGGGAACGGGAATGTATGTCCCGGAAAAAGTGCTCACAAATGACGATCTGGAAAAAATGGTGGATACAAGCAATGAATGGATAACAACCCGCACAGGGATACGTGAAAGGCGAATCTCGGAAAACGAACTCACCAGCGAGATTGCGGCCAGGGCCGGCCTGGCTGCCTTGAAGGCGGCAGGAATGTCAGCTGATGATATAGATATGATCATAGTCGGTACTAATTCGCCTGATACGCTCTTTCCGGGTGTTGGTCCGAAGGTACAGCATCTTTTGGGAGCCTCCAGGGCCGGCGCGTTTGATGTGCAGGCTGGATGTACCGGATGTATTTACGCCCTTGCGACTGCAGCTGCAGG
>DMCT01000084.1 GCA_003446665.1 Synergistaceae bacterium
CATCTCAATCCGCAGCAGCCTTTTGATGTGGCCACGGCCGCAATGTCGGCGGTATTCAAGAGCATGGTGGAGGCCCAGAGCAACGGCGAACTGCTGGTGGAAATATACCCGGCCGGACAGCTGGGCAATGAGCGGGAGACCATGGAGCAGGTGAAAGCTGGCGTTGTTCAAAGCTACATCGCGTCGGCGGGGGGAATGGCCTCTTTCTACCCGCTTTACAGCGTGTTGGACGTTCCCTTCGCCATTCCGAGCTACAACGTGGCCTGGAAAGTTTTCGACGGCCCCTTCGGAGAATACCTGGCATCGGACATAGAGAAGAAAACAGGGTTCAAGGTACTTGGATACGGCGAAGCCGGGGGATTCTTCCAGATCACGAACAGCAAACGTCCCATCAAGACCGTTGAAGACATGAAAGGGCTCAAGATCCGGACTATGACGCTGCCATCCCATCAGAACCTGATGAAAGCCTACGGCGCCGGAGCGACGCCGGTGGCATGGGCGGAAGTCTATACAGCCCTTCAGACCGGGGTCGTCGACGGTCAGCATAACCCCATCCCTATCATCCTCACGGGCAAGCTTTTCGAGGTACAGAAATACCTTACTCTTACGAACCACCTCTACAGCACCTATTGCTGGGTCATGAACAAGGACTTCTACGAAGGCCTTAACGAAGAGGAACGGTTCATCGTCGACGAGGCTGCCAAGACGGCTATCGTTGCCGGGAGGGGGCTCAACCGGATCATCGAGGCGTCTGACAAGGGCCTGCCGGCGCTGAGCGAAGCCGGGATGGAGATCCACACCCCGACACCCGAGGCGCTGGAAGAGTTCAGGGAAGTAGGCCGGAAGTCAGCCATGGAATTCCTCAAAGGCGAATATGGCGAAGAGGGAGTAGAACTTGCGGAGAAGTATCTCGAAGCCATAGAAAAGGCCATGGAGGAAAAGGATTAACCGGCCAGCTTTTTTGTCTGCCGGTGAATAGTTATGGGATTTCTAAAACGTTCAGGGCGTGAAAGCTCCGTGGAGGGGCTTTCACGCCTGGCTGAAAAAACGGGCAACGGACTGGAATCCGCACTTGAGGTTCCCGTTTTTATCCTTTCTATAATCATGACTGCCACGGTCCTTTTGGGCGTGGTGTTCCGTTATGTCTTTAGGTCTCCCCTTGGATGGACGGAGGAGTTTTCCAGGTACGTCATGATATGGATGGCGCTCCTTTCGGTGGCTCTTTGCATCTGGCGTCACGAGCACGTAGGGGTGACCATGTTCATTAAAAAACTGCCCCGTCTGGCAGCGAAGACGATAATCTTTCTTTCAAACTTTCTCGTCCTGTACTTTCTCTACGTCCTTACCGTGTTCGGGTTCCGGATGGCCGAGGGTGGGAAGGCGCAGGTTTCTACGGCCTTGCACACGACGATGTACTGGTGGCTTTTGGCCGTTCCCGTGAGTGCCTTGTTTTGCTTGATAATGCTGGTCTGCAAGATGACCCTGGATATACGCAGGCAAGACCTGGACGAGATCCTCATGTCGGAGGATATAGTAGCCGCAGTAAAAAGAGAGGAAGGGCTCGAGTTTGACGACGGGTCGGTGAGGGGGGAAGCCGGGCAATGACGGCCTTCATCGCGTTGACCTTTTTAGTGCTTGTTCTGATAGGCATGCCAGTGGGTTTTGTCCTGGGCGTCACGGGCCTTTTCTCCATGCTGAAGATGGGTCTGGGTTCCGTTTTGCAGCTGGTGCCCCAGCGCTATTTTGCAGGCGTGGACATGTTTACCTTGATGGCCATGCCTTTTTTCATACTGGCCGGGGAGATAATGAACAAGACCGGGATCACCACCCGGCTGGTTAAATTCAGCAACGTGCTTGTGGGTCACCTCCAGGGAGGGCTGGCTCATGCCAACATACTCGCGTCGGTCTTTTTCGCTGGCATAACGGGTGCGGCCGTGAGCGATACGGCGGCCATAGGTTCGATGCTGATTCCCGCCATGGTCGAGGAGGGCTATGACAAGGACTTCTCGGCGGCCGTTACGGCGTCGTCTTCCATCATCGGGCCGACCATCCCGCCATCTAACATCATGGTGATCTACGGCGCCTTCATGCAGGTTTCGATCGCAGGCCTTTTCCTGGCCGGTGTCCTGCCCGGGCTTCTCATCGCGGCGGTTCTCATGGTTATGACGGCCCGGATTTCGAAAAAGCGCGGATACCCCGTTGGAGAAAGACGGGCGACCCTGAAGGAAATTCTTGTGGCATTCAAGGAATCCTTCGTAGCTCTGCTGATGCCAGTGATAATCCTGGGAGGAATCCTCTCGGGCGTATTTACCCCCACGGAGGCGGCTGCGGTTGCCGTTGCCTATTCCATGTTCATAGGCTTTTTTGTCTTCCGGAGCCTCTCCGTGAAAGACCTGTGGCCCATTTTTCTCAAGATGGCGCGGACTACCGGTGTGGTGTTTCTGGTCATAGCTGCGGCGTCGATTTTGGGATGGGTGCTGACCATGGAGCAGATCCCGGAGAAAGTCGCCACACTGATGCTTTCCATCAGCACCAACAAGTGGATCATAATGGGCATGATCCTGGTACTGCTGCTTTTCGTGGGTATGTTCATGGACATAGCGGCGGCGCTTATCATTCTGGGTCCCATCCTTCATCCCCTGGCGGTGGATATCGGTTTCGACCCGCTTCACTTCGGGATCATTATGGTGCTCGCCTTGAACATCGCCCTGATGACGCCGCCCGTGGGAGCGTGCCTATTCGTGGCCTGCGGGATAAGCCGCCTCACGATCGAACAGTTGAGCAGGGAGATTTTCCCTTTCATCATCATGGTCGTAATCGCGCTTTTGATAGTCACCTTCATTCCCGGCATATCGCTGTTTTTGCCCAGATTAATGGGCATGGCCCCCTGAGGGCCCGAAAGTAAAAACATAAAAGTGAAAGTCGTGAAAAGCAATGGAAAGGAGCCTGGTCTGCGGTGGATTTTGAAAAGGTAATGAAGCAAGCCGAGTCTTACCGTGGGGACATTTCGAAGTTTCTGCGGGACATGATCGCCATCCCCAGTGAAAGCTGCAATGAGGAAGCCGTCATACTCCGGATCAAGGAAGAGATGGAGAAGGTGGGATTTGACAGGATCGAGATAGACCCCATGGGCAACATCCTGGGATACATAGGCAGCGGTTCCCGTCTTGTCGCCATGGACGCTCATATAGATACCGTGGGGATAGGCGACAGGAGCCTTTGGGAATACGATCCCTACGAAGGGTACGAGGATGACGAAATCATCGTCGGCCGCGGGGCCAGCGACCAGGAGGGCGGCATGGCCTCCATGGTCTACGGCGCCCGGATTATCAAGGACCTTGGCCTGGAAGACGATTACACCCTGCTGGTGACAGGGACCGTCCAGGAGGAAGATTGCGATGGCCTCTGCTGGCAGTACATCATCAACGAAGACGGCATCCGGCCCGAGTTCGTGGTCATCACCGAGCCGACGTCGCTCAACATCTACCGGGGACAGCGTGGGAGAATGGAGATCAAGGTAGCCACCAAGGGCTTGAGCTGCCACGGCTCAGTACCCGAACGCGGCGACAACGCCATTTACAAGATGGCGCCGCTGCTTCAGGAAGTAAGGGCTCTTCATGAAAACCTCCACGACGATCCCTTCCTGGGTAAGGGAAGCCTGACGGTTTCGGAGATCTTTTTCAGTTCGCCCTCCAGGTGCGCCGTGGCGGACGGGTGCTCCATCTCTATAGACCGCAGGCTTACCCACGGTGAAACCTGGGAGATGGCCCTGCAGGAGATCAGGAACCTTCCGGCGGCGAAAGAAAAGAACGCCGAGGTCTCCATGTACACCTACGAGCGCCCCTCTTATACAGGGCTAGTCTATCCGACGAAATGCTATTTCCCGACCTGGGTGCTGGAAGAGGATCACCCCGCATGTCAGGCGACGGTAAAAGCCTACAGGGATCTTTTCGGGAAAGAGCCATTGGTCGACAAGTGGGGCTTTTCGACCAATGGGGTCTCGATCATGGGCAGGTACGGAATCCCCTGCATCGGTTTCGGTCCCGGTCACGAGGACCAGGCCCACGCGCCCAACGAGAGGACCTGGAAGGACGAGCTTGTGAAAGCGGCGGCGCTTTATGCGGTGATCCCGTCCGTTTACGTCCAGAATTACTGATTCCGACCAAAGCCGGAATAAATGAGGAGGAGAAACAAGAATGCAGACGATTTTCAGGGGAAAACATTTTATTACGCTCCAGGACTGGTCCAGGGAGGAGATAGACACCCTTCTCGAGTGTTCTTACGACCTCAAGCTGGCCTTCGCGATGGACAGGCCCACGAATTACCTTCCAAACAAGACCGTTTTCCTGATGTTCTTCGAACAGTCCACCAGGACGCGGAACTCCATGGAGGCCGGTATAACGCAGCTGGGAGGGCATGGCCACTTTCTTGATACCAGCAACATGCAGATAGCCCACGGCGAGGTTGCCAGGGACACGGCAGTGATCCTTTCCAGGATGGGTCACGCCATCGCCTGCAGGAACTGCTTCTGGAAAGTGGGGAACGCCTACCTCAACGAAATGGCCAGGCATTCCACGGCGCCGGTCATCAGCATGCAGGATGACCTTTATCATCCGCTGCAGGCCATTGCCGATCTCATGACCATCCAGGAAAAGAGGGGCAAGGACCTTCGCAACCTGAAGGTCTCTGTCATCTGGGCCTACGCTACGACTCACAAAAAGCCCATTTCCGTTCCGGTGAGCCAGGTGCTGCTCTTTCCGAGGTACGGCATCGACGTAACCCTCGCCTATCCCGAAGGGTATCAGCTCCCGGACTGGGTGATCGAAAAGGCCAGATCCTATGCCGAGGCCAACGGCGGGTCGCTTGTGATAACCCATGACCAGGAGGAAGCCTACAAGGACGCTGACGTGGTCTTCCCGAAAAACTGGGGGAACTGGGTGACCAACGAGGATACAAAGGTCGTGGATTCACTTCTGGAGGCGAACAGACACTGGAAGTGCACCGAAAAGATGATGAGCCTTACGGCAAAAGACTCTCTATACATGCACGCGCTTCCGGCGGACAGGGTTAACGAGGTGGAAGATTCCGTCATCGACGGGCCGCATTCGGTAATCTATGATGAGGCGGAAAACAGGCTCCACACTGCGAAGGCCGT
>DMCT01000040.1 GCA_003446665.1 Synergistaceae bacterium
GCCGTTGGCGACTTGAGGACGCCCGAGGGGATTTTTACCGTGGAAAGTCTGCACGATTCGCGTGCCTGGGTCCATGATTTTGGAGAAGGCCCCGTCGAGGGAGCCTACGGCCCCTGGTTCATACGTCTCAAGACCGGGTGGCAGGGAATCGGCATCCACGGCACCCATGATCCATCCACCCTGGGAACGATGACCACAGAAGGGTGTATCAGAATGAAAAACGAGCACCTGCTAGAAATCCTGGAGCATGTCGGCGAGGGTACCCTGGTCGTCATCGATCCTTGATTCAGGATATTTCCGAAAAGAAGTCCACGAGTGTATAATTATCCTGAACGTGCGGTCACGAAGTCGGTCCTTGCCGAAAACGCACTCTTTCCATTCGCTGAAATCCTTCCTCACTCATCGCTTCGCGCGTTCTTTCGGCCTTCGGGTTAATCCATTGCGGGTTGTGATGCCTGTGAATCATGTCTACAGCTGCACTTATGGACGTCTGAAACTTGAGGAAGCCATTCTGAAGATCCGTGATTTTACGGAAGAAGAAGGTCGCTACGACCTTTTTGTGGGTACCGACTCCCAGGTCGAAAACGGAAAAACGCTTTTCGTGACGTCCATCGTTGTCCACAGGGTAACCAAGGGAGCCATATTTTTCATCAACAGCAGGCTTACGGAAAGGGTCTTCACTATCCGCGACAGGCTTATCGAAGAGGCATACCGGAGCCTGCAGATGGCTCAGCGTATAAACGAGCTTGGCGCAGTGCTCGGATGCGAAATCTGCAGCGACGTCAAATGCCTCACCATAGATGCCGATGTGGGGGAAGGTGGGGCCTCCCGGGATGTAATCCGGGCCATAGTCGGAATGGTTGCCGCCTTTGGCTACAGTTGCCGTTTCAAGCCCGAATGTTCCACCATCAAGGTTGCCGACAAATACACCAAGGTCCGCGTGCCTGCAGAACCCGCGCCGGCACCGGCTACATAAACGCGAAAGGCGCAGCCGGGCATGGCAGAAAGAAGAGAATCGAGAAAATGGCGAGGGAAAGACTCTGGATTTAAAAAGTGATAGGGCAACAGGATATTTCTGAAAGCTTTTGGCATTGACACAAGAGTGGCAAAAATATACTCTATTACTATAGCAGGATAAAAGGGCTTGTGACCCGTTAGAGGGCAGATCAAGTACGCAGTATCACGGGGGAGGGGACCACTATGACGAGCAGGATGACTACAGGCGGGACCACCTATGTAGTGGCTAGAAACCCCGTGACCGGCGAATACCAGCTCGTGACGCGGGGTCGTTATCCCTTTGTCGTGATAGAAAGCCCTGAACCGATGCTCAGGCTTGTCAAGTTCGTCGACTTTTTAGGACATTACGTGGACCCTGTCGAAAACGGATTTATCGTTGCCTGCTCTCGCCCCTACGAAGGGGAGTACCTTACACGGGAGGGCTATGCCGCGGTGGTGATCGACGTGATGGAATTCTCGGAAAAATCCGGATACCGGTGCTGCATAGTTCTTTCGTCCAGCGTGTGCGTGTATGTCAATGTCGACGGTTCTATCCAGCCTGGACAGACGCCGGAACAATACTCGGAAATATTGTAGTGTCCACGGAATTTCAAAAGGCCACATATGCGAAAGGCTCTCCGCAGGTATTTCAGGCGGAGAGCCTTTTCCGTAGAGGGAAGTCTTATGCTTTCGCTTCTTCAGACCGATAGCAGCGCCTTGCCGGATTTCATCCATTCGGTGAGAAACTCGCCGGTGTAAAAGACTTCGATCCCCATTGATTCGAGTTTTTCCGCTACGCCCAGGTTTTCGGCGCATTTTCTGCAGGCGATGACGCGAATCCCGTTTTCGAGAAAGCCCTGTATGTTTTCCCGTATGGTCTCATCCTCGGCGACAAGCCTGGCTGTGGAACCCCAGATCAGCAAGGTGACCTCTTCCCACCAGCCTTTGATTTTCGAGTTCATGGTGTACAGAAAGACCATGTTGTCTACCGTTTCTCTTTCCGTACTCGTCCATAGTACTAGGAGTTGTCCGCTTGTGTCGGCACTCATGAATATTGCCCTCCATTTCTCTAAATCGTTTAGTGTTCAATGATAACAGAAAAACCTGATTAACTTGAGGAAAAGTTTAAAGTGTGGGAGCCACTCTTTCGTGTACAATAATGATGGTTAAGATCAGGCGGTGATTGCATTGTACCTTAGCGGTTTGGCCTTTGCCCTCGGGGCGGCTTTACTATGGGGAACGGCGGGCCCCATCCTGCGAATAATAGGGACCTACGGAGTCGATATCCTGACGGTAAACCTGATCAGATACGGCGCTTCATCGATTGTGCTCTGGATTGTCACCTTCACAGCCGCCAGGCGCAGGGAAAAACCTTCCTGGAGCTGGAAGAACGCCCTTTTCATTCTAGGTTCCGCCGGCATGCTCACCAGTAGCCTGGGGCTTAACGTGGCTTTTCTTCGCATATCCGTGGGCCTTGCCATGGTGCTCTATTATACGGCACCCTGCTGGGTAATGCTGGGCACCTGGTTTTTCTCCAGACGTATAGCCACTCTATACCAGATAGTCGCCTTTTTGCTTGCCATCGCCGGAGTATGGAAAGCAGTAGGAGGTGCCAGGCTTTCGGGGTCCTTCGACTTGATAGGTGTGGCGGCGGCCCTTACAGGCGCCGTAGGGTATGCCTTTTATGTATTGAACGGTCACTTCGGGCCTGGTAGGGGCGACAGTTTCGGTCTTTTTCGCCGCACCTTCTTTGCCGCGGCGATCATGATGTTGCTTTTAAACATCGTTACAGGCAACCTGGGAGCTCTCTTTTCCATTCCGGCACGGGCCTGGCTGCTTCTTTTGTACCTTGCGATCTTCAATTCCCTGGTGCCATACGGGTTCTTTCTTATGGCCCTGAGTCGCGTTTCCGGAAACGCGGCCTCCATCGCCACCATGAGCGAAGTCCCCTTTTCCATGGCTGCGGCCTTTCTCATGCTGGGAGAACGTCCCGAGTTAGGGGCTGTCAT
>DMCT01000035.1 GCA_003446665.1 Synergistaceae bacterium
AGAATCTCCATTCTGCCGTCAAAGTGCTCTACGAGTACGGAACAGTGCTGAACCCAATCGCCGCAATTGCAATAAAAAAGATCCCGCAGCTTCCGCAGCACGGGCAGATGGGTGTGGCCGCATATGATGCCGTCGCAACCCCTGCTTTTTGCCTCTTCTGCGAGGGATTCCTCGAATTGTTCTATTATCCCCGTAGCAGTGCGAAAGAGGTTTTTAATCGTACCGGCGAAAATCTTTCGTTTCATTCCCAGGCTCTGCATGACACGGTTTACTCCCGCATCAGCCCAAAGGAGCATGCTGAAAACCTTGTTACCGAAGGCTTCAAGGTTAGCCGATCCACTTACAAAACGGTCGAAATCGTCGCCATGGGCGACGAGAAACCGTCTTCCGTCGGCGGTCTCGTGTATGGCACGCTCCTGTATTCTCGCTCCGGCAAAAAAACCGCCGAACCATCGGTCCAGGAAGGCATCGTGGTTTCCTGTGACATAAGTCACCGCGGAACTTCCGGCATGTCGGAGGATATCGTTTATGACTCTGCGGTGCGGCGACTGGGGGGACCTGAAGCGTTCCTGCCTGCTTCCATCGAGGAAGTCGCCCACCAGGTACATTGTCTCGCACCTCAGGTCGGACAAGAACGTGGAAAGCTCCGAAGCCTTGCTCCATCGGCTCCCGAGGTGGACATCGGACAGGAAAACACTACGGAAACGGGGCATCCGGGTACCTCCACTAAAAATTAGCCAAAATGTCGGACAGGTTGTCACATTGTACCATTACGATTAGAGCGCGCAAGAACCCGGTGCAAGAAAAAGGCAGGGCAGCCGTTTGAATTGCCGCCCCGCCTTTTCAGGCATTTGGGTTCTGTCGACTCTTTCGACGACTAGAAAAGGTTGAGGATGTGTCCCTCGTCGTCCACGTCTATGACCTCCGCCGCGGGTTTTTTGGGCAAACCGGGCATGGTCATGATTGACCCGCATATGGGCACGATGAATCCGGCACCGGCAGAGAGCCTTACCTCGCGCACGTTGATACGGAAGCCCCTGGGGCGACCCTTCTTCAACGGATCGTCCGTAAGCGACATCTGGGTCTTCGCCATACACACGGGCAGGTTGCCGAAGCCCTTCTCCTCCAGCTCGACGATGGTCCTGGCCGCGGCGTCGGTGTAGTCTACGCCGTCGGCCCCGTATACGTCCTTCGCTATGGTCTCGATCTTCTCCCGGATCGGAAGCTCCAGTCTGTAAAGCGGATGATACCCGTTTTTGCCGCTCTCGATGGCTTCCAGTACCGCCTCGGCCAGGTCGATTCCTCCGGCTCCACCCTTCTCCCAGACTTCAGAAAGGGCTATGCGCGCACCATGACGCTCCGCAGCAACGCGAACGGCCTCGATCTCTGCCTCGGTGTCGGAGGTGAAACGGTTCAACGCCACGACAACGGGTACGTCGTACCTGGAGAGGATGTCGATGTGGGCTTCCAGGTTCTCCGCGCCCTTTCTGAGGGCCTCGAGGTTTTCCTTCCCGAGATCTCCCTTGGCTACGCCCCCGTGCATCTTCAGGGCGCGCACTGTGGTAACAAGAACTACCGCGTCGGGATGGAAACCGGCGTGACGGCTCACGATATCCATGAACTTCTCCGCCCCGAGGTCGGACGCGAAGCCGGCTTCAACCACGGCGTAATCGGTCAACTTCAACGCCATCTTCGTCGCGGTGATCGAGTTGGTACCATGGGCTATGTTGGCGAAGGGGCCTCCATGCACAAAAGCAGGCACGTGCTCGATGGTCTGAACCAGGTTGGGGTTGAGGGCGTCTTTCAAAAGGGCGGCCATTGCCCCGTGAGCTTTCAGGTCGGCCGCCGTCACCGCATCGCCGGACCATGTGTAGCCTATGACGATGCGACCCAGGCGCTCTTTGAGGTCCTTGAGGTCTCTGGCAAGGCACAGGATCGCCATGACTTCCGAGGAAACACTGATGTCGAACCCGCTCTCGCGGGGTATGCCGTGAGGCTTGCCCCCAAGACCTATAACAGCGTGGCGTAGCGCACGGTCGTTCATGTCGACCACCCTCCGCCAGGTGATGCGCCGCGGATCGATCCCCAGCTCGTTGCCCTGCTGCAGGTGATTGTCGATCATGGCCGAAAGAAGGTTGTGAGCCGTGCTGACGGCATGGATGTCGCCCGTGAAGTGAAGGTTGATATCTTCCATGGGAAGCACCTGGCTGTATCCGCCTCCCGCGGCACCGCCCTTGACGCCGAAGCAGGGGCCGAGCGACGGCTCCCTGAGACAGAGCATGGCAGACTTGCCCATCTGCACCATGGCCTGCGTCAATCCAATGGTTGTCGTGGTCTTGCCTTCACCCGCTGGCGTCGGAGTGGTGGCCGTAACGAGCACCAGTTTGCCGTCGGGACGGTCCGAAAGTTCATCTAAATACCTGAGATCCACCTTCGCCTTCGTGTGTCCGTAAGGAATCAGGTACTTTTCGGGTATCCCGAGCTTTTCAGCTATCTCTCCAATGGGTTTCAGTTCCGCCTTCTGTGCTATCTGAATGTCCGAAAGCATTACCTTTCACTCTCCCTTGTGTTTATACTTCTTACATTTTATAATATGATATGGATGTTGCAAAATGCCGGATGAGATTTTTACTTGAAATATCCGGCGCAAACACAAATAAATATGAACGACGGTCCTCAAGCAGTATAACAAAACACCCTCTTACTTCAAAGTAGGATCTATGTTTTTGAAACATACGTTTTAAAATACGAAAATCAAACCAGGGAGCTGAAATACGTGGCCTCAAATAACGGCCTGGTCCAGTCCGTAGTAAGAGCGCTGGACATTCTGGAACTTCTGCACAAATACCAGGAACTGAACATCGCCAGGATATCCTCCATGCTAGGGCTCGACAAGAGCACCGTGCACAGGTTACTTGGCACGCTCAGGCAAAAGGGTTACGTAAAGCAGGATCCCGAAACGCAAATGTATTCGACGACGCTCAAGTTTTTTGAAATGGGCCTTTACTCCATAGACAGAAAAGGCATCATCAGGAGAGCGCACCCTCACCTGGAAGACCTGGCACAGAAGGTTAAAGAAACGGTGAATCTCGCAGTGCTGGACGGCATCAACATAGTTTACGTCGATAAGATCTTAAGCACCGAGGTAATCCGGGCAGATCTGGGGATAGGCAGAAGTTGTCCCGCCTACGCCACTAGCCTGGGCAAAGCCATTCTCTCCCATCTTTCGGAAAGCAGGGTTTTGCGACTTCTGGAGAATGTGTCTTTCTCTTCCCTTGGGCCCAATACGGTCAAAAACCTCGACGAGTTCATGGCGCAGCTGAGCCAGGCTCGGCGCAGGGGATATGCCGTCGATGACGAAGAACTGATGGAAGGGCTTGCTTGCATAGGGGCTCCGATACTGAACTACGCCGGGGAACCTGTCGCCGCTATCAGCGTGGCCTATCCACGGTACAGATACGCAAAAGATTCCGCCGAAGAGCGATTCATCATCCAAAACGTCATCGATACAGCGGACAAAATTTCAAAAGAGCTTGGTTCCTGAAGGCGGGTATACCCCGCCCGGGATTCAATAAAGGCAACAAAATCACACAAAACCTACAGGGAGGGAACGTATTATGGCAAAAAAGAAGGGACGTCTTGATTTCATCAAGATGAAGAAAGAAGGGGAGCAGGTAGCCTGGGTCACGGCCTATGATTTCCCGACGGCATCTTTCGCCGAACAGGCCGGAATGGACATGATCCTGGTGGGAGATTCGCTCGGGATGGTCGTTCTCGGATACCAGGGAACGATCCCTGTTACGATGGATGACTGCATCAGGCACTGCCAGGCCGTCAGAAGGGGCGCGCCCAACACGTTCTGCATTGGCGACCTGCCCTTCCTTTCCTACCAGACGTCTGACAGTGATGCCGTCTACAACGCGGGCCGCTTCCTGAAGGAAGCCGACATGGACGCCGTCAAGCTTGAAGGCGGCAAGAGGGTCCTGTCAAAGATCAAAGCCATCGCGGACGCCGGCATTCTCGTCATGGGACACATCGGATTGACGCCCCAAAGCTCAGGCGTGCTGGGAGGCTTCAAGGCCCAGGGAAGGGACCCTGAAAGCGCGAGAGCTCTTATAGAGGACGCCCTGGCCATTCAGGAAGCGGGCGCGTGGGCTCTGCTTCTTGAGGCCGTTCCGCCGGAACTCACCCAGTTCCTTGCCAAGAAACTCGAGATCCCCGTCTACTCCATCGGTGCCGGGGGACCCTGCGACGGACAGCTCCTTATCTGCGGCGACATGCTGGGGCTCTTCCAGGCTTTCACTCCCAAGTTCGTCAAGAAGTATGCCAACGTGGCCGAGATCGAGACAGAGGCTTTCAAGGAATACATCAAGGAAGTCAAGGAAGGCAAGTTCCCCACCGACGATCACTGCTACCATATCCTTTCGGACCGCGAGAAAGAATACTACGAAATGCTCAAGGAGTACGAGTAGGCAAATAAGCCTGCCAAATTTGTTCTAAATTCGTCTTTGGCGAAAAAAGATGACGGCGCCCGGAAAGGGCGCCGTCATCTTTTGACCTGCCGGCAATCTACTGGTATCTGCGGCCTGAGCTTATCTGTCTTCTTTCTTGTAAACGACCTCTCCGTTTATGATCGTCACAAGGACCTCGGAGCGATAGTCCAGGGGGTCTCCGTTCCAAAGGACCATATCCGCGTCCTTGCCTTCTTCGATGCTTCCCAACCTGTTTTCCACCCCTAGATGTTCGGCACTATAAAGGGTTATGCATTTAAGGGCGTCCTCCCTCGAAAGGCCTGCCCTGAATGCGAGGGCGGCACATAAGGGAAGATACTGCAGGGGTACCACCGGGTGGTCCGTCGTTATGCAAACGTGCACCCCCT
>DMCT01000033.1:2500-28541 GCA_003446665.1 Synergistaceae bacterium
TGAAATTACTAACGCACATGGACAAGATATAACTAAGAACACTAAGGCTCGATATATCCATGTAGAGAAAGTTGCACCGGGGATCACCAATGGAGGTATGATTGCTAAGGCTAATGCTCCAAAGACTACAATCGGAGTATAGAAACGGGCAAATTTTGTTATAAATTTTTCTGCAGGAGCCTTCCTACTGCTGGCATTCTGAACCAGATCCAAAATTTTAGATACAGTTGAATCACCAAAATCCTTTGTTACCTCTATTGTCAAAACGCCATTTTTATTAATGAATCCGCTCAATGCATCGTTTCCTGGCTCGAGTTCACGAGGAACAGATTCCCCTGTTAACGCTGCAGTGTCAACCATTGAGTTTCCTTCTATAACCTTGCCATCGAGGGGAACTTTTTCTCCTGGCTTAACAATAATGATGTCACCTATGTTTACCTCTTCAGGAGATACTTTCCTGATCTCATCGCCAACTTTAAGATTTGCATAGTCAGGACGAATATCCATCAAAGCACTTATTGATTTTCTGGAGTGACCTACAGCTATATCCTGAAACAATTCACCTACCAGATAGAACAGCATAACTGCTACACCTTCTGGATACTCTCCAACGAAGAAAGCACCAATGGTAGCAATACTCATCAAAAAATGCTCACTGAATACCTGACCGCGGGCAATACCTTTTATTGCTCTTAAGACAACCTCTCCACCAACTATGATATAACTAATAATAAACAAGGTAAGCTCAAGCCAATTTTGGAAATTAAAGATGATTCCCACGGCAAATATTGCTCCACCGACCACAAGTCTTATGATTTCTTTTTTGTTGACACCTTCTTCTTCCTCTTCGTTATTTTCGTTTATTTTGGTCTTGGAGTTATTCTCCTCAAAAATGACCTTTACATCTGGCTCTATTTTCTTTACTATGCCTTCAATCTTCTCATTTAACTCAGAGCGGTTGACTTTCGGACTTATTTCCAGTGTTAGTTTCTTCGAAACAAAATCTACTGCAGCAAATTCAACTCCTTCTAGACCGCTTATTTCTTTTTCCATTTTAGCTGCACAATTCGCGCAGCCAAGTCCTTCAAGCATTACTATGCTTTTGTTCACCTTTTTCTTCTCTGCATCAACTATTTTAACATCCGGCTCAAGTTTATTTACAATGGATGTTACTTCTCCAAGAATTTTACCAAATTCCTTTTTATCGACCGCTTCAATTGTCAGCTTCTTAGATACAAAATCAACGGTCGCACTATTTACTCCTTCAAGGCTTTGTGTTTGAGCTTCAATCTTTGCAGCACAATTCGCACAGTCAAGTCCTTCAAGTATTAATACTTTTTTATTGCTCTTGTTAACGGATTTTTCTTTCACTACCACATCCGGTTCGTGCTTGTGCACTATGGTTTTAACTTGCTGTAATGTATTCTTATACTCTTGCTCTGATTCAGTTTCTAAAGTCAATGTCTTGTTCATGAAGTTCATATAGGCTTTGACTCCATTTAATTTATTAACCTCATCTTCAATTTTAGCTGCACAATTTGCGCAATCTAAACCTTCTAAAATTACTTCCTTCTTTAACATTACTGACCCTCCTTTACTTACTTTCTTCTGAAATATGAATTAATCCCTGGTCAAATATTTGCTTTACATGTTCATCTTCAAGAGAGTAGAATACAATCTTTCCTTCTCTTCTGCTCTTTACTAGTTCAGCCTGCTTTAAGACTCTTAGCTGATGTGAAATTGCTGATTGGGTCATATTTAATAAGAATGCAATATCGCAAACGCACATCTCTGATTCATCTAATGCCCAGAGTATCTTAATTCTTGTTGAATCTCCAAAAACTTTAAATAGTTCTGCTAGATCATATAGAGTTTCTTCTTGAGGCATTTTTTCTCGCACTTTATTTACAATTTCCTCATGTATTACATCACAGTCGCATCTTTCAATTGGTTGAATTTTTTTTGCCATATTTATATCACCTCTTTATCATTCAATTGAACACTTGAATAAGCTTTCATATATATTATAAACCTCAATTCTCCGTTTGTCAATAAAAACATATGAGTAATTGTTCAAGTGTGTTTATCTTTTAGCTTTACGGTCAAGACCGCCACCTCTAAGCGCAGCGTAGGTGGGTTTTAATCAGGTGGAGTAGACTCTCCATCTGATTCCCCGATGTTTCAGCTTGCTGGGTGGTTTGCGGAAACATGTCGAAGGGCGTAATGCGGGTAAGTTTATAACCGTTGCCGACGAGATTTTTTAAGTCTCGTGCCAAAGTCGCCGGGTTACAGGATACATAGACAATACGCTCAGGTCGGAGAAAAAGGAGTTTATCGATAACTTTCCTGCTGCACCCACTTCTGGGTGGGTCAAGAAGGATTCCTTCACAGTAATCTTTGTCTACTCGCTCCAAAAAATCTTCCGCCGTCGTTCCTTCTACCGAGGCATTTGTAAATCCGCTTCGAAAAAGATTGTCTTTCAGAAAATTTGCCGCTTCCGGCCAGGACTCAACGGCATGTACAAAAGAGGATTTTTCGACCAGTGGAAGAGTCATTGCTCCTACACCGCTATAAAGTTCTACTATTCTACCTCCGGCTTTGAATCCGGATATGGCCGTCTCGAAGACTTTTTCTGTGATAAGGGAATTGATCTGAAAAAAAGACGTAGGGCCAAATCTCAGTATGTGATTGCCTATCCTTTCTTCTATAAAAGCAGGACCTGCGATGTGAAAGGTTCTCAATCCAAAAATCTGGTTACCCCGTTTTTTGTTCACGTTAACGAAAACCGACGGGAAAGACCGATAACCCCTGCTATTCAGGAAAGAACACAAATCACGTAGTTTTTTCCGTTCGTCCTTTTGTCTGAACGATCGAACAACAAAGACGAAAGACACGTTCCCCGACTTTGTTGCCCGTAGTACGATGTGCCTGAGCACTCCCGCGTGTTTTATTTCGTCATAGGCGGGCCATTTCAGAAATTCCATAATCTTCGGGATGTCTTTCATCGCTTCTTCAAGTGCATGGTGAAGCACAGGACAAAAGTCAACCGGAATTACCTTGTGGCTGTCCCTCATGAAAAAACCGTACTGTGACTTTTTGCCGTCAAATCTTACAGGGAACGAAGCCTTGTTTCTGTAATGCCATTCATCCGGGCTTTTGACACAATCATCTACAATATAGTCGTAATCCGAACCAAGTTCTTTCATTAACGCGTCCTGCAGGGCCCTCTTTTTTAAAAGGCACTGGAGTTCATAGTCCGCGTGCTGAAGGGAGCAGCCTCCGCACTGTCCGAACCAGCGGCATGATGGTGCTCGCCTGTCAGGACTTTTCTCAAGTATTTCTTCAATTTCAAGTATTCCGTAGGATTTTTTTATTTTTTTTACTCGTCCCTTGATCTTTTCACCGGGGAGAGCACCTGCCGCAAAAAGTACAAAACGGTCTTCGCCAAATTTTGCGACTCCTTCACCTCGGCTGTTGACGGAAGTTATATTTACTACGATATTTTGACCTTCGTCGGGTTTCATTTGTCTTTACAAACAGCCCCCTTTTCACTTGATAACAATATCAAAGGGGATGCGACGGAATAATATTCAATGTCGCACCCCCTACACTTGAAATTCGTTATTCGTCGGCTGAAGCTTCTTCGAACACTCAGTTTAAAAGATTATAGCCCTCGTCGAAGGCCAGGCCGTTCATTTCCTCTGTTCCGCGTGGAACTCTTGCCATAACGGCCTCTTTGAGATGTTCAGGTTTTAGAAGCCCTTCCTTTTCAAGGACATGTGCCGTCGCACCCAGAGCTACCATGTTCGTAACCAATTCCCGGCCTATTTTTTCACGAGCAACCTTAACTATAGGTAAAAAGTGTATTTCGGCATCCACTTGTGGTTTTACTTTTACATAAGTATCATCCAGAATGACTGTTCCCCCGGGTGCGGTGTCATAGACGAATTCCTCACAGGCATTCTGGTTTAGTATAACCTGGAGATTCGGCCTTGACGCTTTCGGGTAATCAATTTCGCCCCTTGAAATGACGACCTCGGATTTTGATTTTCCTCCACGGGCTTCGGGACCGTAGGATTGAGTCTGGACCGCGTTCAGGTTTCCGTAGAGGACGGCGGCCTCACCGGTTATTACCGCTGCCAGTATTATGCCCTGTCCACCCGAACCGGCAAAACGGATTTCATAGCGGTCACTCATACCTTACTCCCCCCAACAGCTTCGATCAGCTTTTCGTAGCCTTCGGTGTATTCGGGTATCTCTTTTCTTACGAACTCACCAATGATGATTTTCCCTTCAAGTTCTTCTTCGGACATCGAAGACGCTTTGGCCAACTGCACTGAAGCTGTCTTGAGGAAGTTAAGGTTGTCCAAAGGGGTCCTTCGTTTGTTTCTTCTTCCAAATTGAGTATGGCAGCTGGATATAATCTCGATAACCGAAAATCCTTTATGCTCAATTCCGTTTTTGATGTATTTCTCGCACAAAACTGGATTGGCGATCGTTGCCCGTGCCACGTAGGTTGCCCCTGCGCCTTGGGCCAGCTTGCATATGTCAAAGGGTGGTTCGATCGCACCATAAGGTGCGGTCGTTGCTTTTGCGCCCAGGGGGGTCGTTGGTGAGGCCTGTCCGCCGGTCATTCCATAAATGTTGTTGTTCATGACTACTGCGGTTATGTTTATATTTCTCCTGCATGCGTGTATGAAATGATTGCCTCCGATGGCGGCACAGTCTCCGTCACCCATTACATCGACGACTGTAAGGTCGGGGTTCGACAGCTTTATGCCGGTGGCAAAACCCAGGGAACGGCCGTGGGTGGTATGAACGGTACAGGCATCAATATAACCAGGCATGCGGCTGGAACATCCTATGCCCGAGGCAATAACCGTTTCTTCGCGTTTTTTGCCGCTGTCGATGAGCGCCCTCAATATGGCATGGAGAATTATGCCGTGGCCGCAACCGGGGCACCACAGGTGTGGGAAAAATTGTTTTCTTAGCCAATCCATAACTTCAGGGCGTGGCATCTTTTAGCCCACCTCCTCGATTTTTTCAAGGATCTCCTCAGGTTTGAAAAGCTCTCCATTGACAAGATTATAGGGTACGACACGGGCCTTGCCATGTACCGCTCTTTCTGTTTCCAGGACCATCTGTCCATAGTTGAGTTCCGGTACGAGGATCACCCTGGATCTTTCAGCGATATTTTCGATTTCCCTGTCAGGGAAAGGCCACAAGGTGACCAGCCTGAAAGAGCCTGCCTTCAGGCCTTTTTTCCTTGCCATACGGACGGCGCTGAGCGCCGTTCTGGCCACACTGCCGTAGGACACTACAAGGATTTCCGCGTCGTTGACACTTTCAGTTTCGTATTCCACTATTTCATCTCGATAAGCGCTTACCTTATCCATAAGTCGTCTTGTCTTTTTCTCGATTTCCTCAGGATCGTTGGTGGGAAAGCCCCATTCGTTATGGGTTAGGCCGGTTATGTGCCACCGATAGCCATCACCAAAGGAGGCCATGGGGGGAAGGTTGTCTTCATCATCTGGTTTGTATGGTTTAAATTCATCAGGGTCTACGGCAGGTCTTTTCCTGTTTATGATCTTCGGCATCATGTCTTTTTGGATTGTCACCCGTTCCCGCATATGACCAAGAACCTCATCGCTCATGATCAGAACAGGTTGTCGAAAACGTTCGGCCATATTGAATGCTTTGATAGCTGTCTCGTAACACTCCTGAACCGATGACGGTGCGTAGGCTATAGTGGCGTGGTCCCCATGGGTTCCCCATCTGGCCTGCATTACGTCCTGTTGCGAAATAGAGGTGGGAAGTCCGGTGGAAGGACCGCCTCTCATTACATCCACCACCACCAGTGGGATTTCAGCCATGTAGGCCAGTCCAAGGTTTTCCTGTTTAAGGGAGAAACCCGGCCCGGAAGTGGCAGTCATGGATTTCTTGCCAGTCATCGAGGCTCCGATCGCGGCGGCGATTCCCGCTATTTCATCTTCCATTTGGATGAATCGACCGTTTAATTTGGGCAATTCCTCGGCCATCACCTCGGCTATTTCGGAAGACGGTGTAATGGGGTATCCTCCGAAGAACCTGCAACCCGCTGCAAGGGCACCATGCGCCAAGGCTACGTTCCCTTGCCAGAAATTGGTCTCGTTTTTCATTCCGGGTCACCCTCTCCAACGGTTATTGCCAAATCAGGACAAATGTTCTCGCACTGCCTGCAGCCGATACAGTCCTCGGGACGAAGCGGGTCGGACTTGATGTTCTCATCGAGTTCGAGAACGTTTTTCGGACAAACGGCCACACAGAGCCCACACCCCTTGCACCAGGTCTTGTTGATCGTGACCTTGAACTTTGACGGCAACACACTCACCTTCCTTTCGAAGGGTTTGTTTGTAATATTTACGATAAGGATTTGCTGCAGTCCGAGGGCCATTATGACATTTTGTTATCAATCGGACAAGTATAAGTGCTGGAAAAAATTGAAAATTATATTGCTGACTATACAATTACGAGAATTTGATATTCCCGGCGTAATGCAAACGAAAAGGGGACAGATTCGCCTGCTCTATCCCCATTCCCGCGTTAAACATAATTTACTCCTGATCCAGGATTTCAGTCCGTGATCTTTCCTTGTTAGACGACGGCCGGTTCTATCAAAAGTTCGCCTTTCTCAAAGCGGCTGTAATGAAGCTGATCAATTGGTATCCATGGTTTTTGACCGAGGATCTTCTGGGCAAGCAATTCTCCTGAAACCGGGCCGAACATGAAACCGTGACCTGAATAGCCTACCGAGAGGTAAAAACCTTTCACGTTATCTGCTTCACACATAACAGGTTGACGGTCCGGAGTCATATTGTACAGTCCCGACCACTGTCGCACCGCACGTATACCTTTGGTTCTAGGAAGAAGTTTCGTTATGGTTTGGGACATCTTTTCCAAAAAGTCCCAGCTGTTTCCGTTTTCGTAGTCTTCGGGATGGTCCTCGGGGCTGCATCCCCCTATGATCGAGCCGTGAGGGCGCTGCTGGATGTAGTAGTTCCCCGAAAAACTCATAAGCATGGGCGGACATACGCCGGGTTCTACAGGCTCGGTTATTATTATTTCATGTCTTTCGGAAAAGATGGGAAGATCCACGCCGGCCATTTTGGCAACTTGCTGAGAATAGCCGCCGGCGGCGTTTACTACTACGGGCGTGTCGATATCCCCGCGGTTAGTGGAAACGCCGACGACTTTTCCGTTTAGGGTTTTCACGTCGGTGCATTCCGTAAACTTGTGAAAGACAACACCGAGTCTTTTTGCGGCCTCCTGGTAGGCGTAGGTTGTCAGGAAGGGGTCGGCGTGTCCATCCCTCGCATGGTAGGTAAAGCCGACGGCATCGTCGGCCGAAAGCCCCGGGCATATTTCCCTGGCTTCGTCGTAGGATACGACCCTGGTGTCGATCCCGAGGCTGTTTTGGAGCTTCATGTTCTTTTTCAACTGTTCGAACTCGCTTTCCTGGTAAGCGACGAGGAGGTAACCTCCCTGGTTCAGACCGCAATCCATGCCAAGTTCTTCGTGAAGTTGTTCGAATTTCTCGACACAGGCGAGGCCGAAGCGGCAGTTCATTTCAGTGCCCCACTGGGCCCTGATGCCCGCTCCACATCTGCCCGTCGAGCCGGAACAAACGGTGCCCTTTTCCAGGACAACTACATCCCTGAGGCCGAATTTTGCAAGGTTGTAGGCTATGGAGCATCCCTGGATTCCGCCGCCGATAATGACGGCATTCGCAGTTTTAGGCAGGGTCATTCATCGTCTCCCCCTTTTGCGAGGACGCCCAGCTTCACTGGTTTTGACGGCGGACGGAAACGGCCAGGCGGAATTTCGGAAATTTTCATTCCGGATATTCTGGAAATTTCTCTTAATACAAGATCCCTGCATCCCCTCCCCTGACATGGACCCATTCCCACACGCAAGACTCGCTTGAGTTCGTCAAAGGTATCGTATCCCTTTTCGATCCATTCACGAATCTCACCAAGAGTCACTTCCTCGCAACGGCAGATTATGATTTCATCCTGCTTGCTTTTATTCGGCATCAACTTTACACCACCTTGATCGCCCGGATGTCCATTACAAGATCTTTTGGGACTTCCACGTGAACCACTTTGGTCTTGTCGTGCATCGGTTCTGTCACTCTCACGACTGTGCCTTTCGCTACAACTTTACCCTCGCGGTTAAGACAATCTACCTGACGCCCTTCTTCGGGGGAAGGCAGCATTTCGTAAGGAAGTTTCATGAGGGCTCTGCTTTCATCTCCCCACGTCAGATCTACCACGAAGCAAGCCAGACCGGGACACACGGCCACGCACCGCGCGCAGCCGGTGCATTTGGAGTAGTCGATCTGTGGCTGGTCGTTGATGTCGTCAAAAGGCACAACCGCCCCGGTGGGACAACTGGTATGGCAGGGATTGCAGGGGATGCGCTGGGGACACTCGATGATCACCAGACCATTTTTCTTGTTTTCCCAAAGCTCACGGGGAGGACTCACTGCTCCCGGCCTTTCTTCCGTCAGGATCCCGCTGTTGAAGAGCTTCTGTTTGTCCGTCACTTATTTACACCTCCCAGCAGTCCACAGTGCAGCAGGAAAGGCCCTGGCAGATTTTTTCGCCTACTTCTCCGCCTCTGAGGTCGTCAAGTCGCCGGTGATACTCGACAAGGCGCTTTTCATGCTCTTCAGGAGTTCCAAGCCCTAGGGCCTTTGCTGTGCTTACTCCTGCAATGCGCCCTTCGACCATTGCCGAGGACGCCTCTTCTATCCCCGCGGCGTCTCCCGCAACCCAAATATCCTTGTGGCTGGTGCGCATATTCCTGTCACGCTGGGCTACGTACCCGCAAAGCTCGGGAACGAATACCATTTCGCAGCCTGCTTGCCAAAGCAGTTCGCAAGTGGGAGACAATCCGACGGCCATGCATATGATATCCACGTCAAGGGACTTTTTTTCACCCTGCGGCTGGAAACGTTCATTGATTTCCTGGATCACTGCACCTGTAACATATTGTTCTCCAATCGCCTCGACTATGGTGTGGCGTAGATAGATCGGCACTCCAAGTCGCCTTACTTTCGCAGCGTGGACCCAATAACCGCCTACCTTGTCCATGGCCTCGACGATTCCCGCCACTTGAACGCCGGCCTGGATAAGCTGATAGCTCACGATAAGGCCGATATTACCGGCACCTACCATCAGTACCTTGTCACCCGGCTTTACGCCGTACACGTTCATCAGCGTCTGCACCGCTCCAGCACCGTAAACACCGGGCAAGTGGTTATTCGGAAAGGGGATGAGCCTTTCCTGTGCACCCGTTGCCATGACTATTTTTTTCGGTTTTATCTTGAAATATTCGTCCTCTGCCCTGACACAGGTAACCACACCATCTTCAGGGTAATACCCGGTCGCCGTACAGTTGGTATAGGCTTTTACATTCCCGTAACCGGAGAGTTCTTCGAGAAGGAGTTCAGAGATTTTGAATCCCCTTGTTCCGGCACGTTCATCCTTGGAACCGAAAAATTTGTGAGTCTGCTTTATAAGCTGACCTCCCAGGGCGAGATCGCTTTCAACCAGTGTGACATCGCACCCGAACGAAGCGGCTTCCGCTGCAGCGCTCAATCCTGCGGGGCCTCCTCCTATTACCATTACATCCGTTTCACGCAACGTCCTCACCTCTTCCCCTTATCCGAAACGACTGGAATGACACCCTTCCCTCGCTGGGTTTCCACGTGCATTCCTTCCTTCAGCGGAGTTATGCAAGTGCGGACGTTTGGAATTCCGTCGACTACCATGAAACATGAAGAACACTTGCCGATAGCGCAGAAAAACCCCCTGGGCTGTTTTCTTTCGGGCGTTTCTCTGTAGACCTTGACTCCGTTGGCGTGCAGTGCGGCAGCTATTGGTTCCCCTTCGTAGCCTTCCAGCTGACGTCCGTCGAAGGAGAACGTTACCCGTTTCCCATGCTTGAAATCGAGTATGGGATGTTCCTCGATAAGCTTCATGCAGTTTTTCCCTCCCTGCCTAAAGATATTTCCCCGTTTTGAAGTCGTTCAAAAGCCTATACCGCAGGACTCCTCCTTTCATGGAACCGGTAGCCCGTTCTTTTACCTTTATCTAATCATGTTCTTTACTTCACTTTTTCGGGCGACCCTTCAGGATCAACAAAAAATATCATACAACCATGAAGGTCGTTAGAATATGGCTTGCTAAAAAATCAACTAAAATCGGAGAGTCATCGATTCTGATTTCGTGTGATTCCCTTTCTTGCGCCTGCAACCCCGATATCCGGGCCCCGGTAATAATTTGCTTCGACGGTCCCGGGTGGTATGCTTTCAACTTCTCCGGAAGCGGCGATCGTGGCTATTGCCAGACCCGAGACAGGTGAAGTGCTGTAAAAAAGCGCCTTCGATGAAAGTTTTTCGAGATCGAAAAAGGTACCCAGATCATTTCCGACGAAGATGGTTGATCTAGTGTCTTGGTCGCCAAACAGCGACATAAATTCAGAAGGGGTCATTAACCTGCCTTCCATGACGGTTTCTGTTTTACCGCCACAAAGCCGGTAAATTGCGGCGAAAAGGCTGTCTGTGCGCGCTCGTAAAACGGCTGCGACGTTAATACCCTCCGCAAGATAAGGAAAGGCCATGGCTAAAAGTGTCGGGACACAAGCTACATTTTTGCCAAGCGCGTAGGCAAGACCGGTGATATAAGAAAGCCCAACACGTATTCCAGTGAAATATCCGGGACCGGTGGTTACGGCAAACTCGTCTATTTCTTCCAGATTCTTGCCTGAGTCCATAAGCAACGTGTCGACAAGTGCAGGCAGACGCGCCGATTGTCTGCGTGACAGTGAAAGCGTAATTTCACCAAGAGGCTCAAGTCCTTCTATAAGTCCCAGGGCCGTCCATCCGGTACTACAATCAAGAGAAAGAATCACTTTCATCGGAAACTCTCCAGTATTTTTGCAGTTTCTCCATGCATTCCGCCAAACGATTACATGCTTTTTCGCCTTTGCATCGGATCGAAAGCAGCAACCTGGTATTTCCCCCATTCTGCAGTGCTCTTTCGTTTTTCGGGAAAGCGCGCCTGAAACTTATGTGCCATAAATTCTCTTCCGGGGGAAGGCTCCACCTTTCCCCCCATTCCACCAGGATAATGCAACCGTCTTTCTGGTAATCAAAAAGGCCGATATCGTATCCGTCCGTTTCTGAAAGTCTGTAAAGGTCGACGTGAACGACCGGGATATGTCCAGGATATTCGTTGACCAAAGTGAAGGAAGGACTTCTGGCCGGAGTCGAACTGTAAAAGGAAGCAAACCCCTTTGCGAAAACTGTCTTGCCGCTCCCTAGTTCACCGGAAAGGATAATACACAACCCCTCGTAGGCGAAGGGCGCCATTTGGCTTCCAAGATTAAAAGTGTCATCCTCGCTGTCGGATTGAATGGAAAAGCACAAGGGCATGCTCGAATCACGTCTCACGTTCATGGCATTCCTTCAAAGCCGGTGCGCTGGAATTTTTTTCTCAGGGCGTTTATGCAATACGGCAGCTCGTCGGCAATTTGGGAGGCGAGAAGTCCCTCTGTGCCGGTTTTTTCTCCAAGAAACAAGCCTGCTTTTGCATGAAGGAAAGCTGAAAGAACGGCGGCATTGAAAGAATCGAGACCGGCGGCGAGCATTGCGCCGACAATACCGCAAAGCACATCCCCCGAACCTGGAACGGACAAGCAAGGGTGGTCTTTTCCTATGACGGCTCTTGTCTTTCCGGAATCTATAATTGTTCCAGCACCCTTGAGAATAACCGTTTTCCACTTGAGGGCCAGTGCTCTGGCGGATTCGAGCCTTTCCGCGGAAATCTCCTCCGTCGTTTTCCCAAGGAGCGTGGCTGCTTCTCCTTCATGGGGCGTAAGGACGGTGTCGCCACTCCTTTCCTGGTGGTTCTTTATGTCTTTCAGAAAATAAAGAGCATCAGCATCAAAACAAACAGGAAGGTCGCTTTTTTCCCAAATTTTTCTGACAAGACCCGCTGTTGTTTCGGACCGGCCTATCCCCGGTCCTGCAATGATCGATGAGGCCTTTCGGCCCCATTGTTTCATGGCCGCATCGTAGGCTTCAGGCAAGAGGAAACCCTTTTGGGAGGGTGCCCTGAAAATTATTGATTCAGGCAAGGCTCCAAAAGCGGGCAATATATCCTCTTCAGGTGTAACAACGACCACTATTCCTGCGCCGGCTCTGAGCGCCCCCCGTGCAGCCAGGAAAGGGGCACCCTGGTAAAGCCGGGAACCGCCGAAAATGATTACCGCTCCGCGTTGTCCCTTGTGGGTGAAGGAATTTCTTTTCGGCAACAGTGAAAAGGCTGTTTTGTCGTCAGGTACGAATGTGTCGGTTTCCGTGGGAAGAACGCTCCAATGGGGTATGCCTATGTGTCCCGTTACTACCTGTCCGGAAAAAAAGCGGCCGGGCATTACGAACAGCCCCGTTTTTGCGGCGAGGAAGGTAACAGTGGAAGTGGCTTTTACCGCGACCGTGGACACACTACCCGTGGATGAATCTACTCCGCTGGGAACATCAAGGGCAAGGACAGGTTTTTTTGCAGCGTTTAAAAAAAAGATAATACGTTGCGTTTCGCCCCTGGGGGCACCTTTCGCGCCGGTGCCCAAAAGTCCGTCTACGATAAGGTCGGAGGTATCGAAGATTTTATGCAGGTTTTCGTCCGTCATTTCACGTGAAAGTTCCACATTGATTCCCAGTTTTTTTATAATCGTGAACTGTCGAGTCGCAAAATCTGACAATTTGTCCGGTTCAGCAGCCAGGATGATTACTGGTTCCATATCATAAAGTAGAAGATGACGTGCGAGAGCCATTCCGTCAGCGCCGTTATTACCGCTCCCGCAGGCTATTACGACCCGGGAGGGCTTGCCGTAAAAACTGAAAATGTGATTAGCCGCAGATCTGGCAGCATTTTCCATCAAAACCAGACCGGGAACGCCTGTTTCTGTCATTGCCCTGCGGTCTGCTTCCCTTGTTGCAGCCGCATCATAGAGATACATTTTGGCTGCCCCCCTCAAGAAGGACAATAGCAACTACGTTGTCGCCATCGTGGCTTAACGAAACATGAACTTTTTTCGCTCCCGTGGACTCTACAAGCAACCTGGCCGGATCTTCCAAAAAAATTACTGGACCCGTTGGTGTGCGTTCAAGCCACACGTTTTTTAACCCCACCTTGCCTATGCCCCATCCTCCGGCCTTGGCAAAGGCTTCTTTTGCGGCGAAGGAAGCAGCGAAATGTTGGGCTGGGTTTTTCATGTTTTTGGCGTAAATCCTTTCCCTTTCGGCAAAGACCTTTTCTTCAAATCCAGGCCGGCTAAGACATTCCGCGATTCGGGAAATACGACAAAGATCAATTCCAACACCCGTTATCATATGGGCCCCCAAGGATGGAATATCTTTCGTAAACCGGGAAACATTATACATGATGAAACAGGAGGGAAAAACCGTCGCGCAGTCAAGAAGGTTAAAAAATTCGGCGCCCGTGTTCCCGGACGCCGACTATTTTTTATGGTGGGTGGTGCAGGACTCGAACCTGCGACCTCTTCCGCGTCAAGGAAGCGTTCTTCCTCTGAACTAACCACCCTGGGCGCAATGCATTTTACCTGCCTGGCGTTTGGTTGTCAACAGCGCGTAACCATTCGTACATACCGATGGCTGCTGCAGTCGCGACGTTGAGGGAACCAGTGGTTCCTCTCATCGGAATTTTGACTGTTTCGTCACAGGACTTTCTGACAGGAACAGTCAGCCCCTTGCCTTCGCTTCCCACAATCAGGGCCAGACGTTCAGGAATCCTGGCTCCATCTATACGTACCGCCGCCTTGTGATCCAGTCCAAATACCCAGATTCCGGAACGTTTGAGGCGCCTTATGGCATCGGTGAGACTTCCTGTTGAAAAAAGCGGAATGCGTCCTGCCGCCCCTGAACTGGTTTTCAATACCGTTCCGGTCGGCATGGCCGATCGCCATTTGGGGAAAATCACTCCAGCTGCTCCGAAAACTTCCGCTGAACGGATTATGGCTCCCATATTATGTGGATCCTGGACCCTGTCCAGTAGTAAATATAATAAAGGCCCCTGTATTTCAGACGCCTGTTCTTCTAGTTGTTCCATCCCGGATAATTTAACCGGTGCTACTTTCACCACGACACCCTGGTGGTTGCATCCTGGACATGTCTTGTCCAAAAAAGGCCTTGGGACAAATTTGAAAGGGATTCGTTCTTTCTTGCAGATGGCGAGGATTTCAGTCAATAATTCATCTTTGTGACTGCCTTCTGAAACGTAAAGTACGAGACATCTTTCGGGCTTTCCTTCGAGAAAAGACCTGACAGCATGCTTCCCGAAGCACAATTCGTCGGCAACGGGATTTGGTTGTTCCGGCTTTTTACGGCCGTGGGGTGCGCTCCATTTATTGTTCATTTTGCATCCCCATTTCTTCAAGGTATTTCCGCAGATATTTTCCAGTATAGGATGTCTCGTTAGCCAAAATGCTTCCAAGAGATCCTGCACCTACAAGGAGTCCTCCATTCTCGCCACCTTCCGGCCCGAGGTCGATGATATGATCACATGAAGCGATGACGTCCAGGTTGTGTTCTATCACAACTACAGTGTTACCCTGGTCTACTAGTTTTTGTAAGAGGATTAATAATTTGTGAACATCCCTGTAATGCAATCCCGTGGTTGGCTCATCCATTAGATATAGCGTATTACCACGGAATTTCTTGCCAAGTTCGGTTGCCAGCTTCACTCGCTGCGCCTCTCCTCCGCTAAGGGTAGGTGCAGGCTGCCCCAGCCGGATATAGCCGAGTCCGGCTTCTGCGATAACTCGCAGTTTTCCTGCGATTCCAGGCTGATCAGAGAAGAATTCGGAAGCCTCGCTCACAGTCATTTCGAGTACTTCGGCGATGTTCTTCCCTTTAAATCGGATATCAAGCGTCTCCTGGTTGTAGCGTGAACCCTTGCATACATCGCACTTCACGTAAACGTCAGGCATGAAAAGCATCGAGATCTTGACTTCACCTTCACCCTTGCATGCCTCGCAACGCCCTCCCCTAACGTTGAAACTGAATCTGCCTGGGTCGTACCCTCGCATACGGGATTCGGGGAGTCTCGAATACAGTTCACGTATAGGTGTAAAAACGCCAGTGTAGGTAGCCGGGTTAGATCGTGGGGTTCTTCCTATGGGAGCTTGATCTATCATCACCGCGTTCATGCCTTCCTGCCAGCCGGTAATTTCCTTGTGTTTCCCGGCCCGTTCTCGAAAAATTTTGTCTGTCTTCCGCCTGAGCCCCTTGTAAAGGATTTCATGCATAAGTGTGCTCTTGCCCGAACCTGAAACACCGGTGATACATACAAAAAGCCCCAAGGGGATGTCTATATCCAGGTTTTTCAGGTTATTTTCCGAAGCACCTCTTATTCCGATGAATCCTTTCGGTTTTCTTCTCGTTTCGCTGCGTACGATTCCGGAAACGCTGCCTTTAAGATAAGGACCGGAAAGCGTGGATTTTTCTGACAATTTTAGGGGAGGTGCCGAAGCTATAACTTTACCTCCCCATTCTCCTGCGCCGGGCCCGAGTTCTATGATGTGATCGGCCTGCATCATTGTTTCCCTGTCATGTTCGACCACGAGCACAGTGTTTTCCAGGTCGCGAATGGTCTCCAGGGTTTTCAAAAGTCTGGATGTATCTCTTGCATGCAACCCAATGGTCGGTTCATCGAGTACATACAATACTCCCGTAAGTTTCGACCCCAGTTGGGTGGCAAGCCTGATGCGTTGGCTTTCCCCCGCGCTCAGCGTGTCGGCTCGCCTTGAAAGGGAAAGGTATCCGACACCGACATCGTTCATGAAAGAAAGTCTTTTAATGATTTCAGCGACAATCGGTTCAGACAAGTCCTTTTTATCCTCTGAGAGGGTTATTGTTTCAAGTGTCTCCTTCAATTTTTCAACGGCCATTGACACGACGTCACCTATATGCATGCCTCCGACTTTCACCGCAAGGGCTTCCCTACGCAGGCGAGCCCCACCGCAGGTCTTGCAGATGTCTTCGTTTCTATAGCCTGCAAGTTCGTTTTTAACCGCCTCGGATTCAGTTTCTCGCCAGCGTGTCTCGAGCCATGGAATCAATCCTTCATAGCGGCCCATGTATTCGACTGTCTCGCCGCGTTTTTTGTCTCTGAAGTTAAGGACGAGTTTCTGTGACGACCCGTAAAGGATTATGTTTTTAACCTCTTCGGACAAATCTTTATAGGCATTCTCGCCCAAATTCGCTTCAATGAACTCGTCTAAAGCGCTAAGCTTGCGGAGCATGTAATGTTTTTTCTTCCATGGAAGAAGTGCCCCTCCCAGGGGGGGCAAAGACTCATCGACAATCCTTTCGGGGGCGAAATATTCGTGACTACCCAATCCGTTACAATCGGGGCAGGCTCCGTAAGGATTGTTGAAGGAAAATAGCCTTGGTTCGATTTCGGGAAAGGAAATGTCACAATCCGGGCAAGCAGCATGTTCCGACAGGGTTTTGGTCTCGTCCATTGCCTCGATCTTGACGAAGCCTGAACTGGTTTCCAAAGCGGTTTCCACCGCCTCGGCAAGGCGTCCCCTGTTTTTTGACGAAACTGTCATCCTGTCGATTAAAATTTCTATGTCATGCTTTCTGTTCTTATCAAGGGGTATATCTTCTTCAAGCCAATATAAAGTACCATCCACTTTTGCCCGCAGAAATCCCTGCTTGAGAAATTGTATGAAAAGATTCTTGAATTCACCCTTTTTACCCTTTATAACGGGGGCCAGTATTTCCACTGGCTGATCTTCGTAGTTGCCCAAGATGAGACTGACAATTTCGTCCAGACTGTAACTTCTCAGCTCCTTGCCGCATTCGGGGCAATAGGGGATCCCGGCTCTTCCAAAAAGAAGCCTGAGGTAATCGTAGATTTCCGTGACCGTTCCTACCGTTGACCGGGGATTATGGGAAACTCCTTTCTGCTCTATCGAGATGGACGGTGATAGTCCTGATATGTCGTCTACGTCAGGCTTGTCCTGCATTCCAAGAAACTGTCTTGCATAGGCTGAAAGGGATTCCACGTAGCGCCGCTGACCTTCGGCATAGATCGTGTCAAAGGCAAGTGAGGATTTACCCGAACCTGAAGGACCGGTTATCACCACGAGCCGGTTTTTAGGAATGCGTACGTCTATATTTTTTAGATTGTGTTCTCTTGCGCCTTTTACCTGTATCCATCTGGGCACGTATGGTTTCACCTCCACCTTTTTTCTGCAGGATGTCCCTGATGGCGGCAGCCTTTTCAAAGTTCAGTTTTTCTACGGCTTCCCACATCATTCGTTCCAGTTCCTGCCTCGAAAGTGTAACAACACCAGGCTCAGCATTTATTTGGTCTTTTCCGGTGGTTTGAAGCTCCTCCGGGAGAATGTGGACTATATCTTTTATAATTGACCGTGGTTCAATGCCGTGTTTTTCATTATATTCAATTTGAATCCTGCGCCGCCTGGTGGTCTCTTCCACGGCGCGTCGGATGCTCCCTGTTTCTCTGTCTGCATAAAGAACGACCGTTCCCGCTGTGTTGCGGGCGGCTCTGCCTATCATTTGTACGAGCGACCTGTGGGACCTAAGGAAGCCTTCCCTGTCGGCATCGACAATTGCTACCAGTGAAACTTCGGGAAGATCGATGCCTTCGCGAAGAAGGTTTACTCCGACCAGTATCGATATATCGCCGCGTCGTAGTTCCCTGATCAACTCGACTCTTTCAAAGGCGTCCAGCTCTGAATGTATGTACCTGACGGAGAACCCGATTTCGGAAAGATATTCCGCAAGATCTTCTGAAGATCGCTTCGTGAGCGTAGTAACAAGGGCCCTTTCCCCCTTTTCAACTACGGATCTCAGGCGTTCGACCAGGTCATCCACCTGATTACGCGCAGGAGAGACCTCGAGCACAGGGTCTACAACACCGGTAGGCCTGACTACTTGTTCAACAACCTGGTCAGATACGCTCATTTCCCAGTCTCCGGGTGTGGCCGAAACGAAACAGACCTTTTTCAGGTATCCCTTGAACTCCTCCCATTTGAGTGGTCTGTTGTCAAGACAGGAGGGTAGTCTGAACCCATACTCGACCAGTGTTTCTTTCCTTGCCCTGTCTCCGTTGTACATGCCCTGGACCTGGGGAATAGTGATATGTGATTCGTCGATAAAGAAAAGGAAATCCTCCGGGAAAAAATCCAGGAGTGTTCCAGGTGGTTCGCCTGGGGCACGTTCGTCGAGATATCTGGAATAGTTCTCTATGCCTGAGCAATATCCTACCTCGGCAAGCATTTCCATATCATATCTAGTCCTCATTTCGATTCTTTGTGCCTCCAGCAGTTTGCCGCATGAATGGAAATAATCGATTCGTTCCTCCAACTCTTTTCCTATCTGCCCAAGGGCTTTCGAGATTGCTTCATCGGAAGTTATGTAGTGCTGCGCCGGGAAAATAGCTGCGCTTTCCTTAGATACCAGACTCTTTCCTGTTACAGGGTCAATTTCGTCTATCTTTTCGATTGTTTCATCAAAAAAAACCACTCTTAAGGCCGTGTCGCTGTAAGCCGGGAAAATCTCGAAAATTTCACCACGCGCCCTGAAATTGCCGGGTTCCAGCACAGCATCGTTTCTTACATAATGGTTCCGGTCAAGTTGTTCCACGAAATCTCTTCGCTGGTAACTCTCACCCACCGAGAACCTGAAAACCGCCTCTTCGTAATTTTTTCTTTTACCGATTCCGTAGATACAGGATACGCTCGCGACCACGATGACGTCCCGCCTTTCAAGAAGCGCCTTAGTGGTGGACAACCGCAACTTTTCTATCCTTTCGTTGATAGAGGCATCTTTTTCAATATAAATATCACTCGAGGGGACATATGCTTCAGGTTGATAATAGTCATAGTAGCTTACGAAATATTCCACGGCGTTTTCCGGGAAAAAACTTTTGAATTCGCTGTAAAGCTGAGCGGCCAATGTCTTGTTATGAGCAAGTACCAGGGTGGGAACCTGTAGTTTTTGAATAACATGGGCCATCGTAAAGGTTTTTCCGCTTCCTGTGACACCCAGCAGACATTGTTTATTTAATCCCTTGCTGAATCCTTCTACCAGCAATTCTATGGCTTTCGGCTGGTCGCCTGCAGGGGGCCATGGGGCCGAAAGTTGAAATTGATGTCCTTTCATGGTGCTTTTCACCTTCATCCCTGTCTTAAAAAAGAGCGTTCGAAGAAAAAAATATCTCTCCGAACGCTCAAACCGCCCTATCTTCTCTTGACAGAACCGTAGTGAGTTCTCGAATCAACTTTCTCCTTCGACTTTATCCGAAGTTCCATCATCTGTCCTTCTTCCGGAAGCCACGGAAAGGGGGTCGTTTAACGAACCATCTTCCTCGACGATCGGTTCATCCCCTTGTTGTTCCTCTTCAAGGCCCTTTTGGAGTAACTCGTCCAGCCTCGAGCCTTCGATGACTTCTTCCTCAAGAAGAACTTTGGTGATTCGTCGGTGAGAATCGGCATGTTCAACCAGCAACGCACGTACCGTATCATAGCAGTCGTCGACGATTCTGCGAACTTCCTGGTCGATGGCGTAGGCGACTTCGTCACTATAGTTCCTGTCCTCCATGATGTCGCGTCCCAAAAATACTTCGTGCTGTTTTCTGCCAAGCGTTACAGGCCCAAGCCTGTCACTCATGCCGAACTCCGTAACCATCTGTCTGGCGATTTGTGTCGCCCTTTCCAGGTCGTTTTGGGCTCCCGTAGTGATGTCCTCGAAATGGATCTCCTCTGCGACACGCCCCCCCAAAAGGACGGAGATCCTGTTTATGAGTTCCTTTTTGGACATAAGAAACCTGTCTTCCTCGGGTAACTGCAACGTGTAGCCCAAAGCCTTGTGTCCTCTAGGGATTATAGATACCTTGTGCACAGGATCGCATCCAGGCAAGAGTTTTGCAACCAGGGCGTGACCTACCTCATGGTAGGCTATGATTTCCTTTTCATGCTGGGAAATCAGCCTGCTGCGCCGTTCCGGGCCGGCAAGGACCCTGTCTATGGCTTCCTCGAATTCGCCCATGCTTATAGTCTTTCGGTTCTTTCTCGCCGCCAGAAGGGCCGCTTCGTTAACCAGGTTGGCAAGGTCCGCTCCCACGAAACCAGGAGTCCTCCTAGCTATCACTTCGAGATCGACGTCATCGGCGATTTTTACGTTTCTTATGTGAACCTTCAATATCTCTTCCCGGCCTTTAAGGTCCGGTCTGTCGACTACGATTTGCCTGTCGAACCTTCCTGGCCGAAGCAGGGCTGGATCCAGGATGTCGGGCCTGTTCGTGGCAGCAATAAGGATAATCCCCGTAGTAGCATCAAACCCATCCATCTCTACAAGCAACTGGTTCAGTGTCTGTTCCCTTTCGTCGTGACCACCACCAAGTCCAGCTCCTCTTTGCCGTCCCACGGCATCGATTTCGTCGATAAAAACAATGCAGGGGTTGTATTTTTTTGCCTGTTCGAACATGTCTCTCACCCGCGCTGCTCCTACTCCGACGAACATTTCGACGAAATCCGAACCGCTGATACTGAAAAAAGGGACTTCGGCTTCGCCCGAACAGGCGCGTGCGAGCAGCGTCTTCCCCGCCCCGGGGGGACCCAGAAGCAGTACCCCTTTCGGAATACGTGCGCCGATGGACGCAAATTTCCCCGGATCCTTTAAAAACTCGACTACTTCCTGTAGTTCTTCCTTAGACTCGTCGCATCCGGCGACATCGGCGAAGGTTACCTTCGGACGGTTGTCCAGAAACAGTTTCGCCTTGTTTTTCGCGAAACTCATCACACGGTTACCGCCACCCTGCATGTGGTAAAGGATGAAAATCCATGCCCCGATCAAAAGGAGTGTCGGGAAAAGAGATGACATCATCGTGGCCCACCATGGTGCCTGCTGGGGGGGGGTTACCGTCACATCTACACCTTTTTCGGCCAATTCCCTGGCCAGATCGCCGACACCGATGGCCGTGGTCGAATACTTCTGACCGTCTTTCATTGTGCCTGTAATTTTTTCGCCTTCTATAGTTGCGGTAGCCACTCTCCCTGCCCTGGAAGCCGACAGGAACTCACTATAGGCGAGAGGCTCATATTCCGCAGGTCCCTGGACCGGAGAGAGAAAGACGTTTACGAGACTGACGACAAGAACGATCAATACAAGGTACAGCCCCAGGTTTTTCATCATTCGTCCCAAAAGATTCCCACCTCTCGTTTATCTCGCTTTTTTTTGTCAGGATGTGGTCCTGAGCACGTGAATATCTGGAAGATTTCTCCAGCGCCCGGAAAAATCCAGCCCGTAACCGACAACAAACTCATCTGGAATTTCAAATCCCCTGTAATTTATATCGATTTTTACCTGACGACGTTCAGGTTTGTCGAGCAATGAGCAGATCCTGATTTCCTTCGGGGACCTTTCCCCGAGGATGCTTGTCAGGTAGTGTAATGTCAAGCCGGTATCCACTATATCCTCTACTATAAGGACCTTTCTTCCGGTGATTTCTTCATCCAGATCCTTTGTTATTTTCACTACACCGCTCGATTTCGTGGAAGAACCATAAGAAGAAACTGCCAAAAAATCAAGTTCCACGGGAACCTTTGAATTCAAGCAACGCGCAAGATCGGATAAAAAAATCACCGAACCCTTGAGAACCCCGATAAAAAGAAGTGGTTCACCGTCGAAATCTTTTTCTATTTCCACAGCTAATTCCCTTACACGGCACGATATTTTTTCCCTGGAAATCAGTATCTCGCCTGGACAGTAACTGCTCATGCCCTATAATCCCCCTTGAAGGCCAGCTCCGCCTGTATGGCGATAGAATCTAAATCTTCTTTACACCCGACTTTGCTCCTGTACACCAAAGTCCACCAGTTGCCCGATGGGGCGACAATAACAGGCCACTGCCTCCGGAAACACCATGGCACCGGCATTTCGCCCGAATGTTGCTTTTGGAACGTCGCGGCATCGGTCAGAAGACAATTACGAGATTCTTCTTTCGGAATGAACATTCGCCATGGCCTTGTTGAAAGCGACCGAGAACATGATACATGTCTCCACGAAAATTTCCATAGCCCCCAAGAGAAAGCTCCTTCAGGTTCGTCGAAAGAAAGCTTGGCGGCAGCCGGTTTCTCCCTGGTGAGCCAGTCCCTTTCTACAAGCATTAAATATTCACTGCTCCCGCACATCTCTATCCTGTCTTGCCATTGGAGACGCCAGGGATCTTCCTTTCCTAGAAGCCGCACCAGGGATTTCAATCGTCTCCGTTCAAGACTTTTCAAACCGAGCTTTTTGCAATCTTCCACCAGGATTTCAACGGCCATTTCTGCATCGATGCCGGAAAGCCTTTTCCTGTCCCATGACCTTATAGCACAAGGAACTTCCGTGCGTAGCCAGGGCAGGATGCGGGAAATCAAGTAACTTCGTCTTTCGGATATCTTGCGTGCATCCTCAGCCAGGCCAAGCAAGTGCTCGCCGATCTTTTTGTTGTATGATTCCTCAAGATACGGAATTAGCTCGTGACGTATCCGGTTTCTCAGGTATGATGTGTCCTTGTTGGTGTCGTCAGTCATCCACGGAATTTTACGGGCTTTGAGAAATTCCATAAGATCGAGGCGTTTCATTTCTATGACAGGGCGGACTATTTTCCCCCGTTTTTCCGGTATCCCTGCAAGGCCACGTATACCACAGCCCCTGAGTATATTGTGCAGTATCGTTTCCACCTGGTCATCCGCAGTATGGCCTACGGCGATCCAATCAGCTCCGAACCGTTCGGCACATTCTTCTAGGAAACCATAACGAAGCCGCCTGCCGGCTTCCTCCATGCTTTCTCCTTTATTTTTTTCCCGCGGCACATCGAAGGTCACGCTCGTAAAGGCCAGGTTCCATTCCTTGGCCAGGTTTCCTACGAATTCCTCATCCCTTTTTGCGGCTTCAGCTCGGATTCCGTGGTTTACGTGAGCCACGATCAGGTTTTCTGCAGGCATGACTTTCATCAACAGCCAAAGCATGCAGACCGAGTCGCTTCCACCGGAAACGGCTGCAACCATCTTTTGCGATTCGCCCAACCATCCCTGGCGTTTTCCTGCCCTCTTAAGGGCAGCCATCAAAAACCTTTCATCCACAAAAAGCAACCCCGTTTTTACAAATTCCCGCACCTCAAAGAACAAAACAGCGGGAGCGAAGCTCCCGCCTCCATTTTACGACATGTTTCAGATTTATTGTGTTTACGTGCTCAGGCTTTTGGGAAAAACCCAACCACTCTGATGTCTGGTTGCGGGGGCAGGATTTGAACCTGCGACCTTCGGGTTATGAGCCCGACGAGCTTCCTGACTGCTCCACCCCGCGATTTGCTTTGTTATCAACTTTCCCAAAAGTTATAACGCAAAGTCCTTGAAACAAACAACGTCGTCCCGGTTCGTACAATTGATTGCAGGCAAGGAGCCTTGTTTTCGATCTAAATAAAGAAAAATCGGAAGGCGAAGGCACCAACCTTCCGTTTTCTGGTTTTTTTAAAAATGGTGGCGGTGAGTGGAGTCGAACCACTGACACTGCGGGTATGAACCGCATGCTCTCGCCAACTGAGCTACACCGCCGTTTTGGTTGCGGGGGCAGGATTTGAACCTGCGACCTTCGGGTTATGAGCCCGACGAGCTTCCTGACTGCTCCACCCCGCGATAAAGGCCTTGTCGCTGTTTTGGTGCCGGGCGCGGGAATCGAACCCGCATGGACTTCCGTCCACAGGATTTTAAGTCCCGTGCGTCTACCGTTTCCGCCAGCCCGGCCGGCGGACATTATTATATGCACCGTCCCTGAAACCGTCAAGCGGAAGGGCCTTCTCAACAAAATCTGGTAAAAAACCTCGGGTGGGATGCTTGTTATCTCGTAACAGCAATGCTAGAATTTGCTAAAGTACGCAAAATAGTTTTAGCCATAAGGAGGAGATTGTTCATGGCCGAAAAATGGAAAGACAGACTTACCGATCAACTTTGCAAAGGGATTCTATCTCTGGAAACGGTTGAAGAAGTCTACTGTTTCCTTGAGGATATTGCCACGATCGGTGAAATCAGGGCTCTGGCCCAGCGACTGGAAGTAGCACGGCTTTTGAGTGAAGGGTATACCTACCCGCAAATAGCACAGCAGACCGGCGCCAGCACTGCCACGATAAGCCGTGTGAAGAAGTTTCTCGAATACGGGGCGGACGGCTACAAGATGGTCCTTGAGAGGATCAAGGAGCAGGAATAAGGCTTTAACAAAAAACTTCTGGTTTTTTCGGGAGATCTATCCGTCATAAAAAAGGACGGAAGATCTCCCTTTTTTACCAGGTACCGGTTCGCGAAATTTTACGCAACATCCCGAGCAACAAGTTCTCTTTCACAGTCATGGCTCCTTCGGGGCACATTTCATGGCAACAAAGGCATTTGACACATTTGCTCCTGTCAATTTCAGGAATACGCTTTATAGTTATCGCTTGTACCGGGCACACTTTTTCGCATACACCACAGCTAACACATTTTTCTGGGATAAGTTCCGGATAGAGAAATAACAATCTGTGACAAAAGCCTCTAAACCTTTCGGGGATATTTCCGATCACTGATGTAGCTTTTTTAAAAGACGGGATTCGGAGCTCCTCCAGTTTCGCCCCACGGACTTCGATTTCCTCCATACCCCGGGGGCCGAGGCCAGACTTTGCGGCCTCTTCCAAAAAAGGCACAGAAAAGGGCTTTACGTATCCCATCATGAAAGCCGCGACCGCATCCAGGGCCAGCGCATTCCGTGATGCCAAAACCCACCCGGCGAAGCGAGGCATGCCCCTGGAGGGACCGTTACCTTCCATACACCAGACGGCATCGAGAATGTTGAACTCCGGAGGGCGTACAAGGAAAAGATCGATGATCGAACGGTACAGGTGAGCTTTCCCTTTCGCGCTGTGTGCAGCCATCCTGGTATCCCGGTCTGCTGTTCCGAAGACATTTTTTATAGATGCCGTAATCTCGGTCTCTACATGAGTCTTGAGTTTAGCGATGTTAATCACCGAATCTGACGATAGCCATATGGACGATATGCTGACTCTTTCAAGAGCCAGCGATTTGGGTAACCTTAGCGATTTATAACCGTCACGCGAAAGAAGGGAAACTTCGGCCAGGCCTTCTTTTTTTATCTCCCACATTCCCGTTGCTCGAAAAAGACTTTCTTTTCTGTCCGTGAAAATATACCCGGGATTGTCGGCTACAAGCAAAGAGGAAGCAGGAAATTTTTCTTTTAAAAGACTCGCAGTTTCCCGCACGATTGTCGGGTGGGAGGTAACAGCCTCATCGGGCTCCCTGGGGGAAAGCAGGTTTGGTTTCAGCAATACTTGCTTTCCCACAGAGGGAAGTCCTCCCGCTTTTTCTATCGCGACACGAAGGGCACTGTTTACATTTTCATCTGAGTAGTCGGGACAAGCCGCGCACCCTACAATGTAATGCTTCAAGACCCTGCCGTTTCCTTTCCCGTCAGGCAAAGATACCTTATTGGACATCGTGCGCACTCTGGTTTGCGGGAGCGGCAAATGTTTTTGCCGTGCAGTATCAGATTCAGGTGGGCTCCCAGATGCCTTTTCGGGGGGATTATCTCTTCCAGACGGGCTTGTATGCTCTCAGCCGAAGCGGAAGGATGGAACCATCCTATCCTTCGGCTCACCCTGGAAACGTGAGTATCCACCGGGAAAGCCGGCATGTCAAGGTTGAACAAGAGCACACACGCCGCTGTCTTGGGCCCTACACCGGGCAGGTTCTGCAGGAAATCACGGGCACTAATGTGATCCCATTCTTTCAGTTCATCCAGGTTGAGCTTTCCGAAGACATCTTCAACCGTTTCAAGAATAGCTTTAATTCGACCTGCCTTTATATTCGAAATGCCGGCGCTTTTAATAGCCTCAGCGATTTCTTTTGTTTC
>DMCT01000033.1:28868-35645 GCA_003446665.1 Synergistaceae bacterium
GGAGTCTCCTTCGTCGGGGTCTTCGTCTGGTCTTACCGCGGATTCCTCCATTGTTTCGACTTCTTTTTTGAGCCTAGCCGCCTTTTTCACCCACCCTCGCAGTTTTTTCATGGCCTTTCCGTGAATGGTGCCTTCGGGATAACCTCCCTTTTCATCCGGCTCCCCTGCTGGGATCCCGGTGAGTATTTCTATTCCTTCTTCAATTGTTTCCACGGGCCAGATATTGAACTTGCCCTCTTCGACTGCCGTTATCAATTCATGATCGAGCATTAGGTTCTTTACGTTTTGTTTCGGTATAATAACTCCCTGGTTTCCGGTGAGTCCTGAGGTTTTGCAGTATTCAAAAAAACCCTCAATTTTCTCGTTAACACCACCTATAGGCTGTATGTTCCCATGCTGGTCTACGGATCCGGTAACTGCGATTCCCTGCCTTAGAGGAACGTCCGAAAGTGCCGAAAGAAGGCAATAAAGTTCGGTAGAAGAGGCGCTGTCTCCCTCGACGCCGGAATAAGTCTGCTCAAAGGTAATCCGTGCAGTCAGGGAAAGGGGCATATCCTGGGCATACTTTTTCCCGAGGTAGCTTCCAAGTATCAAAAGCCCCTTGTTGTGAATAGGGCCGGTCATCTTGACTTCCCGCTCTATGTTGACTATTCCCTCGCTGCCCATGTAGACGTTTGCTGTTATCCTGACGGGATGCCCGAAAACGTGATCGCGCATGTCTACGACTGTCAATCCGTTTATCTGGCCGATTCGTTCTCCGTGGGTCTGAATCCTGATAGTTTTCTCCGAAAAAGCCCTGTGCAAACGTTCTTCCACCAGGTTCACCCTGAAAGCTTTTTCTTTCAAGGCTTTCCTTACGTGCCTGGAGCCTACTGTTACTTCGCCTTCTGTCCCCGCCCAGGCAGAAGCCTCAACTATCACTTCCGTGATTTTGTTAAACTGAGTTGACATTCTTTCGGAATGTCCGGCTAAACGGGACGACCATTCGATCAATTCTGCAATTCCTTCAGCGGAGAAATGCCTGTGGCCTTCTTTTGTTACGTAACCGCTTACGAAACACGCCATCTGTTTTTCCGTTTCAGCGGTTCTGGGCATGTCGACGTCGAAATCGGCTTTTATTTTGAAGAGCTTTTGGACTTCGGGATCATATATGTTGAGCAGGTAATAGAGCCATGGAGTCCCTATAAGCACCACTTTCGTCCGAAGTTGTACGGGTTGCGGCCTTAGTGAAGAAACAGGTATCATCCCGAGTTGTTCCCCGAGGTTTTCCACAGCCAGTTCCTGGGTCCGAAGAGCACGTTTGAGGGCATCCCAAGACATGAAGTTCCGTAAAACTTCCTCGGCGTGCAAAACAAGATAGCCGCCGTTCGCCCTTTGTATCGCTCCGGCAACTACTTTTCTGAAATCCGTAGTAAGAACACCTTGCCTGCTTTCATATTCGATCTTGCCGCACAGGTTGTAGTATGTGGGGTTCGTCTCCCAAATCACGGGCGCACCCGCCTCGGGGTCGTTGCTTACGAAAACGTTTACGGAATAGCGGCTGAAATCTACTTCCGGTCCGCTGTCGTCTCTTGCCGCTGCGACAAAGATATTGAAGTTTTCGATAATGTCTTCCGTCAGGGCATCGATCCATTCCCCCAACTTCCCTTCCGCCTGAAAACGTTCTTTAGTTTCCTGGAGGTAAGGACGAATGGCGCTTCTGCAGATTTCCGCCTCCAGATCGCGAATCTTTTCTTTCAGAGTTTTTTCCTTGTCACGGATTTTTCTAAGTACTTCGAGGGTTTTTTGTGAAACCTCCTCAGAAGCCTCCTGCAGGGCTTTCTTCTCTTCTTCCGAAAGTGCTTCGAAGTCTTCCTGCTGCATTTCCTTAAGCTTTTTCCCCGGACCGTTCCCGGAATTTCCCGCATCCTTTTCGTCGCTGTCTATTCCGTTTTTTTGTTGATCCGCTTCGCTTTTTTCCTCCTCTACCAGCGGTATATTTACAAATCCCTGGGGTGTCCGTTTGATGGCAAAACCTTTTTCCGCGGCCCATGTCCGCAATTCCTCCATCAGAGTATTTACCTGTTCCTGAAACTCCTTGACAAGTTGCGCCTTCGCATCTTCGTACTGGCTGTTTTCAAAGGCCTTGCTCAAGGCGCTTTTTAGTTCTTCAACGAGGTCATCCAGATGGGAAGCAAGTTTTTCCCCCTGGCCCGCTGGTATGTTTATAGCCAAAGGCTCATCCGGGTTTTTGAAGTTATATACGTATATAACGTCATCGGGCGTCTTTTCTGACCTGGCCCTGTCGCGTATTCTTTCCAGCGAATAGGTAGTTCGACCGCTGCCATGATCTCCGACTACGAAGATGTTGTATCCCTTATTCTGTACCTCCAGCCCGAAAGAAATCGACTTCACTGCCCGTTCTTGCCCAATAAGGGCATCAAGGCATTCGACGTCCCGGGTCGTTTCCAGCCCAAGGGAATCGGGGTTCGTGCGTTTACGTAAATCCTCGATTTTCAGTGGTAGCGACGCCTTTTTCATGTGAAGCCCTCCTTCAGCATGTTTTTTCAATGATACCACCTCCAAGGGTTCTTTCACCCGAATAAAGAACAGAAGATTGACCTGGTGCGACGCCGTATGCAGTTTCAAGACACTGAAGCCTGATCCCATCACGGGTTATCTGAAGGATCCTGGCATTGAGGAAGGATGAACGGTACCTGTGTCGCATGGACACTATCTGGCCGACAAAAAGGGCTTCATGTAAAATTACGTCACTGCATTCGATGACATTTACGCCGAGGTCCGACCTGCGTCCCACAACCAGCGTGTTGGATTGCAGGTCTTTTGAGACAACGAACCATGGCCCCCCCGCGAGTCCAAGACCCTGACGCTGGCCTATTGTATATCCTGAAAGTCCATCGTGGGCACCAAGGGCTTTACCGTTAACGGAGCGAATTTCGCCCGCTCTGCTTTTGACGTTCTTTTTCAGAAAAAAGGGGAGCTCACCTTTTTTGAGAAAGCACAGATCGTTGCTTTCTGATTCAGATTCAAAGAGGCCCGGGTAAAGTTTTTTGCCCATTTCCTTTATCTCGGCTTTTGTCCAGCGGCCAAGGGGGAAAAGGACCTCGCCGTAAAGCTCAGGCTTTAGACGATACAACATGTAACTTTGGTCTTTCTTTGGGTCGATGCCTCGCAAAAGGCAAAGTCGACTTCCTTTTCGACCTATCCTCGCATAGTGCCCGGTAGCTACCGCATCACAACCCAACTTACAGGCCATTTCGAAAAGCCCTGAGAATTTTGTCTTTTCATTGCAAAAAACACAAGGGTTCGGAGTCATTCCCCTTTCATAAAAGGAAACAAAGGTATCGATAATTGTTTTTTTAAAACGTGTTCTTAGATCGAGGATTGCGGGCTCTCTCAGGCCCAGGGCTTCTGCAGTCTCATGAGCCTTTCTGACAGTCTTGTCCTTGTTTTCCTCACTGAAAACAAGAGTGACAGGTAAAACCTCGTGCCCCTGTTCGCGAAGGAAATAAGCGCTCATCGTGCTGTCAATTCCACCGCTAAGGCCTAGGACCACTTTCAAATTAATACCGCCTTCCTTTCCAGGATAAAAAATGCGCACATCCCGATTTCAAAGGCTTGAGCACCAAATCCTTATGCCACTGCTTTTAGCGAGAAATTCCCCTAAAGTTCTGAGCTACGCTAAAAGCCCGGCATTTTCAATATTCCGATCCCCTGCGTCCGGTGATACCTTTGCGGAAGGGATGTTTTATCTCCACCATTTCCGTCACGTAGTCTGCGTAATCGAGAAGTTCTGTTGGTGCGTTCCTTCCTGTCAGAACCACTTCCACGTGAGCTGGTCGCGATTTTAGCGCTTTCAGTGTTTCCGCGCTGGAAAGTATTCCGTAGTCTATTGCCACTATGATTTCATCTAAAACGACAAGGTCATGACTGCCCTCGGAGAGGATGTTCAAGGCCTTCTCGAACCCTCGTCTGGCTTCCGAAATATCCACGGGATCTGGATTCCTCCTGTCGACAAAATCGGGGCGACCCGTAACAATATGGTCCACACTTTCGAGTTTCGCCAATCCGGAAATTTCTCCGTAAAAGGGCCAACCTTTCATGAACTGTACGAAGGCCACCCTTCCTCCATGTCCTGCAACACGAAGGGTCAAACCAAGCGCCGAAGTGGTTTTGCCCTTTCCCTCTCCGGTATACACATGGACGAATCCTTTCTCGAAAAGAGCCATTTAGTCTCTCCCTTTCTGGTTTTAAAAATGTCTTTTTCATTTCAAAGTCGGGGTTGAGCACTTTCAGCCTCGGCATTACAATGCCTTCAGACTGGAGGCTTGTCAATGTACCATAAGCGAAAGCTCAACGTAACCGGGGTTGTCCAGGGGATCGGGTTCCGGCCCTTCTGTGTTCGTCTGGCAAAGGAAATAGGTCTTTTTGGAACTGTTTCGAATACTTCGGCCGGTGTCCGTATAGAGATCGTAGGCACCAGGGAAAAACTTGACGAGTACGAGTGCCGTCTATATACCGAGGCTCCACCGCTGGCAAACATTCAAAACATTTCTCGCCTGGACGAAGATTTAAAGGTCGAATCTTTGCCCGAAGATTTTGTCATACTGCCCAGCATAGCGGAAGAGAAAAATACTGTTTTGATACCTCCAGACATTGCTACCTGCGAGGATTGCATGCGTGAGATGAAAGATCGCACCGACCGTCGTTACAGATATCCTTTCATCAACTGCACAAACTGCGGGCCTCGTTTCAGCATTATTCGTGAACTTCCTTACGACAGGCCCAAAACGACGATGTCGGAATTTAAAATGTGTGAATTTTGTGGGCAAGAATACAGCGACCCCCAGAACAGAAGATTTCACGCGCAGCCTGTTGCGTGTCCAGAATGCGGACCACACCTTTTACTCGTCGAAGGTAAAAGCGGAAAGCCCCTAGGCAACGAAAACCAGGCCCTTGATTTAGCCGTAAGTTTTTTGAAGGAAGGTTTTATCCTGGGCATAAAGGGTTTGGGTGGATTTCATATAGCATGCCTTCCTGAAACCGGGCCGCTGGCCCTGTTGAGAGAACGGAAAAAAAGACCCCACAAGCCCTTCGCCGTCATGGCCAGAAACACTGAGACCGCAAGGGCCTTAGTCCACCTTTCTCCTGAAGCGGAACAAATGATGTGCTCCCCCAGAAGCCCGATAGTTATTTGTCCCAAAAGAAAAAGTTGTACCCTGAGCAGACTGGTTTCGCCAGGTCAGGACACTGTGGGCGTAATGTTACCCTACACACCTTTACACCACCTCCTCATGGAACATATTCCACTGCTGGTGATGACGAGCGCAAATTTCTCGGAAAGCCCTATCCTGGCTACAAACAAAGAGGCCCTCGATGATCTGGCTGAAATCGTGGACTACTTCCTTCTTCACGACAGAGAAATTCAAAACAGAATCGATGACTCGGTGGTTACCTTCGCTGGCAAAAGACCCATACTGCTGCGACGGGCCAGGGGCTTCGTCCCCCACCCTATCTTGTCGTCGAAAAACCTCCCCCCGATTCTTGCATCAGGGACCGAAATGAAGTCCACTTTCGCATTGTCTTTGGGGAAGTCTGTCATTGTCAGTCAATATCTGGGAGACTTGAAGCGACTGGAAACAGCGCTATATTATGAAAAAACGCTGAAACATTTTCTGGACCTGTTCAAGTTTCAGCCCAAATTGCTGGTAAAAGATATGCACCCGCAGTATATTTCCGGTTTCATCGCCGACAAGGTACTTGCAAGCGCCGTTGAATCTCTGAAAGTTCAGCACCATCATGCCCATATGGCTTCATGCCTGTTGGAAAAGGGAATCGAAGGACCTGCCATAGGGCTGATACTCGACGGAACGGGATACGGTCTTGACGGAACGATTTGGGGAGGGGAAATTCTTTTTGGTGACAGGCGCTCTTTTGAAAGGGCTGGACATCTTCTTCAGGCACACCTGCCTGGAGGAGAAAAAGCCATCGAAGAACCCTGGCGCTATGCCCTTTCCTTGTTTCTGGAAACTTTTGGCAAAAAGGAAGGAATGGAAAAAGCCTTTAGTCTCTGGCCGCAACATGCTGAGAAGATCAGGCCCGTGGCCGAATCTGTAACCGGTGCACCTGTTACTTCTTCATGCGGAAGGCTTTTTGACGCCTTCTCGGCAATCGCCGGAATCAGGGACAAAGTCACCTATGACGGTCAGGGCGCGATGGAGCTCGAATCCTCGGCTGGCGGCGGTAAAGAAAAAACTCCTTTTGAAGTAATTTCAAAAGGAGGCGTTTACCAGGTCGATTGGCGCCCGGCAATCAGATGGACGGTTCAAAACCTGACCAAACTGGGGATATCGCGTGTATCGGCCGCCTTTCACCTCGGGCTTGCCGAATCGCTGGCTATTGCTTGCCAAAAAGTGTCTTTCGACACCGGCGTCACGAAAGTAGTACTTTCGGGGGGAGTTTGGCAAAACCGTCGTTTGCTTTCCCTTTCGATTGCGGAGTTGAGAAAGAAAAACCTGATACCTTTCTGGCATACCTCACTATCGCCGAACGACGAAGCCGTTTCTGTCGGACAGATTGCCGTTGGAGCGGCTAAGCTGATGGACTGAAAGGTGGAAATGTTTACCCGGAACAGATTGGGACCTGATCCGGGTAAACGACTTATTCGAATCTTGGTCCGTATTCGATATCGCTGAACATTTCAAGCTTCTGGAGACTGTGAATGGCGTCCACGTAACGTATGGTCCCGCTTTTAGATCGCATGACCATCGAAGTAGT
>DMCT01000033.1:35784-44685 GCA_003446665.1 Synergistaceae bacterium
GCCGCGAAAAAGACGTTGTCGGAGGTTACGAGGTCATTCAATTCCAAAACCTGCTGAAGGTCCATGCCGAGTTCCCTGCATTTAGCCGCCTCTTCTGAATTTCTGGGCCAAAGCTTGCACTGCATGTTCCCTCCCACGCATTTAAGGGCGCACGCACTGATTACGGCTTCCGGCGAACCTCCTATCCCCAGAAGCAGATCGATGCCGCTTTCTTCTCGACAAGTCATCAATGCTCCGGCTATATCACCGTCTGGAATGAGTCTGATTCTGGCTCCGGCAGCGCGAATGTCTCCTATTATCTGTTCATGCCTGGGTCGATCCAAAACGACGACTGTCACATCTTCAACGGATTTGCGCAAGGCTTTTGCCACCCGTCTAAGGTTTTCCTCGATGGGTGCTTCTATATCTATTACGTCGGCAGCTCCTGGTCCGGCCGCAATCTTGTTCATGTAAAATATATGTCTTGGATCATACATGGTGTTGTGTTCAGAAAGTGCCACAACACTTATGGCGTTGGGGCGCCCTAATGCGAGAAGTCGCGTCCCATCGATCGGGTCTACGGCTATATCGACTAAAGGCTCTTCTCCAGTACCCAGGACCTCGCCGTTGTAAAGCATCGGCGCCTCGTCCTTTTCGCCTTCTCCTATCACAACGACACCGTTCATGCTTATAGTGTTCAGCATATACCTCATAGCGTTTACTGCGGCGTTGTCCGAGGCATTTTTGTCGCCTCTTCCCATCCATCTTCCTGCCGCCATTGCCGCTGCTTCGGTGGCTCGAACTAGTTCAAGAGCCATGTTTCGTTCAGGTTTAGCCATTTGCCCCACCTCCTCGACAAGTCAAAACTCGCGTATTTTATGATTGTCCCATTCTTTACTCTCTGTGAAACGATCAAAGATCTTGTCCACGTATCTCAAATAATACCCCACATCAAAGAGAGATTCCAAAAGATCGGTGCCGATTACATCAGCAATAGCAGGATCATTCTTGCAAAGGTCCCTGAAGTCGCTTCCTTGCATCCATGATTGCATGGCCTTCCGTTGGACCAGTTCGTAGGCCTTCTCTCTTTCAAGTCCTTTTTCTACCAGCGTCAAAAGCACCCTTTGGCTGAAAATGAGCCCTTTCGTAAGTTCAAGGTTTTTCCCGATATTCTCCTCATAGACATCCAGGTTGCGGATCAGGCGTGCGAGTGTCTCTAGCATGTACTGGGTGATATGAAAGCTGTCGGGCCATATAACCCGCTCCGTTGAAGAATGACTGATGTCACGCTCGTGCCAGAGGGCGATATTTTCAAGCGCCACATTGGCATAACCTCTAAGCAATCTCGCCATTCCACAAAGGCGTTCGGACAGGATGGGATTGCGCTTGTGTGGCATTGCAGAAGAACCCTTCTGCTTCGAAGAAAAGGGCTCGGCCGCTTCCAGAACTTCCGTACGCTGAAGGTGCCTGATTTCAAGGGCTATTCGTTCTACTGTGCCTCCAAGGATTGCCATGCTCGTCAGGACTTCTGCGTGAATGTCGCGTTGTATGATCTGTGTGGAAACAGGAGCTGGATTCAAGCCCAGAATCTCGCATACCCTTTTTTCTATCTCCGGGGGGCAATGGGCATAAGTACCTACTGCGCCTGATATTTTTCCTACGCAGGCTGAATGTCTCGCTTCCTGTATACGTTTCAGGTCCCGACGGAGCTGATCATACCAGTTGAGCATCTTGAGTCCGAGAGTCGTAGGTTCGGCATGGACGCCGTGGGTCCTTCCTATGCACCGAAGATGTCGATACTTTTCGGCCTGGAGCAGTACCGTATCAAGCAGATCTCCCAGACATGAAAGGACTACATCCAGCGCTTCCCGAAGCAAAAGCGACGTCGCCGTATCTATAACATCGCTGCTGGTAAGTCCGAGATGAATGAACCTTCCCTCCTGACCCACTTTCTCAGCCACTGCCGTGACAAAAGCAATGACGTCGTGATTCACGTCAGCTTCAATTTCTCTTATCCTGTCTTCGCTAAAACCGGCTTTTTCCCTTATAGTTTCGTTGGCTTCACGAGGAATACGGCCCGCTTCAGTCCATGCCTGACAAACCGCAAGCTCAACTTTTAGCCACATCTTGTACCTGTTCGCATTTGACCAGATCCTGTCCATTTCAGGAGTGCTGTACCTTTCGATCACAAGGCGTCATCCTTTCTTCAGTTTCCTGACGTCGCGCAGCCAGTCAAGCCGTACAGTATCCAGGAAGGAGTTGTATAATCCGGAAGCGAAATCCGGAAAACTATGTTCGTAAGGACGCCACGACTTTTTGACATACCTTAATGTCACTTCCGCGAAAATACCGTCACGTAGATAAATCCTGTGGGCGTGGTCCTTTGTGGAAGCGAGGACCAGCCTTGCTCCGTCGATATATCCCGGGTCGATATTCACCTTTCGCGAAAGGCCCGATTGTTTCTCTATTTCGCAGGTAGCTTTCTTCCAGTCAGCCAGTTCACCTGCATCAAACAACCCCTTGAAAGAAACGAACCCTCTGTAAAGTTTTGGAGCTATATCCTTGTAGTAATCCGTGTGGTCGAAAGGGATACCTGAAAGAACCCGTTCCATGGAGCCGAAACGACTCTCGAGTTTTTCGTGGACCCACGCCAGATGATTGGTGTCAGGATAAAGAACTCCGATAACGAGTTTGACTTTCGGGGTCATTTAGAGAGCGTTCACACCCTTTCATTGCAGAAGACCTTCGGCGAATTCAGTCGGTGAAAAACCAGTCAAATCTTCTGCCCTTTCCCCAAGTCCTACGTACCTTACCGGGAGCTGCAATTTTGCGGCAACGGCAAGGAGGATTCCGCCTTTTGCCGTATTGTCGTATTTCGTGACTATGACACCCGTCAGATTAAGGATTTCGTGAAAAACGGAAGCCTGAGCGAAGGCATTCTGACCTGATACGGCGTCAAGGACGAGCAATGTTTCCTTCTTCCATCCATCGCATTCACGATCAACTATCTTCGAGATTTTACGAAGTTCTTCCATAAGGTTTTTCTTGGTATGCAAGCGGCCGGCAGTATCCACGACAAGGCAGTCAGCGTTTCCGGCTTTCGCCGACCTGATGGCATCGAATACTACTGCGGCAGGGTCGCTACCCGGCTCCCGGGCAAGAACATCTATTCCCAATGAATTGCCAAGTTGCTTCAATTGATCTATGGCTGCCGACCGAAAGGTATCGGCTGCGACCAAAATCGGCCTTTTTCCGCCAAGCGAAAGGTTCCGGGCGATTTTTGCTGCCGTGGTTGTTTTCCCGCTTCCGTTCACACCTACCAGAAGAATGATACATGGGGCGGCGCCATCGCAGGCTACAGGCTCACCCATTCCCTCGACGGACTCAAGGTGGGTTTTCAGGATATCCTTAAGCGCGCTCTTGATATCTTCCCTGGATCTTGCTTTCTTTCGCCGGCTTTCTTCCTTGAGTTTTTCAATGATCTTTTCCGAAGTTTCCAATCCAACATCGCCACGTATCAAAAGACTTTCAAGGTCTTCCCAAAACTCTTCATCAATTTGTTCGCTTCCACCAAGCAAATTGTCGAGCCCCCATTTTGAGCCGACAGTCTGCAATTTTTCGCGAAACCTTTGCAGCATATACAACACTCCTCAAGGGCTTACGATTCAGAACATCTTATTCGTATAGTCGATACATTACGTTTGTGTTATACATTCTATTTGTTTTTCTCATCTGCTTGAGAATTTTCCCTTTCTGGATTAATACGTTTCTGCTTCTTCCATTTCCCTGATTTTATCTTTCTTTTTTCTTTTTTTTCCGTCTTTTGTTTTTCTTCACTCTCTTTTGAGGATTCGGCAGAAGAGGGTTTTTTACGAGCCGTTTTATTTTTGCTTTTGCGAGAAAATCTACGGTGTTTTTTCCCGGTTTTCCTTTTGTCGCTTTCTTTTTGTTCAGCGAGAGTACTCTCGCCTTTTGATTCGCTCTCTTCGGTTACCTCTTCACTATACGCTTTTGTCAGGATTTCAAGTTTCGTCTTTTTATTTTCTGGTGTTTCCGATTTTATTTCTTTCTCTTCCACAAAATTTTCAGGCTGCTCATTTTCCCAGGACTTCCCTTCTTCCACGCATGTCCTGAAATTTTCAAAATCTTCTATTTCTACCAGAAATTCACCTTTTTCAGGATGGAAGATGCGAACGGAATTAGAACGTATGTCCACACCTGAAACTATGTAACTGGTTTCGGGTGTTTTTATCTTCGTTCCAGGGTTGGGAAGGTCCTTCCAGAGCTCGCGATACATTTCATGCTCATAAGCCATACAGCACATGAGTCTTCCGCATATACCGGAAATCTTTGACGGATTCAAGGCGAGGTTTTGTTCCTTGACCATCTTGATACAAATGGGTTCGAAACGTTCGAGCCAATAGGAACAGCAACAGGGCATTCCGCACGGAGAAAGCCCCTTTACCACCTTCGCTTCATCTCTTACTCCTATTTGACGCATTTCTATACGGGTCTTGAAAACACGAGCAAGATCGCGCACATAAGCCCGAAAATCGATACGCTGGTCAGCAGTAAAATAAAAAAAGAGCTTTTTCCCGTCCAGGAGGTACTCTACGTCGACAAGTTTCATGAGTAATTTATGCTCACGCAGCATTTGCCTTGCGGCAACAAGTATTTTTTCTTCTTCCTCTTCCTGCTCCTTCCTTGTATTGAGGTCTTCTTCGGTCGCAGTACGAATGAACTCGATTTCCTGAAAAGGCGGTTCCCCTCCCTTGGCCTGAGGGTCTGTCGGGGCGCCCAGAACGCGTTTCCTGCAATCTTCGACTTTTTCTGACTCTGATGGGCCGATGATCAGAGACAATTCCATACCTCGTGCGGACGAAACGACTACCTGCTCCGCTTTTTTTAGAAGAAAGTCGGTATTTAAAGCCCCGATGTATCTTGGTTTACCAAAGGTCGCCAAATAAATGGTCAAATTGTGATCCCTCCTGCAATGCTTCGTGTACCAGGTCCTGGATCATAGCCACTTTGAGGTTGCCCTTTTCGCTTATCATTCTTACTGTTTCGATCCTCGCTGCAAGTTGATGTTTCCGTTTTTTTACCAATGCGGGAATCCATTCTGACAGGTCCAAAAGGAGCTCAGAAGGTTTTTTTCCTTCCGCGGACTCGATCCATTTCATAAATTCTTCAATATCTTCCGGGAACTTTAACGGACCGCCTATGCTTTTTACTGGATATTTGAAGATAACCAGGCGGCTTCTCAGTGTAGGTATAAGATTGTCCTCTTCCAGGAACAACAGTATCCTCCCTTTTTCCGGAGGTTCTTCAGTTATTTTCAAAAGGCTGTTACCCGCTGGGAGAGAAAGCCTGTCACAGCCATACAAGACAGCAAGCCTGCATGGTCCGGCAACCGGTACCAGTGAGATATCCTCCCATATTCGACGGCAATCATCAATCCCCGGAGCCTGATCGAAAGAGCCCTTCGGGATTAGATCGGGATGGGTCTTGCCCACCCAAAGGCGGCAGGAAGGACATTTTTGGCAAGCATTACCTTCAAGGCAAAGAATGAGACCCGCAAGTCTTTCCGCCAGTTCCTGCTGAAGCAGCTTTGGTGCGATTAAAGCGGCGCTTCTGCCTGAAACTATTAAAGAAGCTATGTTTTCAAGACTTTTCGAGATATCCGATTTATGGTCTTTTTGTTCAGTCATTTCCGTGAACTCCTTTTTCACCTGCTCTTTCGAATCGTTTTTTCCGTGGATTTTAACATCTTCTTGATGCGATCCAGTTCTATTTTTATATTACGAGCGGTTTCATCCATGGTGCCTTCGGCATCTATCCTGCGAATTCTATCCGGTTCTTTTTTCCATAAAGACCTGTATCCTTCCGAAATCCTTTGAAGCAGCTCACGATCTGACTCTATCCTATCGGGTTCTCCTCTTTTTGATATACGCTCCAGAGCTTTTTCTACATCTACGTCAAGCCAGAAGGTGATGTCCGGTTCCGGAAGCCCCGCGGTTTTTATCAGTCTGCGAACCTCGTCTTCCGGAAGCCCCCTTCCCCATACTTGATAGGCTATGGTCGAGTCATTATATCTCTCGCAAAGGACTATTTTGTTTTGGTGAAGTGCTGGAAGGATAACACGCGTTACGTGCTCGCACCTGTCGGCTACAAAAAGCAATGCCTCAGTCCAGGAATGCACAAAATGTTCCTTTATTATAAGGTCTCGAAGAGCTTGTCCGCTTTCCCAACCGCCCGGTTCCCTTGTCGCCAGTGTGCAGGCCCATCCGACAATATCTTTTATGGTTTCTTCCAGGATTTGCGTTTGTGTGCTTTTACCGGAACCGTCGATGCCCTCTATCGTTATGAACAAGTTGATGTCCTCCCAGGGTTTAGAGCATATCTATAATTGAATTGTCCTTTTTTGCCAGCCAGGAAAGTTTGAATAGCCTGAACACCAGCATTTCAAGCAGCTTCAGAACCTGTAAAATAAACCGACGGACTGCCTTTCTTCTGGATCCCTGTCCTGGTATTTGTAGAAAACGCCCCAGCTTTCTCCTATTTTGAACCGGCTTTCCGCGGACCAGCTTCCTCCAGACTCGTCCCACCATTGGGCGCTAACCGAAACCGGGCCTCTGGAAAATTCATCGTTGAAGGCCAAACCTGTTCCCGCGTATCCGTGAACTGCACCAGCCCAAAACCTGGCGAAATCAGTAGTATAACCTATCGCGGCCGTTGAACCATGTCGGTCGCCTATGTCCTGTGCTCCCAAAAGCAACGAATAAGGACTGTTTTTCCTTTTGAAAAGAAAGTAGGAATCCAAAACCGCATCACTTTCCGAAAACCCCGAACTGACGCCATGTACGGCGAGATCCGCCCTCACTTCTATATCGTCCAGATAGGACATTATCCTGTCCGTCTTTTCCAAAAGGACATTAACATCTTCCATTGTAAAAGGCGGTCCCTCTTCTCCTTCACCTTCCATGAAACGGCGAATGGAAACCGCCATTGACTCCATTTCTCTGGCTGCGACGTCAACCCTTTGAATAGCTGATTTGACGTCCTTGCCCGACGGGCCCTCCTCTTCAAATCGTTTTGTCATGCCGTCAAGACGGACTGAAAAATCCCGTAGTTTGGAAACCGTGGCGGAAAGGTTTTCCCGGTTTTCCTCAATTACTGCATCTATATGCCGGGTCAGTTGCTGGATCGACAAGCTGGCCTCTTTTACGGAATTACCAGCGTCGGACAGGAACGTTTCGACTTTAACAGTGGTTTTCGACAAATCCGAAAGAAAATCCTTGACACTCCTGAATGTACTTTCTATCTCTTCAAGGCTTTGAATGGCTCCTGCCAGGACTTCGTCGAAGGTAGGAGGAATTTCGCCTTTGCCCTTGTCCCCCGGTTTCATATAATCCTCTGATATGCCTCTTTTTACATTGACGCGCGGTTCTCCAAGCAATCCTCCCATATCTATGCTGAAGCCGCTGTCTACAGGTATGCTCATCCCTTCACGAATTTCAAGTTCCACCAACACACCTCGATCCAGAAGGCGCAGATCCGAAACCCTTCCTGCTTCGATACCGGAAACGAGAACAGGAGCACCTCTTGAAAGCCCCATGGCGTCGACAAACTCTACTTCCAGCTTGTAGCCCTGTTGCCTCAAGCTCCTTCCACCGCTTATGAAAACAAGTGTTCCAAGAAAGACTATAGCGGCTAAAATTGCGATCCCAACACGCATTTCCCTGCTCATGGAACATTCGCCTCCCCTATCGAGACGAGCCCTGAAGCAAAAAACCTGACCGATCGATTCCGTGATGAAATCCAGGCTTCTTTCGATCCTTTCCAGACTATCTTCCCCGATTCCATTAGCACGAGGCTGTCTCCAATTCCAAGAGCGGAAACAAGGTCATGGGTAACAACAAGAGCAGCGACTTTGAATTTATGTGTAAGCTCATAAATGAGGGCGTCTATATGACGGGCAGTAACAGGATCCAGGCCGGTAGTCGGTTCGTCAAGCAATAATACCTCCGGTTCATGAACGAGTGCCCTTGCTATAGCTACACGTTTTCTCATACCGCCGGAAAGCTCGCCAGGATACATGTTGCTGACATCCTTGTTCAGTTCGACATGCTGAAGTATTTCGAGAACAGCTTCTTTTACCTGCTCTTCATTGGTAACGCCTTTACAATATTGTAATGGGAAACCAATATTCTGTTCCACTGTCATGGAGTCGAACAAGGCTCCATTTTGAAAAACGACTCCCAGACGTTTTCTCAACGGAACAATAAACTTCTCTGGCGTTTGAGGTAAAATCTCCTTACCGAAAATGTTCACGCTACCGCTTTCGAACTTCTGCAAGCCCGCTATGACGCGCAATGTCGTTGTCTTTCCGCACCCTGAGGTTCCCAACAGACAGGTTGTTTCACCTTTTTGCATCTTCAGGTTTACATTGTGAAGAACCCGGTTTCGGTCAAAAGAAACCGAAACGTCTCGAAGAGCTATCACGAGGTCTACCATCAAGCCTCACCACCGAAAAGAAAAGCGGAAAGGATATAGTTAAAAACGAGTATCAGCATGTTTCCCCATACAACTGCACGAGTCGTGGCCTCTCCAACACCCTTGGCTCCTTTTGTCGCCATGAAACCCTGTGAACAGGCCGAAGCGGAAATGAGACCACCAAAGACAAACGCCTTTAACAATCCCCCCCAGACATCGGACGGTTCCATGAGCGCCTCTATGGACCGCCTGAAAATATGCAGGTTGACACCGTGAGCCGCTACGTAAGCGGCACCGCCTCCGATTCCTATGAAAAACGAAAAAGCGGTCAACACAGGAACCATTACCAGGCTAGCCAAGAATCTCGGAGTTCCCACGAAAATTACTTCGTCCAATCCGAAAGATCGAAGCGCATCCAGTTGTTCTGTC
>DMCT01000033.1:44915-61396 GCA_003446665.1 Synergistaceae bacterium
CCTGTGAGTACCGGTGACATTTCCCTGACAAGGCTGAGGGCGATTACACCGCCTATATAGCTTGACGCTCCGAAACGGATAAACTGGTCCAGAGTCTGGACTGCCATTACCATCCCCGTAAAGGCGCTTGTAATTGAAACCACAAGAATCGATTTGACGCCTATTCGCTCCAGCTGCTCGAAAAGATCTTTGCGACTCCAGGTTCCCGCAAGGATTCCTGTAATTATTTTCCCGGAAAAAACCCCGTAAGCTCCAAGGGTGTTGAGAAGCTCGATAGCCTGTCGTCCCACCAATGCAAAAAAATGCACTGTTCGGCTCCTTCCCGTCAAAATGCCTCTTTCTGTTGGATCAATACCTGGACGTCCCGGCGAAGGAGGCCATCGACGTAATAATTGGATTGATAGACTTTCATCAGACCTTTTTCCATTTTATCTTTCTTTATTTCGCTCAGGAGTCTGTAGTCCGTGTCTTTTTGCTCTCTTTCCCAGGGGGGTCTTGCGTCGGTTTCACACTCCAGTTCGACGACGACCTCGTTGTTTCTTTCCATGGCGTCTATTTCTTGCAACAGTCCTTCGAGATTTTTTATGGTCCTTCGTCCCGCAAGCAGAGATTCCTGGACGGGCTCGTCTATGCCACCGCCTCTGACTACGACTTCGCAGAGTCCCCGAGCTGTCTCCGGGACTGTCAATGTGAAGGCCCTTTTTATTGCTTCTTCACGATATGGCTGCAAAGTAACGGTTATGTCGAAATTGCTGCCAGGTTTGACCGGTTGCTCCGGAACGGAAACATCCTGGATTAGCAAAACACGCGGCTCGTGTGTCATTTCAACGTCTATTTGAAATCCGAGAGGACTTATTTCACGAAAAGGGTTCAGTGTAAGCGCTTTAGCCAGTTCCCTTGTTTCCCTTAACATGTCCTTGGCAATGTCCTTATTCGAATAGAACATGTTTGTACGCTGCCAGCCATGGACCAGCCCCCCGCCTTCGACCATAAAGGCAATCCTGGCAGTCCCTTCCCTTTTCTGGCCCCATGTATTGTCCACTAACCCCATGACCAGATCGGGTAATATTTCCGCGACAAGGTATGGATCCTGAACCATGTGGAATCTCTTTATGTGCTCCTTCGCTGTATCAACATCCCTGAGGGTCACCGAGACATCGACGCTGGGGGCAAGCCGTCCGAGCTGTCCTCCTATGCCCTGTGGGCGATCCTGGGTAACGATACCGATAATGGAACGGGGCGTACCTATCTTGAATGGTGCCTGTAGACTCGGAATTACGTCATGTACCCAGGCTTCTGCCAGGGGAAAGGAAACAGCCCCACGGTTCATGAAAGGGTGCGCGAAAGCTATGAACCGGTTGTCTTCGGAAAGGGCCGTAAGGGTCCCCGTAGCCGCAACCAAAACATCGCCCCAGGCCACAAGGGCACTTACCGCAGATCCCGGTCTCAGGCTCGGGGTCATATTTACCGGAAGGTTTATCAAGTTTCCCGAGGACGGGAGAGTTTGGTACTTTACGTCCAGGCTTTCACCTACACTTTGAGCAGCACGTGTACTCAGCCCGGAGATCATCACCGGAGACGATATTGTTTCCGGTTTGTTGACTCCGACAGGTAGTTGCAACCCCTTCAGTCCGGGGACATTATCGGGCCAGTCCCAAAGTTCCATCATCTCCTCTATGGGTGTGACCAGTCCGCGATCGTGATCGCTGAAGTTCCATCCGTACCCTATCGCACCCACAATCTTGCCGTTTATGTAAACCGGGCTGCCGCTCATGCCGGCGGCTATTCCGCCCGTTTCTTCTATAACTGGTCCTTCAGCCTTTATAAGTATCAGGTGTTTCGGTGTCTCTTCCGAAGGAACTATGCTGATGACCTTGACGGGAAAAGAAACGACTTCGGTCCCGCGGACTACGGTATAAGCTTCACCAGTCATCCCCGGTCGTATCTGATTTAGGGGCATTATTTCAGCTTTCGGCGTAAAAGCAGTCGCACCCGGAGCTTCAAAGAAAGAAAAAAGGACAAACAATGCTGCAAAAAAAAGAAATTTAAATGTTTTACTCATTCCAGTATCCTCCCTTTTACCCCTGTCAGCATCAGGTCTGTTTCCTCCGCCTGAGTTCCGCGAAAATAAACTCCTCGATGTCGCCGTCAATGACGGCTTGCACATTACCTTTTTCGACATTGGTTCTGTGGTCTTTCACCAGAGTATATGGATGAAAGACGTAAGAACGTATCTGGCTGCCCCAACCTATTTCCTTTTTTTCACCCTGAATGTTTTCCAGTCGTTCCTGGCGTTCCTGCAGCATTCTTTCGTACAGTCGCCCTCTGAGTATCTGCATTGCCACTTCACGGTTCATGTGCTGCGATCTTTCATTCTGACAACTGACAACTATGCCTGTCGGGATGTGTGTAATCCTGACTGCCGAATCTGTCATATTGACATATTGACCTCCTGCCCCTCCAGACCGGAAGGTATCTATTCTAAGATCTTCCGGGTCGATTTCCACTTCTACGTCCTTGGGAAGGTCAGGTGATACGCTTACTGAGGCAAAACTCGTGTGACGGCGTTTTGCAGTATCGAAGGGGGAAATGCGAACCAGACGATGGACTCCTCGTTCGCATTTTAACAGTCCATAGGCATATTCTCCCTTGATAAGCACCGTTGCTGATTTTATTCCCGCCTCTTCGCCCTGCGAGACTTCGAGGACCTGGACCTTGAAATCCTGTCTTTCCGCCCAGCGAAGATACATTCTGTAAAGCATCTCCGCCCAATCTTGCGAATCGAGACCACCCGCACCTGCATGGACATTGAGAATCGCGTCGGATTCATCATATTCTTCATCCAGAAGCAAAGTGATACGCCTTTTCTCAAGGTCTTCTCTAAGGGCTTCGGACCTTTCCTGGAATTCTTTTTCCAGTCCACGATCATCTTCCAACGAGAGCAGTTCGGCAATCGTCTCGAGTTCCTCTATCTCTTTTTCGTACTGTTTCAACATATCCATTCGCTCCTGGAGCCTTGCCAGGTTACGTGTAATTTCCTGGGCATCACTTCGGCTCCAGAAATGGCTTTCTGACGTCAGTTTCGTCAATTCACCTATTTGTTCTTGCAGGCTGTCGGGGTCAAAGGCTGTCCCGCATCTCACATATACGCGAGCGCAGTTCCTCCAGTATCGTAGTTATGGGTAAAACAGACATCTGTACTCCTCCTTCAGACAGGTGTTCAAACATCGCCGTTTTTCAAGCTATCATTGTTGTCGGTGGCATTTCATTATATCATCAGCATCGGTTTCAGTTTTACCAATTGGAGTGACGCGTGATGATGCGTTCCACAAACACCAAAAAAGCCCTTTTGAAAGCTTTGATCGAAAAAGAAGGAAAAGTGGTCTCCGGACCTGAATTATGCCGCATTGCCAAGGTTTCCCGACAATCGGTATGGAAGGCCGTCGACTCTCTTCGTCTAGAAGGTTTCGAAATAGAACCTGTGCCTCATAAAGGATATCGCCTTGTGGAATCAGCGACAGCCGACCTGAGCCCCACTTGGCTGGAACTGGAGCTGGAAGACTCTCCCTGGGGAGATACTGTCCTCTTCTGGGAATCATTGGGCTCTACGCAAGAACCAGCCAAGGAACTGGCGAAACAGGGTGCCCCCGAGGGCCTTCTCGTCGTGGCAGCGGAGCAGACATCCGGAAGAGGACGTCTAGGTAGAAAATGGCTATCTCCACAGGAAGGCAGCATATGTTTTTCCATCATAGTCCGGCCCAACCTGGTGCCCGGCAGGATACAGCTTCTTAGCTTTGCGGCGGCAATCGCGGTTCATGAAACACTGGAAAGGGAATTCGGTGTAGACTTCGAGCTAAAGTGGCCTAACGATATCCTCTTTCAAGGAGCCAAGGTCTGCGGAATCCTTACGGAAGCGTCAAGCGAGCCAGGGCACGTTCACTTTGCAGTAACCGGAATTGGATTAAACGCAAACATTGACCCAAGATCTATCACCATGGACGTAGCGGGCAACTCTACCTCACTGCTGGCTATATTGGGACGCCCGGTGCATCGGGGGAAAGTAATCGCCTCCATAGTCAGAATCATGGAAAGGCAGGTAAGACTTCTTGAAACCCCTGAAGGAAGCAGACAATGTATAGAAAGCTATTTGAGACGCTGTTCTACAATCGGGCGAGAAGTCATTCTAAACCATGAAGGCGAACCTCTTCGTGGGAAATCCGTCGGGATATCTGATTCGGGAGAAATAATACTGGAAATTGGCGGATTGAGACGTTCTTTTGCGGCCGTAGACATCAGACATTTGAGAACTTTCTAACGGCTTGCCCGCCCCTCTTCAGCTCCTTTTAGCCTCACACTGTTCCAGACCATCAAGTAAAGGTCGTAAAGGTAGAGAAAAAAATCCTGATCTTGTGAAGGTACAGGAAGAATCATATAGTTGCCATATTTCATGGCGACTTCCGCTACCCCAGGGGGCGTCCATGCGTCGCACAATATCAGCCACCCCTGTTTTTGGGCTTCTTTTACGGCCAGAATGAGTGTTTCCATATCATTTCCTTTTGCCCAGGAGTTTTTTACTTCCGCCGGAGGACTTACGGTCATGCCGGTAGCAGCTTGCATCCACCTGCCAACTTCCCAGCACAGGTCGAGAATCTTTAAGGACCCTAGAAGCTGTCTTCCAACGAGTACAGTACTATCAAGGCGAGCCTGGAACTCCGCAAGCCGACGTTGGTAGTAGGAATAATTTTCGGGGTCAAGTTGCGAAAATTTCGACATGGTGCGAAGCGCGACAAAAGGCAGCGTGGCCGGGTCCAAAAAGGGCATTTCGAGTCCACCAACTCCACCCAGGTCTCGTTCGTAAAGCAAGATCAAATTTAGCCCTTTTCCTTCGACCCCTGCCATTTTCGCATCGGTAGGGTCGAAAGCGAGTATTACCGTTCCTTGGGGAGGAAGTCCCAGTCGCCTGAGTTCGCCTTCTTCAGTCCAGCCCTGGACTCCGCGGACTGAACTGTAAGCCCCTCCGATAAAACGTGCCGTCATCGAAAGCCAGGGATGGGTCGTCCAAACTTCCCCTGGCTGCGTCGAGACAGCCGCTGCAGAGGCTTTTTGTCCCAGGAACACAACTGCGGTAATAAGAACAACGGAAAGAAACGCAATTAAATTTGGGAAAATACAATTTTTGAGAACGAAGCGGATCCCTTTACTCATGAATTTCGGCTCCCGGGTCTGGTCAAAGGGATTCCCTGTTTGCAATATGGACAGTCTTCTGGTGAATAATTGGGAAAAGAGACGTTCCATAGCGATATCAAAGGCTCAGGAAGACAGGCATTCCCGTCGCTCCTGTCGACGATGCAAGCCGTCGCCGCCCAAAAAACCTTTCCTTTGGAAAGAATCACCCTGGCCGTTTCAAGGCTGGACCCACCAGTAGTGATTACGTCCTCCACTACAACGAATCTGCCCGAATCTGGATGAGGAAAGCGTTTTAGCTGCATCAGGCCCTCTCTTCTCTCGCAAAAAATGAAAGGTACGCAGAGATGCCTCGCAACCTCATGTCCGACGATAAGCCCTCCCAAAGCAGGAGAAACGATAAAATCAGGTTTCAGTACCCTTACAGAGTCGGCCAAAAGCTTTCCTGCAAAAGAGGCGTTGCCAGGGAACCGCAGGAAAAGCGCGCATTGCATGTAGTAACCACTATGAAGCCCCGAACTCAAGGCGAAATGTCCTTGCTGCAGGGCTCCCGATTCTTCAAGACGTCTTCTTAGTTCTTCCTGGTTTTCTATCATCTTCTCAAATCCCTTAGAATCGTATCGATAATTCTTCCCGGGTCTTCAGCCCTTGTAACGGGACGTCCAACTACGACGAAGTCCGCTCCCCCTTCGGCCGCAAACGATGGGGTCGACGTGCGGCGCTGGTCATCAAACATCTCGTAATCGGCAGGCCTTATACCTGGAACTATTTTCAGCAGGCCGAAGTAGGGATCGCGGTTGAACATAGCTAATTCCCGAGGCGAGCAAACGATACCATCCATTCCGCTTTCTACTGCAATTTTGGCCCTTTTCGCTAGAGCATCATTAATGGAACATCCCGGATGCACCTCATCCCAACTTGTAGAATCAAGGCTCGTGAGAACAGTTACCCCGAAAAGAAGCGTACTTTTGTCTTTCCGGGCCCTTACCGCAGATTCCATCATCGGCCTTCCGCCTGAAGTATGAAGAGTAATCGCCCAAATCCCTTTGGAAGAAAGGAATTTGACCGCTTCCGCCACAGTGTTGGGAATGTCGTGAAGTTTCAGATCCAGAAATATTTTCCGCCCATCTTCCCGAAGCCTGGTTATGAAATCCGTTCCGCCTTGCGCAAACAGCCCCGGCCCTATTTTTACGTATTTTATCCTTTTCCCCCATCGCCTGAGGAAATCGAGGGCTTCGTCCGTCGTCTCCAGATCAAGGGCAAGAATCATACGAGGCTCTTTCTTTCCTGTTTTATCCATGCCTTAAATCCTCCTTGTTTGTCTCCCGCCTTCTTTCATGGGCAATACCTGTCAGATCCGCTACAGATCCAATATTTCGCTTTTCCAACAATGAGGAAAGTCCTTCGTACAATTTGGCAGGAGCCAGAAGATCGAAAAAAAGCGCAGATCCTACTTGCACTGCCGAAGCCCCGGCGGCGATCATCGAAGCGGCGTTCTGCCAGGTGCAAACGCCTCCCGAGGCGATTACCGGTATCTTGACCGCGGAGTAGGTTTCCCACACGAGCCTGAGCGCGAGCGGGAAAACAGCAGGGCCTGAAAGACCCGCATGTATGTTGTCAAAAACAGGTTCAAGCCTCGAAACGTCGATGGCCGTGCCCAACCACGTATTGGCTACCACCACGGCATCGGCGCCGGACTTTTCCGCCGCCAGGGCGGTTTCGGTAAAAGAAGACACATTCGGCGACAGTTTGACCCAAAGCAGACCCTTCCAGTTTCTTCTAGCCAGGGAAACTACTCTTTCCAAGGCATTCACGTCTTGTGCCCAGGAAAGGCCTCCTTTGGAAACGTTGGGGCAGGAAACGTTGAGTTCTACCGGTACATTTCCGGCGGCATCCATTATGTACCCCAGTAGGAGAAGCAGTTCTTTTTCCGTCTCAAATGAGAGGTTGAAAATTACTGGTTTTCCGGCTTTTTTCAGCTGTTTGTACTCTTGCTTCAGGAATGCCTTTATTCCTGGATTTTGAAGGCCGATGCTGTTCATGAGGCCACAGGGTGTTTCCCACACGCGTATTCCCGGATTCCCTCTTTTAGACCTTAAAGTCAGTCCTTTGGTGCAAAATCCCCCTACTCCGTTCATTGCTCCATCGGGCCATTCGGCACTGTCCATGGGCCAAACGCCTGAAGCTATGAAAAGCGGCGATTCGAACTCGATACCACCAATATTTATGGCCATCTTTTTATCAGGGTTCATACCGGATGATCTCCTTCAACCTGAAAACAGGCCCATCCGCGCAAACCCGTTTCGGCCCTTCCCGGGTTTGCACGGCACATCCCAGACAACCTCCGTAACCACAGGCCATCCGGCTTTCGAGGCTTACCCAGATCGGCAAGGTCACCCGTTCTTTAATTTTTCCCATGGCATGGAACATGCCTTCAGGCCCGCAAGCCCATACCTCGTCGTTTTCGTCCAGAATCTCCGCGAGGCCGTCTACAATGGTCCCTTTTCGACCTATCATCCCGTTTTCCGAAAACAACAAGGTATCGGGAAACTTCTGGATGATAGACTTTGAGAAAAGCTCCCATTCCGGCTCTCCCGTGACGCCAAGTAAAAGAAGCGTCCTTACGGAGCTTTCGTAGTAATGTCGGGCAAAAAGCAACGGGGCAATACCCATCGCTCCTCCTGCGAGGACAAGCCTTTTACCTAGGGGTTTCGGAAATCCATTGCCGCATGGTCCTCTCATCAACACTTTTTGGCCTCTTTCGCATTCCGCCAAAAGTTCCGTACCCCTGCCAACGACTTTGAAACTTATATCGAGGGAACCATCAGGATTATTGCCTGATACGGCAAAGGGCCTGAAAAGGAACGGGTCTTTTGAGCTCCAGGCCCTGATCATGAAAAATTGTCCAGGCAAAATCCGGAGGCGAAGTTTTTCAGGCTTCAGCTTAATAGCCCAGATGCCTGGTGCGATGCTTTCTTTTTCAATGACGGTAGCTCTGAAATCTGAGAGTCTTTGCATGAACGTTATGCCCTCTCCGAATCCCGGATCATTCAGTTTCCCCGAAAACAATTCTTCCTTCGACGATGGTCATTATAGGCCAATTTGCAAATGTTCGTCCTTTCCAGGGAGTCATTTTCGCTTTGCTCCTCCAAAGGGATGGATCCACGGTTTTTTCGATACCAGGATCGAGGACGGTTATATCCGCAGGACCGCCTTCGCGGATTTTCCCCAGCTCGCTCCATTTTTTCGGCAATAGCCTTGCAGGTCCGGCAGTCCACAGATAAAGCATCCTTTCCAGCGGACAGGGTTTGCCTCGGTTGTTCCATTCAGTGAGGACTGCCGCCACAGCGCACTCCAGAGACGCAATACCAAAGGGAGCTTCCTGAAAAGGCACGTCCTTTTCGTCGGAATGGTAAGGAGCGTGATCAGTAATTATAGCGTCCACTGTTCCATCACAAATCCCCTCCCAGAGGGCATCCCTGTCAGTGGAACTTCTAAGGGGCGGGTTAACCTTGAAAAGGCTATCGTACCGCGATTCCACGACAGCGGATTCGTCAAACACGAGATGATGGCAGGTAACATCCGCGGTTACCGAAAGCCCCTGTCTTTTCGCCAGTCTTACGGCCTCGATCCCCTTTTTGGAACTCACGTGAGTAAAATGGACGGGACTTCCTGTTTCCTCACAAAGATGAATTCCCCGATGTATGTCGCTGACCTCAGAGGAAACGGGACTTCCTTTCAGCCCCGATCGCGATGAACTGTAACCCCAGTTGACCTGGGCGCCACGGGAAAGGTCGAGATCTTCGGGGTGTTCCATGATCCTTACACCCAGGTTGCGGGTATAAAGCAACGCTTTATGAAGCAGGCCCGATTTCCAGACTGGCGACCCGTCATCGGTAAAAAAAACCGCCCCGGCAGCCGCCATTTTTGCCAATTCCGCGAGGCGCTCCCCTGAGCGGCCCTTTGTCACCGTGCCCGCTGGCAGAACACGAGCTCCTTGCGAGTTCATTCCTCTGTCCATTACATACTGAACCAGCGAGGCGCAATCTATCGGCGGCTCCGTATTGGGCATGGCGACTACGGTGCTGAATCCTCCAGCCGCTGCAGCAAGAGCGCCTGAAGGTATGTCCTCTCTCCATTCCTGCCCTGGGTCGCGCAAGTGGACGTGCAGGTCGATGAACCCGGGACAGACGATTTTGCCATCCAGATCGTATGTATGGTTTCCCATGCCTCTCTGCGGCTGTGTTTCTCCAACCTTTTGTATCCTTCCGCCTTCAATTAGAACGTCTTTGGGCTTTTCTACCAGTTTTTCACCATCGAAAATCAGACCGTTTCGAAGTAAAATGGTCATTCTTTTCCAGCACCTCCAAGACAAAGATAAAGCAAGGCCATCCTTACAGCCACCCCACTTCTTACCTGGGCTAAAATGGCGCTCTGGGGCCCATCGGCTACGGCGCTTTCTATTTCAACACGCCGGTTAACAGGACCTGGATGCATTATCAAGGCTTCTTTCGCAGCCGCCTTAATGAGTCGTTCGTCGGCGCCATAGGTAAGGAAATACTCGTCCAGGGAGGGGAAAAGTCCTTCATCCTGTCTTTCTTTTTGTATCCTCAAAAGATAGACGATATCGGCTTCCTTGACTGCTTCGAAAGGATTTGCCTCGTATGCCGCGCCGAAAGATTCCAGGTCGGGAGGTAAAAGAGTCGGCGGTCCGGAAAGAACAACGTTAACTCCCATGGTTTTAAAGCCGATCATGTTGCTCCGCGCAACGCGACTGTGTTGTATATCGCCTATAATTGTCATTTTCTTACCATCGAGGCGGCCCAGGCGCTTCCAGGCAGTGTAGATATCCAAAAGCGCCTGTGTAGGATGAGCGTGAGTACCGTCACCACCGTTGAAAACAGCGCTTCTTTTAAGTTTGTTCTTAAGATAGGCTGCAGACCCGACTGCACCATGACGTATGACAACCGCGTCGGCTCCCATGGCTTCAAGCGTCCATGCCGTATCGCGCAAGGTTTCCCCTTTCATGGAGCTTGATCCTGAAGCCGACCAATTGACCACATCGGCGCTCAAAAACTTCTCCGCCAGCTCGAAGGACACACGCGTCCGGGTTGAAGGTTCGTAAAAAAGATTGACTACAAGTTTCCCGCGCAAGGCAGGAACTTTCTTAATAGGCCGGTCCAGGAGGTCCTCCATGTTCTTTGCGTTTTCCAACAGATATTCGATTTCCTCGCGACTCCAGGTGTCCAGGTCTATAAGGCTTCTATGTTTCCACTCCATTCCCACCTTTACTCCTCTCGTTGGCAGATTACGACTTCATCGACTCCATCGAGTTCACTAACCCTTACCTCTACAACCTCGTCCTGTGAGGTAGGCACCGTTTTGCCGACGAAATCGGGATGAATCGGAAGTTCCCTGTGCCCTCTGTCTATGAGCACACAAAGCTGCACAGCCGATGGTCTTCCAAGATCCATAAGGGCGTCCATGGCTGCGCGAGTCGTCCTTCCGGTATAAATTACATCATCCACAAGAATCACTGTTTTGTTCGAAATATCAACCGGGATGGCCGTGCTGTGTACCACTGGCTGATCGTGAAGAAGCGTGAGGTCATCCCTGTAAAGGGTTATGTCCAGCACACCGCTTTGGACCTTTTTTGATTCCGTCTCTTTTATGTATTCTTTCATTCTGTTTGCCAGGTGAACCCCCCTTCTTTGTATCCCCACCAAAAGGCAGTTTTCTCCACCCCGGTTTTTTTCAAGGATCTCGTGAGCCAGGCGCTTGAGCGCCCGTGTCATTTCATCCGCGTTCATCACCTTAGCCTTTTCTCTCAACAATCCAAGCACCCCCATAAAAAAAGGAGACAACGTCGTGTATTTCGACGATTGCCCCCTTTATTTTATCCAAGGCAAAATTCCCTTGCCGTCGGAATTTCCCTGTTTTATATACTGCATCCTCCACGGCCCCTTCTTCTTTAGTCCCGTGGATATGATTCTACCAATGATACAGTTTAAATGCAATCGGTTGCATTAAGATCCATCAATAACTTTTCCGCTGCCCTGTTTTCCGCTTCTCTTATAGTTTTTCCAACTGCCGTTGCCATCGTTTTTCCATCTATAATTACCTTCACGGTATGAAGCGGTTCGTGGTCGGGCCCCTCCGTTTTCACAAGGTAGTATTCAGGCCGGGTTCTGCCCCTCGATTCCAGTAACTCCTGAAGAAGGGTTTTCGGGTTGCGACTTTCCCTGAAAAACAGGGACTCCCTCGATCGGCAGAAACGCGAAATTACATCAAAAGCACGGTCGAAACCTCCGTCCAGATACAAGGCACCAAGGACAGCTTCAGCTGCGTCGGCCAAAACGGACGGGTTTTCTTTCCCCCTGCTTTTTTCAAGCCCTTTCCCGAGGCGAATAACCTTACCGAGTCCAATTTCGCGAGCCCAATCGGCCAATGCCTCTTCGCAAACCAAAGACGCCCGTTTTCGACTTAAATCGCCTTCCGTATCGCCGGGAAAGCTTTTCCAAAGGTAATGGGATACAGCCAATTGCAGTACTGCATCTCCAAGGAATTCAAGCCGTTCATTTGTGTAAGGCAAACCGCACTCATTTGAAAATGACGCGTGAGTCAGGGCTTCTTCCAGATATTGTGGATTATGGAAAACATAACTCAAAGCATCCTGGATTTCTTGCAATTGTTTTCATTCCCTGAATGATTCTACGGCAAGTACCGCGTTATGTCCCCCGAAACCGAAGTTGTTCACGATGGCCCGGTCAATGGTCTTTTTAAGGGGAGCACCATCTGGAACGACTTTCACCTGACATTCCGGATCTATTTCCTTACAGTTCACCGTTGGATGTACTATACCCTCTACTATAGATTGCAAGGCGGCAATCAATTCAAGGGCTCCAGCCGCACCCAGGCAGTGTCCTATCATGGATTTTGTAGAATTCACCAGAATATTGTCTGCCTCTTCACCAAACGCATTTCGTATGGCGAGGGCTTCCATTTTGTCGTTTAGTGCCGTAGACGTCCCATGAGCGTTTATCAGCTGGACATCTCCCTTGCCCCAGCCTGCTTTTTCAACGGCCTGGAGCATAGCCTTTGCGGGTGTCACCGCTTCCGGATCCGGTGCGGTTATGTGATAGGCATCGCAATTCGACCCGAATCCCTTAACCTCGGCATATATTTTTGCTCCCCTGCGCTTTGCGTGTTCAAGTTCTTCGAATACAAGAACTCCAGCACCTTCTCCCATGACGAAACCGTCACGGTGAACATCGAAGGGCCTTGAAGCATGCTCGGGGTCGTCGTTTCTTGTCGAAAGTGCCTTCATGGCTCCGAAACCCGCTACAGCGACCGGAGTGATGGCTGCTTCCGATCCTCCGGCCAGCAGTATGTCCGCATCACCGCGCCCTATAGTATGAAAGGCTTCACCCATAGTGTGCGTTGCCGTGGCGCAAGCTGTTACAACACATATATTGGGCCCCTTGGCTCTCAAGCGAATGGCTACATAGGCAGCAGGCATGTTGCTGAGCATCATGGGAACGTAAAAAGGTCCGACTCTTGCAGGTCCTTTTTCCAGCAGGACCTTTGTGCCCTCGTAGTTCGTGGAAATACCTCCCTCGCCGCTTCCTATGAAAACACCAAACCTGTCCGGATCGAGGCTTTCGGTATCCAGGCCAGCATCTTTTACGGCAAGGTCCGCTGCAGCAACGGCAAACTGTATAACCCTGTCGGCTCGCCGCGCTTCCTTGCGTTCCATCCAGTCATCAGGTTTAAAATCCTGGACTTCGGCTGCAATGCGGGAAGGAAAATCGGTCGTGTCGAAAAGAGTTATTTCTCCTACACCGTTTTTCCCTTCTGAAAGAGCTTTCCAGTAGTCTTCTTTCCCTATGGCGATAGGGCTTACAACACCCAAGCCCGTAATTACGACCCTTTTCACGCCGGTTCACTCCTTTTGGCTCCCGGAACGACTCCAAAACCCCGGTCGGGCGCAGGACTGATTCCTGCGCCCTCCTTGGTCCGGGAGAACTATTCTTCAACGCCGAGCTTGTTCTTGATGTAATCCATTGCTTCACCAACATTCGTAAGTTTCTCGGCATCTTCATCCGGAATCTCGATGTCGAATTCTTCTTCGATCCCCATAATGAGCTCGACTATATCCAGCGAGTCTGCGCCAAGATCCTCGACGAAGGAAGCTTCCGGCTTGATCTGTTCCTCCTCTACATCGAGCCTGTCCATGACGATTTCCTTGAGGCGGGTTGTAATTTCTTCCATTTTCACTCTACTCACCTCCTTTTCCGTCAATCTTCGAAAACGATTTCTACGACATGGTCATGCCACCGTCAACGGCGATGACCTGGCCATTAATATAAGAGGCTTTATCTGATACCAGAAACGCTACAACCCCGGCGATATCTTCAGGTTTACCCATGCGGCCTGCCGGGATCTGCCCCAACATCGCTTCCCGGTATTTTTCCGGGAGTATCGCTGTCATATCCGTTTCGATAAATCCCGGAGCGACGGCATTTACGGTTATATTTCTAGACCCCATCTCCCTTGCAACACTTTTGGTGAAACCGATAACGCCCGCTTTGGCGGCGGCATAGTTCGCTTGTCCCTGGTTGCCGACGAGCGCGATCACCGAAGATATATTAACAATTCTACCCCACCTCGATTTGGCCATTCCTCGAATAGCTCTTCGGGTAACCAGAAAAACCGAATTCAGGTCGGCTGAAATGACGTCGTCCCATTCATCGTCTTTCATGCGCATAAGTATATTGTCACGGGTAATGCCTGCATTGTTCACCAACACCAGAACAGTGCCCATACGTTCCTCTATTTCACAGAAAAGTCTTTCAACTTCCTCCGCTTTCGAAACATCCGCCTGAAACACCTCGGCGGAGATACCTTCCTTCTGCAGGAGTTTTGCTACTTCTTCCGCGCTTTCACGCGACCTGTTGTAATTGACGGCAACACTGTAACCCATTTTCCCCAATTCAAGGGAAACTGCCTTTCCTATTCCTCTTCCACCTCCGGTTACAAGTGCAACAGTAGAGGATCCTGTCATATCTTATTCACTCCCGACCATACTATGGACAAAAATTTCCGCTTCTTCGGGTGTTCCGACGGTAACCGTCTTCACACCTTTAACGGTACGGCGGATAAGCCCCGAAAGTACCGAACCAGGCCCAATCTCTGCAAAGGTATCCACTCCCATGGAAAACAGGAAATCTACGGTATCCTGCCATAATACAGGGCTATAGGTCTGAAGATACAATGATCGTTTTATCTCCCGTACATCCTCCACAGGCTTTGCGGAAACGTTGGTAACCACGGGCCACTCCGGTTTTCGCCATGTACATTCTTCGAAGGCTTCCTGTAACTTTTGGGCTACAGGTTCCATAAGCCTGCAATGAAAAGGCGCACTGACTTTGAGTTTTACAGCCTTTTTCGCGCCGCCTTCTTTGGCTAAAATCATCGCTTTTTCTACGGCTTCCGTTTCTCCGGATATGACTATCTGGCCCGGAGCATTGAAATTTGCAGCTTCACAAACACCTTCAGGTGAGATTTGCTCACATATTTCATAGACTTTTTTACGGTCAATTCCCAGTAAAGCCGCCATCGTCCCTTTGCCCAGCGGAACCGCTTCCTGCATGAGGCGCCCCCTGAGATGGACAAGGCGCACCCCTTCCTCAAGACCTAGAGTACCGGCCGCAACAAGAGCCGAATACTCTCCAAGGCTATGGCCTGCCACATAGGCCGGATTCGGCACGTAACCGAACTCTTCCTTCAGGGCGAAGTAGGCAGCCAGGCTTACCGTGAGTATTGCAGGTTGAGCAAACTCCGTTTTTTGCAGCTCTTCTTCGGGCCCTTCTAGAATAAGCTTGCTGAGTTCGAAACCTAGGGCATCATCCACACGTTCGAAGACACGCCGGGAAGATTTATAGCTTTCTATGAGCAAGCGCCCCATACCCGTTTCCTGGGAGCCTTGTCCGGGAAACACCATAGCGTAAGACATTTAGTCAATACCTCTCATTCAAAGAGATTATGCTGCAGGAACCGCAGGACGTCAGTAGTTTTCCCGAACATTTCACGAATGATTTTTTCAGCCGGCTCGACTGAACATACCAGCCCTGCAGACTGTCCCGCCATAACGGACCCCCACTCGACGTCACCGTCGATGACAGCCGCCTTCAACTTGCCCGTTCCGAATGCCTCCAGTTCTTCCACGGGTGTACCTCTTTTTTCAAGCTCCTGAAATTCTTTCGTAAACTTGTTTTGGATGCACCGGACTGGATGTCCCGTAGATATTCCTGTTACAACGGTGCTTCTGTCTCTTGCATCTATAATTTCGCGCTTGTAGGCATCATGAGCTCTCGATTCGCTGCAACAGGCAAACCTCGTTCCGACCTGAACTCCTTCTGCCCCCAAAGCGAAAGCCGCTACTACGCCACGCTCGTCTGCTATGCCTCCTGCTGCGATAACGGGTATATCTACGGTATCCACGATTTGCGGCACGAGGACCATGCTCGTAATTTCCCCTATATGTCCCCCTGCTTCCATCCCCTCGGCAATAACCGCATCCGCGCCTTGCCGCGCGACACGTTTGGCGTGTGCTGTAGAGGCTATGACAGGAAGTATTTTTGTCCCCAGGGGTTTCAGCCTTTCTATAACCTTTCCTGGGCTTCCGGCTCCGGTAGTAACTACGGGAACCCTCTGCCTGGCGACGACTTCCACGGCATCATCCGCCGTCGGCGACATAAGCATTATGTTCACGGCGAAAGGTTTGTCTGTCAGTGTTTTCGCTTTTTGGATTTCCTTTTCCAGAAGCTCCGGCGGCATACTACCTGCAGCTATAACTCCAAGCCCTCCCCCGTTGCTTACAGCTGCAGCAAGCTGGGCGTCTGCGACCCAAGCCATACCCCCTTGAAGAATGGGATATTCGATGCCCAGGAGTTTTTTCACTCGGTTATTTTTAAGCATTGCAAAACACCTCAAATCTGCAACAATATGGCACCATAAGTCATACCGGCTCCGAAACTGGCAAGCATGACCTTGTCGCCTTTTTTAAGCTTACCGCTTTCAATCCCCTCATGGAGAGCCAAAAAAACAGAAGCGGCTGAGGTATTTCCATACTTGTCCAGGTTCACGATCGATTTTTCCGGGTCGACTTTCAATCTTTTCTGGATACCTTCGATAATCCGTATGTTCGCCTGATGAAAGATCCAACAGTCCACGTCCCTGGGTTCCACGTGGGCATCATGACACACCTTTTTCAAAAAACCCGGCAAAACGGTGTT
>DMCT01000019.1:0-3301 GCA_003446665.1 Synergistaceae bacterium
GCCGGCAGGTCCAGGATGGGCCCTTCCGGGGCATTGGACAGCGTTGTTCAGTTCGCGGCTGCGGAGCTTGGATGGGATCTCAGAATGAAGGTTTGGGAAAAACTGACCCGACAGTGGGAAAACAATTAGAGGGGCGATTATTATATGGGAACTCTTGCGGTGATTCCCGCACGGTACGGGAGCACCCGTCTTCCGGGCAAACCGTTGGTGAAGATAAATGGTATCTCCCTGGTGGCGAGGGTGTACCGTCAGGTCGCAAGATGCGAAAAAGTAGACCGCATCATTGTCGCAACCGATAATGAAGCGGTTTCAGAAATCGCGCGTGACGAGGGCGCTGAGATAATGATGACACCGGGGGATCTCCCTAGCGGCGGCGACAGGGCTGCCTGGGTGGCTGAAAGGGTCGCTGACGCGTCGATAATTCTAAACGTCCAGGTAGATGACCCCCTGGTGGGGCCTGACATGATAGATCCCCTTATCGAGAGCCTTGAGTCGGCCGCGGAGTGCAGCCTTGCGGTGTTGGCGAAAGAGATCGAAGACCCGGTGGAAGTTACTGACCATAACATAGTGAAAATGGTTTTCGACGGAGACATGAGAGCACTTTATTTCAGCCGGTCGGCGATCCCCTATCCAAGGAATCCCGGAGCCGTCTACTATAAGCACATAGGACCCTATGCCTACAGGAGGGACTTGCTGCTTCAGTTCGCGGGTTGGGCACCGACCCCCCTTGAAAAGACGGAGAGCCTTGAGATGCTGAGGGTTCTGGAAAAAGGTTTCAGGATCCAGTGTGTAAAGACTGAAAGGGACACCATAGAAATCGACACGCCGGAGGATGTGGCACGCCTCGAAAGGTTCCTCCGGGAGCATGGAGATGATGTGCAATGACGAAAACTTTTGCCGTGGGCGATATAGTTATAGGCAACGGAAAACTTGTTATAGTATCGGGTCCGTGCGTTCTTGAAAGTCTCGATCTTGGGCTTGAGGTCGCTGCCATTGCAAAATCCGTGTGCGACGGTCTTGGGCTTGACTATATTTTCAAATCCTCCTTCGACAAGGCTAACCGTACATCCATAAAAAGCTACAGGGGACCCGGCCTGGAAAAGGGGCTGGAGTGGCTCGCCAAGATAAAATCAAAAACGGGGTGCCCGGTCCTGACCGATATTCATGAGCCTCATCAGGCATCACTAGTCGCTGAGGTTGTAGATATTATCCAGATCCCGGCCTTTCTTTGCCGCCAGACGGACCTTTTGGTGGCGGCAGCCGAGACAGGGAAACCGGTTAACATCAAAAAAGGTCAGTTTCTGGCGCCGAAGGACATGGCCCAGGCAGCAGGGAAATGCGAAGAAGCAGGCAATGACAAGATATTACTTTGCGAGCGTGGAACCACTTTTGGCTACGGGCAGCTGGTGGTGGACATGAGATCCTTGCCTATAATGCGGGCCTTGGGATATCCGGTGATGTTCGACGCGACTCACAGCGTGCAAATGCCTGGTGGACAAGGAACCCAAAGTGGCGGAGACAGGCGGTTTGTACTTCCTCTGGCAAGAGCGGCGGCGGCCGTCGGGATCGATGCCCTTTTTCTTGAGACCCACCCCGAGCCCGAAAACGCCAAAAGTGACGGTCCCAACATGGTCCCCCTTGATGATTTGTCCCGTTTGTTGAAACAAGTCGCCGCCGTGCATGATGTGACCAAAAATCTTGGTTTTGTGGATTTTTCCGACGAGGAGGCCTTTTGATGTTGTGTCTTCCCAGGGAGAGGGAAAGCCGAAACGTTCACGACGGGCACCTGCTTGAAACAGGAAGGAATATCCTCCGCATGGAGGCGGCGGAGCTTGAAAAGGCGGCCGAAAGACTCGGAGACGAACTCGTGGAAGCCGCAAGGCTGATCCACTCCTGCAAGGGGCGGGTCGTCGTCGTGGGGATGGGGAAATCGGGCCTCATCGGCCGAAAGATCGCCGCGACGCTGGCCTCTTTGGGAACCCCTTCGTTTTTCTTGCATGCCGCCGAGGCTTCTCACGGGGACCTTGGAATGGTCTGCAGGGAGGACGTGGGTCTATTCATATCCAACAGCGGACAGACCAGGGAAGTAATCGAAGTGCTGCCATTTTTCAGGAGGATTGGTGCTTCGGTAATCGCCATGGCCGGGAGTGCCGACTCGCGTCTGGCCCGTGAGGCGGACCTTTTCATAAACACAGGAGTAGACAAGGAGGCCGATCCGCTGGGCCTCGCCCCCACTACGAGCACTACGCTCCAGCTGGCAGTCGGGGACGCACTGGCGTGCATGGTTACCGAACTGCGCGGACTGCACAAGGAGGATTTCGCCCTTTTCCATCCAGGCGGGAGCCTTGGGAAAAGACTTCTGCTCAGGATAAGGGATGTAATGGCTTCGGGTGAACGTGTGCCCCGGGTTAGCTTCGAAGCCTCTGTGCGTGAGGCCCTTTTCGAGATAACCAGCAAAGGTTACGGGGCGACGGCAGTGGTGAACGAGTCGGACAGAATAGTAGGCATCTTTACCGACGGTGACCTGAGGAGGCTCCTGGAGGATAGAGGCGTCGAGGGGATCGATTTGTCGATCGACGAAGTTATGACGAAATCTCCCATGACCATAGGACCCGACAAGCTGGCCGCCGAGGCGATTCACATAATGGAGGAAAAGGAAATCTCGTGCCTTTTGGTTGAGGAAAACGGGCGACTCTGTGGCATCGTACATCTGCACGAGCTTCTGAAAGCCGGGGTGGCCTAGACTGAACAGGAAAGCCTACGGCCTTTTGATGAGCGCCATCTACCTTGCTTCCTTCCCCTACCTGGCCTTCAGGTACCGCAAGGGCTTCAGACAGCGGATGGGCCTTTACGAGGCATCCGATCTGGTTTTTCTGAAAGAAAAAGGACGTCCCCTTTGGGTTCATGCCGTTTCGGTGGGCGAGGTGCAGGCTGCCTTCCCCTTGATAAAGGAAATACGCAAGGACTGGAAGGAAGGTCTTTTCCTGACCACCGTGACTCCTACAGGGCAAGCCATGGCCAGGCGCCTGGTGGGTGACGACGCGGACGTCATGGCCTATTATCCGTGGGATGTACCCTGGGTCGTTTCGCGGGCTTTGAAGCGAGTGTCGCCACGTGCCTATATAACCGTTGAAACCGAAATATGGCCCGGTTTTCTCGAGAAGCTCTCAACGGATGGGGTGCCTGCATATATCGCAAACGGCAGGTTTTCGGAACGCTCTTTCAGGAAGGCGTTAAGAAACCGGGAATTCTGGAAGGACGTTCTGGGCACTTTCCAAAAGATCATAGTACGCGGGGAGGA
>DMCT01000019.1:3365-4992 GCA_003446665.1 Synergistaceae bacterium
GGAGACTGCAAGGTGGATGCTCTTCTCTTGCGCAGAAAACAGGCTGACCCGGAAAGCCTCAGGCTGAGGCTGAACGGCTCGGGGCTTCCGGTTCTTTTGGCCGGCAGCACCCACGAGGGAGAGGAGAAAGTAGTGCTGGAAGCCTTTCGGGCCGTTCGCGAAGCGGGAGGAAAAGCTCGACTGGTTATCGTCCCCCGCCATCCGGAACGCTCTGACCAGGTGGTGCGGGAGGCCACAAGGATGAGCGAAAGGACAGCCGTTCTTTCGAAAACCGTCAAGCCCGGTGATTGGGATATCATGGTTGTAGACGAGGTGGGCCTGCTTTTTGAGCTTTATGCTCTTTCGAAAGCGGCCTTTATAGGCGGGAGCCTTGTACCGAAAGGCGGGCAGAACATACTTGAACCCGCCGCCTGGGGGATACCCATACAGCATGGGCCCCACATGGAGGACTTCTCCGATGCGGCGGCGGAGCTCGCCAAAAGAGGCGCTGCGGAAATAGTAAAAGAGCCAATGGAGCTTGCTAGTTCATGGCTTGAAATACTGAATGACGGCAAAAGACAGGCAAAAGCCGTCAGCGGGAAAGACTATGTCGAAGGACTGGGCGGATCATCGGCCCGTTCCTGGGAGATAATAAAGCAGACCATAAAAGATAAGGAGTGAGCTGGTATGGCTTTCGATATGTTTGTCGCCGGGCGGATCCGCTTTGGATGCGGCGCCGTCTCGGAGGTGGGGGAAGTCGCGAAAAAAACCGGGGGAAAACGGGCGCTTTTGGTGACCGACCCCGTGCTTGCGGAAATGAAGACCGCCGAGCGAATAGAGAAATTGCTTAAAAACGCAGGGATCCAGACGTGGGTTTTCTCCGAGGTTGAACCTGAACCATCGGTGGAGACCACCGACGCGGCGGCCGAGCTCGCGCGGGAAAAAAGTTGCGACCTGGTGGTGGGGCTCGGTGGTGGGAGCTCCATGGATGTGGCCAAGGCCGTGGGTGTTTTGGTGACCAACGAGGGATCGGCCGCCAGGTACCAGGGGCTTGGACTGGTCGAAAAGGCTGGTGTCCCCAAGATTATGATCCCAACGACAGCCGGAACTGGCTCCGAGGTAACCTTTACGTCCGTTCTCATAAGAAAAAGCGACGGATTCAAGGGCGGTATAAACGACGAAAAACTCTTTCCAGATTACAGCATCCTGGACCCCGAACTGACGGTAACCATGCCACCTGGGGTAACGGCTGCCACTGGAATGGATGCTTTGATCCACGCCCTCGAGGCCTATGTAGGCCGCCAGGCTTCTCCTTTCAGTGATATGTTCGCGGAGGAAGCGCTGGTCCGGATCGGACGATGGATAAGGGTCGCCGTGAAAAACGGGCGCGACATCGAGGCAAGGAGCGAAATGATGCTGGCTGCCCTTTACGGTGGAATAGCTCTTGCCAATGCCGGCGTCGGCGCCTGTCACGCTCTTTCCTATCCACTTGGCGCGGTATACGGTGTGGGGCACGGTGTGGGCAACGCGCTTTTGATTCCGTATGTGGCGCGATACAATTGCCAGGCCGCTCCCGAGCGATATGCCGCCGCCGCGGAGCTTCTCGGGTACGCCCAGGACGAAAGCGACCCGCTTTTTGAACGGGCCG
>DMCT01000019.1:5146-5376 GCA_003446665.1 Synergistaceae bacterium
GCTTTGCGCCGACGTTCTGGAGGAACTGGTTTTCGACCTGGAGCTTCCGGCCACCCTCGAGGATCTCGATGTCGGAATTACGCCGGAAAGTCTGGAAGGTCTCGCGGAAAAAGCAATGGCCGTTTCAAGGCCCATGGAGAACAATCCCAGAGAGATGACGACTGAGGATTGCGTGAACATATACAAGGAGGCGATGGCGTAATGCCCGGTTTTGAGCTTTTCGACCAGAG
>DMCT01000118.1 GCA_003446665.1 Synergistaceae bacterium
ACACGCAAGGCCGTCTATCTCGACGAAGGGGAAGTGGCCGAACTTACACCAGGGGGGTTTCGCGTTTGGGACGGGCAGGGAAAGCTCCTTGAAAAGCCGGTTGACCTCGTAGAATGGAACGTGGCTATGGCAGAAAAGGGTGGTTTCGCCCATTACATGCACAAGGAAATCCACGAACAGGGGATGGTCCTGAGATCCACGCTCAAGGGCCGCGTTTCGGGAGGCACGGTGGACCTGTCAAAAGAACTGGACTGGACCGCCGAGGACGCGTCGCGCTGGGATCGCCTGCACATAGTCGCCTGCGGCACATCTTATTATGCCGCTTTGGTGGCGGAAAGGGCCTTCGAGCGGTGGACTGACCTGGATGTCAAAGTCGACATAGCCTCGGAATACAGGTATCGCAGGGTCAAATGCGATCAGAATACGCTGGCTGTTTTCGTCTCCCAGTCGGGAGAAACAGCCGACACGCTGGCCGCTCAGAGAAAGGCCAGGGCTGACGGCGCCCATTGTCTTGCCATAACAAACGTTCCCGGGTCTACGCTGGCCAGGGAGGTGCACAGCGTTCTTCTCCTGAAGGCCGGACCCGAGATCGGAGTCGCCGCCACCAAGACCTTTACAGGGCAGGTGACCACACTGTTTCTGGTGGCCCTTTACCTTGGCCGCCTCAGGAAAACTGTGAACGCCGACGAGGAAGAACGCCTTGCGACGGAGTTTCTCCAGATCCCGTACAAGGTTGAAAAAGTACTCGAAAGAGAAAAGGACATAATTCCCATTGCGGAAAGGTACGCCGACCGGTCGAACTTTCTTTTCATAGGTCGCGGCGTGTCTTTCCCCGTCGCCCTCGAAGGGGCCCTCAAGCTCAAGGAAATTTCCTATATACACGCCGAAGCCTACGCGGCGGGTGAGATGAAGCACGGGCCCATAGCTCTTTTGGAACCACAGGTCCCCGTCGTGGTGGTATGCCCGAAAGACAGCATGTACGAAAAGACCCTTTCGAACATACAGGAAGCCAGGGCGAGGTGCGCTCCGATAATAGGTGTTTGCACAGAAGGCGACGTTCTCGTGAAAAGACACGCCGAGGCAATGATGGAAGTTCCCTGGACCGACGAGGAATTCAGTCCCTTTTTGACGGTCCTGCCCTTGCAGCTTCTTGCTTACCACGTGGCCAGGATTCTCGGCAGGGAAATAGACCAGCCCAGGAACCTGGCAAAAAGCGTTACAGTGGAATAAAAAGCAAAAAGCGGCCGCGTCAGTCAGAACCGGCCGCTTTTTGTGGTTCCTCCGTGAAGGGGAAATAAAGCCTGAGATGGGTGATGTCTTTCAGCGCGGTGTCGTTTCGTCCCGTGGCCTCGGGCATCCATTGCCAGGGTCCACCGAGGATTCTTGCCAGCACCAGCGACCTCCGTCCGTAGGTGGACCAGACATCCCATAATTTCTCTTCCTTCGAGGGGCCGGGGACGAAGCCCGACGAAAAAAGGGGCTTTCGGCCGACGAAACCACCAGGTTTTGGGGCCGCTACCAGCCACTGGGAGAGCTTCCAGGCACTGCTCATTTCCGGTGACTCGGCATGCTCAAGCGGAAGGATCTGGAAGCCACCCACGAAACCTTCCCGCGAGGTGCTTACGTCGATTACGCCCGGGTGATTGGCCCTTATCCTGCCGACCTCCTGGAATTGGGTACCTCCGAAACGTCCGCATCCGGCTACCGGCCTCGCCACGCGTCCCAGGACGATGGGCCCGGAACCTGTCCAGGCGGTGATACGCCCGCCGGGACGGTTTTCTATCTCGACGAACCAGGGCGTTTCTTCGGGAACGACAATAATTGCGGGGTTTTGACTTTCCTCCCATATCACCTTGCTTCCGACGGTAGGTGCCCAGGCTCCGAATATGCCGCGTCCCGGGGGGATGTCAGTAAGGAAAAAGGCGGTTTCGCCCGCCGCCGGGGCAAAAGTTCCCCCTGGCAAAATGCTTACGATCCTGCCTCTTCCTTTTTCGATATCGACCAGAATGTGCAGGGCGTTGACGGCCGTTGCTACCACAGTGCCCGGATTCCCCCACCTGGAGGCCGTGAAAGCCGGCCATCTCGTGGACGACGGCACCGAGAGCACCTTGCCCAGCCTGACGACGCCCGCCCTCTCGCTATGGACGGTTATGTCACCGCCGGGAAAAGCCTCAAGCACAATGCGGTACGGGTCGCCGCCAGCGAGGACGCAGGCGGTTTCCCCATAAACGATAGAGAAAAGAAAAAGAAGAACAAAAACCGCTGCGGCTTTTCTGAAAGTTACTGTCATTTTTTGGCGTCACCGGCTTTCGTTTCTTCAGTTTCGCCCTTTTCCTTAGGGCGGCCTCCGATCAAAATGACGGCAAAAAGAAGGATGGGCACGGCAAGAACGAAAGCCGCCCAGGAGGATACTTGGAAAAGAGCGAAGGCGGAAAGTGCCAAAAAGGAGAAAAAAAACACAAAAAAAAAGGTGATTCCGGCTCCCTTGTTTCTTCCTGCGAGGATCCCTGCAATGCTACAAGCTACAAAAACAAAGGCCAGAGCCAGCCAGACGACGTTCATGGAGAGCAATCAGTCCCGGCCGGAACCTGCTTCCACTTTTTCCGCGCACTGTGAGCAAAGGCCGTACAAATAAAGCTGGACCCTCGAGACGTTGTGGGCGGCGCAGCTTTTGAGCTCGTCCACGATTTTTCCCTCGACGGGGAAATCGAAGATTTCGCCGCAACCCTCGCAACGGAAATGTCCGTGAACTTCAGGGTTAGGGTCGAAAAACACGCGTTTCCCGTCTATGGTGATTATCTGCATAAGCCCCGCGTCCTGGAGAAGCTGGGCTGTGCTGTAAATCGTGGCAAAGGAAATGGTGGGGAAGTATTCTCGCATTTCGCTGTAGATGCGCTCCGCCGGAGGATGGTCCTTGCGGTTTTCCAAAAGTTTGAGTATCCCCAGGCGCTGTATGGTAACCTTGGCACCGTAACTTTTCAGACGTTCCCTTGCTTCCTCGACTGTCCACATTCACGATATCCCCCAGTGTCGAACTAATTGCTCGCTAAAAGGGAGTATATAATAATTCGTGGAACTTTGCGAATGAAACGGCACAACCTACAATCCGGATTGAGGGCAACGACCCGCCTGGGGTCTGTCGATTCGCCTTGACACGGTGGGGGCAGTAAAGGCTATAATTGCTGCGCTTGCACTGGGGTGTAGCCAAGCTGGCAAGGCAGCGGACTTTGGATCCGCGATCGCTGGTTCGAATCCAGCCACCCCAGCCAATAGCCTTGGTCCGGGGGAAGCCTGCGCTTCCCCCGATTTTGCGTTTTTTTGCCGAAAAGGCACAGCTTGTAGTAGAGTGTATTGGCCTTCTGCCTTAAAAAGATACGGAAAGAAGGTGGCGAGGATGACGCTTGAAAAGACAGGGGCATTGGTCCTGGCCGCGGGCAAGGGGACGCGGATGAAAAGCGAAACGCCCAAAGTCATGCTTCCCGTCCTGGAAGAGCCCCTCTTGTGGTATGTTCTTAAAAACCTTGCAAGCTCGACGATAAGCGAGTCTTGCGTGGTCGTAGGACATGGCAGGGAAGTTGTGGAAAATTACCTGGCCGAAAACTGGCCCGCCGTAAAAATCTGCGTTCAGAACAGGCAAAACGGAACTGGTCATGCCGTCATTTGCGCTCGGGACTGGCTCGGCAAGTTAGATCATGTGCTGGTAATCCCCGGCGATGTCCCGCACCTTACGAGCGATTCCGCCGACAGGCTCATTGAAGAGCATATTTTTTCGAAAGCGGCGTGCACGTTTTACGG
>DMCT01000089.1 GCA_003446665.1 Synergistaceae bacterium
CGAGATTCGAGGAAAACCCGAGGGGTCCGTCTACCATCATGTACCTGTAAAGGGGGTCGCCCGGCGGCGCCGTGATACGGCTTCCAGGCATCAGCGTGAGCATGTTGCCTCCCAGCGAAAAATGGGAATCCGCACGGTTGTACCGGATTCCCGTGCCCCCGTAGGCCGCGGTCAAGGCGTCCACGGCCTTGAACCCCGAAATCTCGCCCTCCGTGGCGGTGAAACGCCCCCGTCCGGTCAAAGGCATGGCCTGAGACTTGCCGTGTTCGATAGTCGCTTTTAGTGTCCCCGTTCCTGTAACCCGGCCGCCGATATCGAAAGCCTCGCCCACCGCCTTGGCTATGTCAAAGCCCGACACCTCTGCGTCTACCTTCCAGACGTTCGTTCCCAGGTCAAGGGTGACATTGGCTGCCAAGGCCCCGTCGAAGACCGAACCCTCTGCTCTTTCTATTTTTGCGAGCATGCCTTCGAGGCTTACCGGGGCGTACAGGTCCTCTGCGGTAAAACCATAGACGGAAAACCTTTCGGCGAAGACCTCGCCGGCGCCGGACAAGGCCCCTTCGGCCAGCGTTCCCTTCAGGGTTACGTCTACGGTTCCTTCAACACCTGCATTTCTCGCCGCTTTCACCTCACGGGTAAGGTATGCCAAATCAAGCTCGGTGCCTGTAACCGAAAAATTCGCAGAAGGACTTTCCCCGCTTAAGGAGACAAAACCCTTTCCCTTGAGCGTCCCTTCACCTATGGCCGCCGAAAAAGCGTCTACGGTTATTCCTTCCTTGTCCACGGTTCCCGAAGCGGCCGCCGATTTCAACATGTATCCCCCGATCGAGAGTTCGAAAGACTCGGCCTCGAACGTGACGGCTGGTCCGTCAAGCGGTCCGGCAACCTTGAACGAACCGCTAACCTGCCCGGACAAGGGGAAATCCTTTTTGGAAAAGGTCTCGAGGTCAACGCCGGTAAGCTTGCCTTCAAGGTCGAGAAGGGGTGTACCGCCTTTTTCCTTCGCAAAGTTAATAATCCCGGAGGCATTCAGGTTTCCTGAAAGGATTTTTCCGGAAAAATCATCCACGCGCAAAAGGTCCTTTCCGGTGGCAAACTTTCCTGTCAGTTCGGTCATGGAAAAATCACCGTACGCAGCTGAGTCGGCCCTGGCTTCGACCTTGAGGCCAATCTCATCCTTTTGAGGCGGAATCGAAAACGACGCGGAAGCGGCCACGTTTTTGAGCACCACCGATCCGGGCAACGTCAAATCCGGCGAATTGATGTCCAGTGCAAGTGACGGTTTTTGTGCCGGCCCCGACAGTTTCCATTTGGTCTCTATTTCACCCGCGGGTTCGGTACCTGAAAGAGCCGGTAGTAAGCCCGTAAAAACCGATGCCTTTACCTTGTCTGTCGTTCCTGAAAGATTTAACGAAGCTTTTTCGGTGCCGATGCCGGATACCGTACCGGAACCCTTTATCGGCAAACCTCGCCAATTTGCTGAAAAGCTTTTCATGGTGAAGCTTTTTCCGTCGTAGGAAAAGGCAATGCGGGGCGAGTTTACCACCTCTTCCATCACCCGGATCTTTTTCGACCGCAGGTCCCCCTCAAAATTGGGGGAATTTGCCTTTCCAAGTATCCGTACCGTACCTTCGGCATCCCCCTGGAGGGCCAGGCTTTCCAAAGAAAAAACTGACGATGCCTTGTGTAGGGGCAGGCTATTGCCCGTAACTGTGAGATCCAAAGAGGGGACCTCGCCCGTAAGTTGTACTGTCCCCTTTGCGTTCACCGGAGCACCGAGCCACTTTCCGGTCATGTCGACTTTAACCCTGCCGTCTTCGCCAAGTAGAAGAGAAGCCTTGACGTCCTCAAGGGGTTGCTTCGTGATTTCCATGGAAGGCGCCGAAAACTTGACGGGTCCAGTGAGTAAGCCCTTGGAACGCACCAGGTCGATTTCTAGCGATTCCAGCGTACCCGCCGCGAAAGAAAGCCAGGGAAAGGACTTTTTCCATGTGTCAATATTTACCTCCGTGCTTGCGAGCTTGAGGTGTGTTTCAGGCGGCAAGCCACGGAAAACGAGCCCTACGGCTCCGGATATTGAAGACCCGTTCGCTAAACCTGAGATTTCCTCAAACCAGAGCTTTTCACCGCGGAACCACCACGACGACCTTGCGCCCTGAAGGGAAATACCGTAGATCGTGCCCTTGTCTATGGCTATATTGCCCCGTAAGCCCACGTCGGGCCAACTGCCGGAGGCCTTGATATTGGTAGAGAAAGGGCCTGAGAAATTGTTACCCAGCATGGGCCATAGCCGCACGAGGGTCTCCATCTCCATGTCGGTAAGGGTTCCGCCGGCGTCCACTTCGGGGAAAAGGTCTCCAGAAAGTTCCAACCTTCCCGTCCCTATGCGCATGTCGAGATTTACAAGTGAGAGTTTCCCTTCGCCTGCAAGAAAAGACGCCTCTCCTTTTGCCTGGACCCCCTTGAACTCGAGGCTGGACTCTACCTGAAATTTGCCCGGTTCGAGGGTTATGACGCCTTCTTCCAGAAGGAAATCACCGGCCTTTGACCGCACGGTGCAGTCGGTAAACCCGAACGTCAGCTCCGGAAGGACCGCTGAAGCGGAATCGGTTTTGCGTAGCTCCAGCTTGGCGAGCTCGTGGATGTCCACATCGGCGCCGTCCAGTTTTACGGAACGTATTTGCGGCGAGCCTTTGACCAGCGATAAAAGGTCGAGCCGAACCCTGACCTCGCGAACGGTAATTATTGTGCTTTCTTCAAGGGAAAGGTCCAGGGACTGGGCCGTAAAACCTGTAAGCGGGTTGCCGGAAACAGCCTCGATGGAAAGTTCTGCTCCCAGGCGGTCTCTGGTGAGGTTTTTGGCCGTTTGGGCTACATAGTCGGTGCCAACGTCCCTGGAGGACAGGTACCACACCCCTGCAGCTCCGAAGGCTATTAAAATCAACAACAGGATAAGGCCGTATTTGACTGGTTTATTCATCAGGTCTTGCAACTCCTTTATGAATACGGGCTCACGAGAGTTTGCTCTCGATAAGTTAGCGGTAATGAAGAGTACGTATGAAAATCTTCTCACACGAATAAGTGATGTAACAGGGGGAAAAGGCGTAATTTATACGGTGACATTATAAGCTATCAGGTGGGAATTTCAGAAACATTCGTACCCGGCGGGGACAAATCCTGTCGAAAATAAAAAAGCTAACGGCCCCGCCGGGTATGAGGACCTCGAGAGGGGCTGTTTATGATGGTAAAAGAAGAACCAAGACAACAGTTGTCGAGGACAGCTGTGAAAAAATAAAAACCGGAACATGGAAAATGCATAGGTTTTATACACGTCAGGGCCAATA
>DMCT01000048.1:0-2052 GCA_003446665.1 Synergistaceae bacterium
GACATCCCTGGGCCTGGCATTGCGCTGCCAGGATTATTCGCTGTTATGAACGAGGCCCTCTATGGGACCGAGATTGACGAAAACGCCGAAGGAAGTTATGGTCGTGACCGTTCCCTCCATGACATCGCCCTCGCTGGTGTTTTCGTAGAATGCGTTCCTCTGTCCGGCGAGCTCCTCCTCGAGAATTGCCCTTCGGGAAAGGACCAGGCGTCGTTTCCTTCTATCCATCTCGATGACCTTCGCGTCGAAGGTCTCGTCGGCAAGCCTGGAGGGGTTGATGCCCCTTCCTTCTTCGGCAAGGTGGGAAATGGGGATGAAACCTTCTATGCCGTGGCAGTCCACGATGAGGCCACCTTTTACCTTCCTGAGGCCCCGTACCTGCACCACGCCGCTGTCGCCGGCCGCTTTTTCTATTTCGCTCCACCTGTCGTCGAACTCGCTGCGCCACCGGCTGAGAAGTAACTGGGTATCCTCGCCCTGCTTGAAAGACACCACCTGCACCCTTACGCTGTCGCCTATTTCGGGCGTCTCCTTTTTCTCGACCAGGACCCTGTGGGACCATTCGCGTCGGGGCAGAAAGCCCTCGCACTTGTATCCCACGTCGACAAGCCAGCCGTCATCGGAAGCGTCCACTATCGTTCCGTCGTAGACCTTGCCGCGCCGCATTTCTTCCACTTCGTACTTTTCGAGGATATCCTCCATGGTTTCCATGGTTTCTTCCTCTTCAGCCTTCGCCTCGAGGGCCTCCCCGGCCAGGGGCTGTTCTGTCTGCTGCCTGTTTTCGGTGCTTTCGTTCTTTTGTTCTTCCGTCATCATTTACCTTCCATCCTCCTTGACGCCCTGCGTTGTTGCAAGCATCCGTATTAAGTCGTGAATGAGCCTGTCCGGAGTGCTGGCTCCGGCGGCTATTCCGATTTTGTCTTTTCCTTCCAACCACCTCCAGTCGATTTCTCCCGCCTGTTCTATCCACAGGGTACGCTCGTTCAAACTTCGCGCTATGTCGAAGAGCTTGCCCGTGTTGGCGCTGTTTCTGCCGCCGATGACAATCATACCATCCACTTCCGGCGCGACTTTCTCGACGGCATTTTGTCTCTCGACGGTGGCACCGCAAATCGTATTGTAAATTCTGATTTCCTTTCCGACAAATGCCGCTTTCGACGCGAGGTCCGAAAGGTCGCCTGGACGCTGCGTCGTCTGGCTCACGATGCCGATGCGGGAGCCTTCCAGGTACCGTGGAAGGTCTCCGCCCGGGGGCACCACGACAGATTTCCCCTCGGCCGAAGCCGCTATGGCTTCGACTTCGGGATGAAGGGCGTCCCCCAAAACGACCACTTCGTACCCCTCAGCCGCCAGGAGGGCGGCCTTTTCCTGTACGTTAAGGACAAAGGGACACGTGCCGTCCACCAGCCGCACATTGCGCTCTTTAAGCAGGTTCTTCTTCTCTTCGGGCAGACCGTGGGCCCTTATGAAGACCACCGAGTTTTCCGGTATTTCCTCGACGCTTTCTGCTATCACCAGGCCCAGGTCCTCGAGCCTGGCCGTCTCCTGGGGATTGTGGATGGGTTCGCCTATGCAATACACGCGCCCCTTTTCCCCCAGGGCCCTTTCCAGCTTCTGTAGGGCCAGCCTGACTCCGAAGCAAAAACCCGAGGGTTCCGCCTTTACGATTAAGGGAACCTTACCACCTTCAACTGGTTTTCCCAAAGGACCATCACTTGCCTTGTTATTTCGTCGGTTTCCGAACGGCTAACATCATACCACAGAGCCGGGGCGAACTTTCTGAACCAGGTCATCTGCCGTCTCGCAAAGGCCCTGGTGGCTTTTATGTCCCTTTCGAGGGCTTCCTCGAGGGATATCCGGCCCCTGTGATACATGACGAGCTCCCTGTAGCCGAACCCCTGGAGGGCGGGACAGGTTTCATCGTAACCCATTTCAAGAAGCCCTTTCACCTCGTCGGCGAAGCCCGAGGCAAACTGTGCGGCTGCCCGGCGGGCTATTCTTTCCCGCAGGCTTTCCCGGCATCGGTACAACCCAAGGTACAACGGACACAGG
>DMCT01000048.1:2367-3350 GCA_003446665.1 Synergistaceae bacterium
GCCGCCTCCACGAAATCAGCCGCAGAAAACACGCGGTCGGGATCGCAAAAATCTATCAAGTGATGAGGAATTTCCTTCCTGATTGTTTCCGAAACCTTGTCGGTTCCGATGTCGAGGTGGCGGTATACCTGCCTCGAATCGACGGAGACGACCTCGCAATCGAGGCTCCTGGCAATCTCGAGGCTGAGGTCCGTCTTGCCCGCGGCGGTGGGACCTATGATGCATAATATCCTGCGGGGGAAATCCATTTCATTCCCTCCCGAAAAGGCGATCGAACCGCGCCGAGTCGAAGGTCACGAAAGTGGGACGCCCGTGGGGGCACGCCCCGGGCTTCTCGCAGGCCAAAAGGTCCCGCCAGAGCCTGAGAGCCTCCTGTTCGTCGATTTTTTCTCCCAGCTTCACGGCCCTTTTGCATGCCAGAAGCGCCCAGCGGACACTCATCCGTGGTTCTGTCTTTGTCCCGCCCGATTCCTGGAGCGCTTCGACAGCCGTCCTCAGGGTTTCAACCGGACCCAGGCCCAAATCGGCAGATACGGCAGGTACCGCCTCAAGCCGCGCCTGTCCTTCCGTTTCGGTCACCGAAAAGCCGTGGGTTCCCAGTGCCCCGGCGTACTCGGCAACGGCGGCGGACAATGTGGGCGGCAGGGCGACGGGGACGGAAAGGCCCTGGCTTTTCCCCTTTTCGCCGGCTATGCGGGAAAGGGCCTGCTCATAGAGAATGCGCTCGTGAGCGGCATGGGGGTCGACGATTACCAGGTTTCCGTCGTTTTCATAAAGCAGGTAGCCCTTTTCGATCATGCCCAGGTAACGAGCGTCGTCTTTTGCCTGTTTCGGGGGGGAGCTTACCCTGGCAAAAAGCGACCCGCCCTGCGGAAAAACCTCCGGCCGGGTTCGGACGTTACCCGCCACTCCGGCATCAAGTGGGGGAGATGAAATTTGCCACGTTGAATCTCCCCTGAAGGACGGGCGCACCGCACCCGCCG
>DMCT01000138.1 GCA_003446665.1 Synergistaceae bacterium
TGCCGGAGCCTGCTGCGAGACGTCACGCCCGAGGAGCTGGCGGCTCTTGCCGCTCACGAGGCCGTCCCCAACAACCAGGGATCGCCGCTTTACGTGACCCGTATAAGATCGAGGAGCGCCGCTTTCACGGAAATAGCCTACGAGTTCGACGAGCAACTGCTCTTTCTGCTGGAACAGGTCTGGGGTTACCTCAGGTGGCAGCAGATGATAAGGGTCACCGGCAGGATAGGCAGCCACGACAAGCAACCCCTGAGGGCAAACCTGTACGTGACCCGCAGGTACGCGCGAATCGCGCAGATGTACGCCATGAATTTCTCCACCGAGGCCGACCAGGACACCGCCGACATCGTCACCGTAACCGTCCCCGAGTGGCACCAGAGAAAGATCATAGTTATGCCCCGCCACAACGTGACTTACATCCTCGGAAGCGATTACTACGGCGAGACGAAGATGGCAACCCTGCGTCTTGCAATGCACATGGCCCGAGAGGAGATGAACGGCCTGGGACTTCACGCGGGAAGCAAGATAGTCAGGGTCAAAACAGGCAAGGGGCTCGAGGAAAAGGGCGTTCTCGTCTTTGGGCTTTCGGGGACGGGAAAGACCACCATCACCACCGCCGACCACGGACTGAAAGACCCTGAAGGGGTGGAAGTGCTGCAGGACGACATCAACTTGCTCCTTGCCGACGGGATGGCCCTGGGGTCGGAAAACAATTTTTACATAAAGACCGATAACGTGACGAAGCAGCCGCCCCTTCTGGCAGCCGCCAGGCGGCCTGAGGCCATAATCGAAAACTGTTGGGTCAACGACGACGGAGACATCGATTTCGACAACCATGCCCTTACCACCAATGGCCGCGCGGTGGTGCCCAGGAAGGCCATACCCAACACCACCGACCGCATAGACCTCGACCACGTGGATGCCCTGCTTTTCAACATGCGCCGCTACGACACGCCGCCCATATGTCGCCTGGTATCGCCCGAACAGGCCGCCGCTTTCTACATGCTTGGCGAATCCACCATAACCAGCGCCGACGATCCCTCGAGGGTAGGGCAGGCTAAAAGAGTGGTGGGCTTCGACCCTTTCATCGTCGACAGGCCACACGTAAACGGCAACAGGCTGCTCAGGATTCTCAGGGACAACCCCGGCATCAGGTGCTACATAGTGAACACAGGGAGGATAGGCGGCAGGGACGGAGTCAACATGACGCCGGAGGTCACCTTCGCGGCCATAAGGGGAGCCCTCACTGAGAATATCAAATGGAAGTACGACGACATCCTGGGATGCGAGATACCGGAGACGCTTGAAATAGAAAACCCGGAGCAGTACCATCCCTACACCCACTACACCAGAAGCGAGTACGCTCAAATGATCGGCGCCCTGCGGAAGGAGCGCCGGGAATATCTGGCGGGCTTCAGCGGACTTGCGGCGGAGATCGTCGACGCCGTGTAGCGCAATGCCCCAAACGGGCGGACAGAGGCGATACTCGAAAAAACCGAGGCCGGGCGAAAGAGCGGGCAAGCCTTTCGCCCGGCATTATTTTCAGGTTCGGGCCGTGAGGGATGTTTCCAAAGTCTGCGCCTTCAGGTTCCCCTTGTGGCAAATGAAGAAAGGGATATAATAGGCCCAAATCGTCAACCATATATAAAACAGGTTGACAAAGGAGGCCTCTACATGAAAATACCCATCAGGACAATGACCCTCGCGGCGCTTTTTGCCGTACTCACCGCCGTGGGAGCCTTTATCCGCATTCCCTTTCCCCTGGTTCCCATGACTCTCCAGACCCTTTTCGTGTATCTTTCGGGCACCCTTTTGGGTTCCCGCGGGGGAGCCCTTTCCCAGATCCTCTACGTGGGAATGGGGCTTGTGGGGCTGCCCGTTTTTACCGGCGGGGGAGGGCCGCAATTTGTACTTCATCCCACCTTCGGTTTCCTCGTCGGCTTCATAGCGGGATCCTTCGTCATTGGCTACGTACTCGAAAGAGTGAAAAAGGTCTCTTTCCTGACATGCTTTGCCGCCTGCGCCATCGGAACGGCGGTCATCTATTTCGCCGGTACTGTGGGGCTTTACCTCAACCTCAACTTCGTGGCCGGCAAGGCCGTTTCCTTCGGAAAGGTGCTTGAAATAGGCGTTCTGCCCTTTGTCGCCGTCGACGCGATCAAAGCCGCGGCCGTAGCCGCCGTTACGGCACGGGTAGCGCCGAGGCTCAGGCACGCCATGACCGGGAAATAAACCGTTCTTGAAGCCAAAAAGTGTTTATAAAGATTGACCTAAACTGACCATATACCTGCGGGGCACCTGCAAAATTTCTGGCGTACAATAAAGGGATCAATATTTACGCTGGAGGTATCCGCCGCTTGAACTCAAAGTCGCGCCTGAAAAGTACGAAAGACACCGAAAAAGAAGCATGGGCGATCCTTTTGGTCCTCTACGCCGTGTGGGGCTCCGTCTTCCTCGCAAATCGCTTCGCGCTGGAAAGCTTCCCGCCCTTTCTCTTGAACGCCGTCCGCTTTCTCGGCGGCGGAGGGATCCTCTACGTCATACTGAGGCTAAAAGGGACCAAAGACGTCTCCCCCAAAGTGTGGGCCGGGTCCGCGCTGATAGGGTCTTTACTTTTCGTCGGCGGAGCGGGTGCGCTTACGGTGGGACAGCAATGGGTGGCATCGGGCCTGGCGGCCGTCCTCATGGCCACTGTTCCGCTGTGGACCGTTCTTTTCGCCGGGATATGGGAAAGGTTGCCCAACCGGGTCGAATGGGCCGGCCTGGTAACAGGCATCCTGGGCGTAGCGCTTTTGAACCTGGAAAAAGGCGTCAGCGGGAACCTCCCGGGAGTGATCTGGATCCTTGGAGGTTCCGCAAGCTGGGGGCTCGGCTCGGCCCTGAGCCGTCGAATGACCTGGCTTGACGGACCCATGGCCACCGCGGCGCAGATGCTTTCCGGCGGGGCCATACTGCTTCTTTTGTCCCTTCTCGCGGAAGAGAGGATGGAGCATGTGACGCCAAAGGCGGCCTGGGGTATATTGCACCTCGTGATTTTCGCCTCCGTCATCGGCGTATCCCTTTACCGCTGGCTGCTCAAAAACGTACGACCCGCCCTGGCAACGAGCTACACCCTGGTAAACCCCGTCACTGCCACCGTTTTGGGGGTGCTTTTTGCCGGCGAAAAATTCTCGGTGGTAGCCCTGGGCGCCATGGCGGTCATCCTCTTCGGAGTCGCACTGGTGTTTATGGGCCGTGAAAGACCGCCCGCGTGATACACTCTTCGAGGAGGTGACGCATCGTGAAGATAACAGAACGCATCGCCGCCCATCTTGTTGAAAAAAACACGGTGGTTTTAACCGGTGCGGGCATGAGCACCGCCTC
>DMCT01000074.1 GCA_003446665.1 Synergistaceae bacterium
TGTTCTATTTGAGACAGGCTCGTTCCCGACGGCAGGCAGAGGCCGGTTTCGAAGGCGGTCTCTCCAAATGGTTTCTCCTTTTCGGCAGTGAAGAAGGGGTATTCCCTGAACACAGGCTGGAGGTGCATGGGTTTCCACACCGGTCTGGATTCGATGTTGTGTTCCTCCAGAGCCTGAATAATGTCCATGGGTTTCAGGCCGGTAATCTCAGGATCAATGGTTATGACTGTGAGCCAGCGGTTGGCCCGGCCGTAGGGTGCCTCCGGCATGAAGGATACACCCGTGATGGAGCCGAGGCCCACTTTGTACCTGTCGAATATCTCACGCCTGCGCATTACCCGTGATTCGATCTCCTCCAGTTGCGGTCTGCCGACGGCGGCCAGGATGTTGCTGAGGCGGTAGTTGTAGCCGACCTCGCTGTGCTGATACCAGGGGGCCGGGTCGCGTGCCTGGGTCGCCCAGAAGCGTGCTTTTGCGATCATCTCCTCGTCGTCGGAGACGAGCATCCCGCCGCCGGAGGTAGTGATGATCTTGTTGCCGTTGAAGGAGAGGGCTGCCAGTTTGCCCAATGATCCGCACTTCTTGCCCTTGTATGTGGCGCCCAGTGCCTCCGTAGCGTCAGAGAGAACAGGCACGCCGTAGTGGTCGCAGATCCCGATGATGGGGTCGTAGTCGGCGCTTTGGCCGTAGAGGTCTACGACGATGACGGCCTTTGGGAGCCTGCCTTCCTTTTCTGCTGCCTCGAAGGCCAGTTTCAGCGCTTCGGGGGACATGTTCCATGTTCCGGGATCGGAGTCGATAAAGACGGGGGTTGCGCCCACGTACATGACAGGGTTGGCGCTGGCCGAGAATGTCAGGGAGGAGCAGAAGACAGTGTCTTCAGGGCACACTCCAAGCAGTTTGAGCCCCAGGTGAATGGCAGCCGTGCCGGAAGATAGGGCTAGTGCCCCTTTTACGCCGATGTAGGATGCCATCTCCTGCTCGAAGGCATCCACGTGCGGGCCGAGGGGAGCGATCCAGTTCGACTCGAATGCATCCCTTATGTAATCCATTTCCCGGCCTGTCATATGGGGAGGGGAGAGGTAGATACGGTTATTTTTCATGCAAGCCTCCTATTGATCTTGTTGCAAAAGAAAAAATCCAAGTTCTTCGAAAGAAGTGCATTCTATTTCAGGTTCGTCCTCGGCGCTGGCTGGTTCTTCAAGGTAATGTAATTGCCCAGGAATTTTCAAACGTATCGCTTTCCAACCACGTTTTTTTGCCGGTTTGAAGTCTTTTGTAGGGTTATCACCGACATAAATGTAACTATCTCCATTTGATCCGTGAACGTTTTCAATTTTTTCAAAAGCTCTTATATGAGGTTTCCAAAAATCCCTTCCCCAAATATCAGTTAAAACAATGATGTCCATAATTGATTGCAAGCCGAGTGATCGAATTTTCCTGGCTTGTGTTTCCAGATGCCCGTCAGAGATTATTCCCAGAGTGTAACCCTTTGATTTAAGCATTCTGAGCATTTCTTCCGCTTCTGGCATCAGGTTTATTGAGGGTTCGTGGTTTCTATAGTGGTGAACAAGATCGTCAACCTTTAAGGTTTGTTCGAGTTCAGGATGTCTTGAAAGTAGCAAGTCAAAATTCCTTGACCGTATCCCGTTCTCAAAATCTGTAACTAATTCTTCGAATAAGGTCTCCCCTGTAAGATTTGTCCTCTCATCAATATATTTTGAGACGGACCTGAATCCACTTATAACGAAATTTCTTTCAAGATAAAGAGTATCATCCATATCGAAGACGATTACACTCATTCAGAACGCCCTGTTCTCTGAAAAAATTTCATCGTAGTACCTTGTCATGAAATAGTTTTTTTTATACTCCCCAATCCTAGGCTCAACTTTCTCTCCGTTAAGCATCTGGATAATCCACTTCGGGTAATGACCTCCAGCGGCATGTGCCAGGGGGAAACCTCCTCCGAAACGGGGATTTACTTCTGTTAAAACCGGTCCGCGTTTCGTATGAAAGTATTGCATGGTTATGGGTCCAACTGCGCCGGAATAACTCAAGGCTTCAAAAACATTACATAGCCAAGGTCTTATTTCACTGTCATCTATTGTCTGTCCTTGGATCGATTCGCCTGCAAGGGTTCGTATCCTTATACGAGGTACATAATGAAGAAGTTCTCCTGAAAAATCCAGCAAAGCGTCGACTGTTATTTCAGGCCCTTTCAGCTCTTCCTGAATGATAGGATTGGGCACCCAATCAAGATATTTTGGAAGATCAGATTTATTTACTTTGTAAGTATGTTGGCTGGCACTCCCCTGACGAGGCTTGATAAAAAGATCTTCGGGTAATTCGAAAAGGTTAAGATCCCCTGGTATCCAGGAAGCTGGGACTTCAATTCCCTGAGATGCAAAATAGTTTACTGTCTCCCATTTATCAAATGTGATCTCAATCGTTCTCGGACTGCTAATTAAAGGTGTGCAGCCCCTTTTCAAAAATAGGTCTTTGTTTTTCGAGAGAACCTCAAGTTCGGTATCAATTGTGGGAACCAGTAATTGGATCTCTTCTTCAGTTACCATTTCGAGCAGCAAATCCAAGTAACCATCATCCTGCACAGGTGTGAGTCTAAAAGCCTTGTCTGCAAGAAAAAGAGTTGGAGCCAGGCCATCCATATCACCGGCAAACACGGAGCCATCGTAAAGGGAAAGGGCCTCTTTGAAGGCCTTTAGAAGACTTGTTCGTCTTCCGGAGCTAGTCAAAAGGACATTCATATTATCCAATCGCTCCCATCGAATTCTTCCATTGTGGGATGGTTTTTTCCCGAAATGCCTTCCCGTTTGAATACCTTGAGCATTGTCAGTAGAAGAATTCGGATATCAAGCCACAGGTTCCTGTTATCCACGTACCATACGTCCATTTTAAACCTGTCTTCCCAGGAAAGGGCGTTGCGTCCGTTGACCTGGGCCCAGCCAGTCATACCCGGTCTTATTTCGAGACGTCTTTTCTGCTCGGCTGAATACCGCTCAATGTATCGGATATGAAGAGGCCTCGGCCCCACAAGGCTCATTTCGCCCTTGAGGACGTTCCAGAGTTCCGGCAGTTCATCGATGCTGGTGCTCCTCAGGAAAGCCCCAAACCTGGCCAGGCGCTTTTCGTCGGGGAGCAGGTTGCCATCTTCGTTACGTTCGTCGGTCATGGTGCGGAACTTGCAGATAATAAAAGGCTTGCCGTTCTTCCCGGCCCGTTCCTGTCGGAAAATCACCGGGGTTCCAAGTTTGCTCTTAACGAGCAGACCTGTTATCAGGAACAGGGGGCTCAGGAAGATGAGCCCGAACAGGGCCCCGAATATGTCCATTGCTCTTTTCAGGAAAAGGTAGATCCCTTTTCTCACGAAGGTTCCCCTTTGTCCAAAGTCGTTACGTTTTTCGACATCAGCCGTTCGCTCATGAAAGCCGGGACCATCTGCTTGATGGTGCGGAATATTTCGTCGCGGTCGTTCTTCGCCGCGGTCTTCAGCAAGTGCTCGAGTTGGAGGGAAAAGTCCTCGCCGATCTCACCCTGGTTGGCGACGTAGATCTTGGAGTGGGTGGTGGTAGTGGTGCCCTCCTCGGCGGTGAAGATCTCCTCGAAGAGTTTCTCTCCCGGGCGAAGACCAGTATAGACTATGTCGATGTCGTCGTAGGGCTGGTAGCCCGAGAGGTGGATAAGGTCTTCGGCCAGGTCCTTTATCCTGACGGGTTTGCCCATGTCGAGGACGAAGACTGTGCCGTTGTT
>DMCT01000024.1:0-1050 GCA_003446665.1 Synergistaceae bacterium
TGGGGTTGGTACAACCGCAACTGCGCCATCAATCCATACCTGGTGGAAGGCAAGAAAACCTGCGCCATGGAGGTGGCCGAGCAGCTGGGATGGGATCTTCCCGACGTGGTCTTCGTCTCAGTGGGTGACGGATGCATAGTAAGTGGTCTTTATAAAGGCTTTTTTGATCTTCTTCGCCTGGGGATCACCGATCGAATTCCCAGGATCGTCGGGGTCCAGGCCGAAGGCGCGGCCCCCATCTGGAAGGCCTTCAGGAATGGCTCTGACAGGGTAGAGTTTGCCCCCGCACAGACCGTGGCCGACAGCATCTCGGTGGGATCTCCGCGGAACTGGGCCAAAGCCCTAAGGGCTGCGAGGGAAAGCTTCGGCGAAATGATCACCGTTACGGACGACGAGATCCTCTCGGCTATCCCCGAACTGGCCCGTTCGACTGGAGTATTCGGGGAACCCTCCGGCGTTACCGGATTTGCGGGTTTTCGGAAAATGGCGGAGCAGGGACTTATCGGAAAGAACGAACGGGTCGCCGTGATCGTCACCGGGAACGGCCTCAAGGACATCGAAGGGGCCAAAAAGTCCGTCGGCGGACCCGTGGTGGTGAACGCGGACCTCGAAGAACTCAGAAAGGTTTTGGGGGACAGGCTCGGGATCTGAGATAATAAAACGCATGAAAGAGAAACCGGGTGGAGGGATCATCCCATACAGGTCCACCCGAGGATCGGGAGGGAACGCGATGTTCAGAAATTCTTTTGAGTGTCTGAGACAAACGGATCCGGAAATAGCGGAGGTCATCGAAGCGGAACTTACGAGAGAACGAGACGGAATCGAGCTCATAGCCTCGGAGAACGATGTTTCGCCCGCGGTACTGGCCGCTATGGGGTCGGTGCTCACCAACAAGTACGCGGAAGGATACCCGGCAAAGCGTTACTACGGCGGTTGCGAGGTGGTGGACAGGGCCGAGAACCTGGCCAGGGACAGGGCGAAAAAGCTTTTCGGCTGCGACCATGTGAACGTTCAGCCCCATTCCGGATCACAGGCCAACATGGCCGTTTA
>DMCT01000024.1:1230-2862 GCA_003446665.1 Synergistaceae bacterium
CCTGCCTGAAGCCGGGAGATACCATCCTGGCCATGGACTTGTCCCACGGGGGTCATCTCACACACGGGAGCCCCGTCAATTTCTCGGGTCAGCTTTACAATGTCGTCCATTACGGTGTCACGAAAGATACGGAAACCATAGATTTCGACCAGGTGGAGCGACTTGCGAAAGAGCACAAACCGAAGATGATTGTCTGCGGCGCCAGCGCCTATCCCAGGGAGATCGACGCCGAACGCTTCAGGAAAATAGCCGATGAGGTGGGAGCATATCTGATGTTCGACATTGCCCACATCGCCGGTCTGATTGCCGCTGACGTCCACAAGGACCCTGTGCCCTGGTGCGATTTTCTGACGACCACCACCCACAAGACGCTGCGCGGACCAAGGGGCGGAATGATCATGTGCCGGGAGGAATACGCCAAGGCGATAGACAAGACCCTCTTCCCCGGCATGCAGGGCGGGCCACTGATGCATGTGATTGCGGCCAAGGCCGTTGCCTTCGAGGAGGCCCTCAAGCCCGGGTTCGTGGAGTACCAGAAGAGAATTGTAGAAAACGCCAAGGTTTTCGGCGAAGCACTGTCCAAGAAGGGTTTCCGCTGTGTTTCCGGCGGCACCGACAACCATTTGCTGCTGCTGGACCTTACCGATCGGGGCATAACCGGAAAGGACTTCGAGACGGCCCTGAATGAGGCGGGAATCACAGTCAACAAGAACACCATACCCTTTGAGACCAGGAGCCCCTTTGTCACCAGCGGGATACGGGTCGGCACACCGGCGGTAACCACGCGCGGTTTCGGTCCCGACCAGATGAGGCAGCTGGCGGACTGGATGGACCAGGTGGCTTCCAGCATCGATGACGAAAAAACACTGAAACGTGTCAGGGAGGAAGTTCGCGAGCTGTGCCGGGAGTTTCCCCTCTACGGGGGTTATGAGCTCTAGTTCTTCCGAAATAAGATAAAGCGAAAACGACAGAAAGGGAGTTGTTGGCGTTGATCGATCTGACCGTCAATGAAGAAGGCCTCAGGCGAGCCGTCGAAAGGGCAAAAGAAAAGAATGTCGTAATACCCACCTTCGAACAGATGAAGGACCCGGGGAAGATCCCGCAAAAGATCAGGGATCAGCTTAAAAACGTTGGCCTGTGGGACGTAAACCCGCTGAATCTGTTTCGTATTACCTGGAAGAACGAGCCCGTGATGCAAGGGGGGCTTTACGGGGGAGTCAATTTTATGGAGCTGCCGCCCGAGCTTACGGGCGTGGAGGCCAGGATCCTGGCGCTTGTGGGGAAATGGTTTCCCACGGGAGCCCACAAGGTGGGAGCCACTTTCGGGTGTCTTGTGCCGAGGCTTGTGACGGGCCAGTTCGATCCGACCACTCAGAAGGCCATCTGGCCGTCCACCGGCAACTATTGCCGCGGCGGCGCCTATAATTCCCAGCTTCTGGGGTGCGAGTCCATAGCCATCCTTCCCGAGGGCATGAGCCGCGAGCGGTTCGAATGGCTCAAAACGGTGGCGGGCGAGGTGATCGCTACCCCCGGAAGCGAGAGCAACGTGAAGGAGATCTTCGACAAGACCTGGGAGCTCAGGCGAGCCCGGGACAACGTGGTGGCCTTCAACCAGTTCGAGGAGTCCGGCAA